>JBBDMR010000111.1:0-15532 GCA_040878225.1 Acidimicrobiia bacterium
CGCCCCCACTTCTCATCGACGGGGTTCTGCCCTGAAAGCCCGTCGAGGCTTTAGCCGAGATCAGCCGGCCAGGAGTCGGAGAGGATCAGTCTCCGATTCGAGGGCGTTGCTGAAAGCAAGGATCTCGGCTTCAGTGATCGGGTCCGGATTGACGACCTCGTAGGCCACCCCCGTCGCCAGAAGAACACTCACCACCCGGGAGTTGGCGGGCCGGCGCTGCTGTGCGGTGCAAGTCGGGCACTTGAACCTGTAGTCGCCTTCCCTACCCCCGGGACGCAGCTCCAGCGCTACATCGTCCGGTGTGAGATGAATGTCGCCGCATCGGCCACATGTTGTCTTGATGGTTGTCATTCCAATTCTCCGGTCACCCATATGTTTGGATAGATCGGCAGACCCCCGGAAAACCTGTAGAGGTAGTTTGTAGGTCGATCGACCCTATCGGTACCGGGCCTTCAAAGATGCCCCTAATTCCCGCACTCTGGCTGCGACTTCATCACCCTCGATCAGCGCTGCGGTCGGCCCGAGGCGCAGCAGCAGTCGGGCCGGCAACTCGGCGTCGGTAGAAGAGAACCTGATCGTTGTCGACTCATCGGTCTCGCTGATCAGCTCCACCGGGTAATACTCCAATACCCATTTGGCCGCCGGGTACAACTCGATCTCGGCCCTGACATCGTGATCAGAGGGGGTATACCCGACGCCTGGCTCGGGGATTTCTTCCGGAGGTTGGAAGGTTTCGTCCTCCACCGTGAGCTCCCTGATTCGATCGACGCGAAAAGTCCGGACGTCCTCGACCAGCCGGCAATGGCCGGTGACATACCAGTTGCCGAGCGTGGAGAAGACCGACCAGGGCTCGATATCCCGCTCGGTGGTCTCCTCCCGGCTCAACGACCGGTAAACGATGTGGGCGACCCGGTGCTCGGCGGCTGCGCGGCGTAGCCCGGCCACCTCGTCAGATGTGGCCGTGAGATCTACGGCAAGGGCGTCTTCACCCTCCGGCAGCAGGACATTGCTCAGCTTGTCGATAGCGGAGTCGAGCGCTGGTGTCCCCTGCCCCGCCCCCGAGACGGCGAGGGCGGCCGCAAGCAGTCCCAGCGCCTCTATGGGGGAAAGACGGGGGGCGCGGCTGAAATAGTCAGCAGAATCGATGACAACCTCGTCCTCGTCGATATAGGCCTCCATCAGGTCGCCCGGCCCATAACCGGGCAGTCCGCAGACAAAGACTGCATTGAGATCTCTGGTCAGCTCGTCGCGGGTGTAGCCGAACCGCTCCATCACCTCGTCGATGCCCACCCCGGGATTCGCCAGGACATACGGGATCAGGCCCAGGATCCGTGACAGACGCGCAACGGTTCGTTGTGAAGTCACTTCGCCACTCCCGAGAGGGCTGCCTCAACCCGGCTGATCAACTCAGCGCGCAACTCAGGAGGCGAGACGATCTCAGCCGACGGCCCGAAGCTGAGGATCCAACCGATAAAGGCGTCCCGATTCGACACGGGCACCTTCGCTTCCAGCACACCGTTCGTGTAGTCGACCCCGATGGTCCGGCTGGCCCACCAGGCCACGTCATCGTCGAACACGACGACCGCCTCCACGGCGTCATCAGCTCCGGTCTCCCAGGGCTGCGCCTGCAACACCGCCTTCGGGTCGAAACCCGCGGGGCGCCGGAAGGACCCCGGATCCCCGGCCAGCACATTCGCGATCCGATCGATCCGAAAGATTCGCTCACCGTCCTGGCCTCCCCCGACCAGATACCAATGCCCCCGCCTGAAGGCAACGCCGTAGGGGTTGATGTTCCGCAGCGTGCCGCGGTAGGAGAATTCCAGCGGGCTTCGCTGCACCACGGCGTCGAAGATGGCACCGAGCAGATCACCTTCGGCTCCGAGGTCAGCTCCAAATGGCTCGAAGGCAATTCCACGCTCGGCCCCACCGAGCTTGCGCAACCCGTCGAGGCCGAAGTGCGAACCTCCAACCTGCACCATCGAGGCAGCAAGCGACAGAGCTGCACGTTCCTCGGTCGTCAGGCCGGGGTCCTTCATCGCGTACTCCTCGGGGTCGACCTTGTACCCGTAGTCCACTTCCCAAGCGTCCAGAGGCATCAGTTTCAGTGGGATCCCGAGTTGGCGAAGCAGATCCTTGTCCCGCTCGAACATCCGGTGGAAGGCATCATCGGAATCCGGTGAGTATCCCGGCACGGTGCGGCGGATGTCCTCGGCTGTCACCGGCCTTGGCGACTCGAGCAGGTAGATGAGCGTATTGAGGACACGCTCGACGACATTCCTCATTGGCGCCCGATTCTAGGTCCGGCCCGATCGGTCAAAGGCTCTCTATCAACTTGTCGACTCGCTCGTCAACCGAGCGGAACGGGTCTTTGCACATCACGGTCCGCTGGGCCTGGTCGTTGAGCTTGAGGTGGACCCAGTCGACGGTGAAGTCCCGCTTCTTCGCCTTCGCCGCCTTGATGAATTCGCCGCGCAGCCGCGCCCTTGTGGTCTGCGGCGGCCGTCGCACCGCGTTTGCGATGTTCTCGTCCCCGACGACGCGGTCCATCATGCCTTTGTCCTGCATCATGTAGAACAGGCCGCGCTCCCGATTGACGTCGTGGTAGGAGAGGTCCATCATCGCCAGGCGGGGGTCGGAGAGCTGCAGGTTGCGCCGGTGCTGATACCGTTCGAGCAACCGGTATTTCGCCACCCAGTCGACCTCGCGGTCCAACGTCATCGGATCCTTCTCCAGACCGGTCAACAACGACTCCCAACGGTCGACGGCGGCCTTCACCTGTACCGGGAAGCCCGGGCTGCGGGCGAAGCGCATCGCCCTGTCGAGGTACTCCCACTGGATGTCGAGCGCCGACAACTCGCGTCCGTTCATTAGCCGGATCTTGCGACGGCATGAGGGGTCATGGGCAATCTCTCTGATCGCCCGGATCGGGTTCTCCAGGCTCAGGTCGCGGAAGACCACGTCTTTTTCGATCATCTGCAAAAGCGCCACCATCGTGCCCATCTTCACGAACGTTGCGTATTCGCTCATGTTCGAGTCCCCGGCGATCACGTGGAGGCGGCGGTATCGCTCGGCGTCGGCATGCGGCTCATCCCTGGTGTTGATGATCGGGCGCGACCGGGTGGTGGCCGACGAGACCCCCTCCCAGATGTGGTCTGCCCGCTGCGAGATCGAGTAGGTGGTGCCCCTGGGGGTTTGGGTCAACTTGCCGGCACCGAGGAATATCTGACGGGTGACCAGGAATGGAATCAGGACGTCGACGGTGCGATGAAAGTCCTTGTGACGGCTGACCAGATAGTTCTCGTGACATCCATAGGAGTTACCCGCTGAGTCGGTGTTGTTTTTGAAGACGAAGATCTCGCCGCGGATTCCCTCTTCTTCGAGTCGCTCCTCTGCTCCCTGCACCAGGCCCTCGAGGATGCGCTCCCCCGCCTTGTCGTGAGCGACGACGTCATAGAGGTCGTCACACTCAGGGGTTGCGTATTCGGGATGCGAGCCCACGTCGAGGTAGAGACGGGCCCCGTTCTCGAGGAACACGTTCGAAGAGCGACCCCATGAGACCACCCGCCGGAAGAGATACCGGGCAACCTCGTCGGGGCTGAGACGACGCTGGCCCCGGAGGGTGCAGGTGACTCCGTATTCGTTTTCCAGGCCAAAGATTCTTCGGTCCACCCGCTCAGGCTAAACCGACTCGTCTCCTTCGGGTGACGTCACCCGGGTTGTCGATCCCGCTTCCGGCCCGAAGTCGATGCGGCGGAAGGCCCTCCGGCCGTTGGTGGCATCGAGAACTGCCGCCTCCCAACCCTCCGAATCTCTGCCCTCGGCCTGGCGGAAAGCCGACTGGGCAGCCTCCAGGGCCGCGTCGAGGCCCATGTCCGGCGACCACAACTCCTCGAGGGCAGCGGTCAACTGTTCCGACTTGCCCCCGATGGCCACGTAATTCCGCTCGTCATAGAGGGTGCCGTCGTAGGTGATCCGGAACAGCCGGTGCTCCGAACCGTCTGTCGAGATCTCGGCGATCAGCAACTCGACCTCGAATGGCTTGGGGTCACGGGTGAAAATGACACCGAGAGTCTGCGCAAACTGCGTGGCCAGCCCCATGGCCGTGACGTCGTCACGGGAGTAGAGATAACCCATCAGGTCGGCCTGCCGAATGCCCGCTTTGCGCAGAGTCTCGAACTCGTTGTATTTCCCGACGCCGGCAAAGGCGATCCGGTCGTAGACCTCGGAGATCTTGTGCAGCGCAGTAGATGGGTTCTCGGCCAGCATCAGGACCCCATCGGCATAGTCGACCGCAATGATCGACCGGCCCCGGGCGATGCCCTTGCGGGCGAACTCGGCCTTGTCCCGGACGAGTTGCTCTGGGGCGACGTAGAACGGGATTGTCATCGGATGCTCTCCACTGCGTGTTCGGCGAGAGGGGCGACGACATCATCAGCCAGCTCCTCAAATCCAGCCGCGTCGATCCTCACCACGTTGGGGTAGATGCCTCGTTTGAGGTCGGGGCCACCGGTGGCGGTGTCCTCCTGGGACGCCGCGACCAGTGCGTTCACCGCGTATCCGGCGGCTTCGTCCGCTGTGAGGTCGTCCCGGTAAACGGTGCGCAGGTAAGACTTGGCGAGGCGGGATCCCGAACCGGTGCTGCCGAAGTCGATCTCCTCGTACCTGCCACCGACCACGTCGAAGCTGTAGAGGCGGCTGGTCTTCTCCGCCTCGTCGTATCCGGCGAACATCGGCACCACTACCAGGCCCTGGAAGGCAAGGGGCAGTTGATTTCTGACCAGCCGGGCGAGGAACGAGGCCTTACCTTCCAGCGAGAGCCGCACCCCCTCGATCTTCTCGTAGTGCTCCAGCTCGACCTGGAACAACCGCACCATGTCGATGGCGAGGCCAGCCGTCCCGGCCACAGCAACCGCAGAGAAGCGGTCGGCCGGAAACACCTTCCGGATCCGGCGGTGGGCAACGAGGTGGCCCTCGGTGGCCCTGCGGTCGCCCGCCATGACAACACCGTCGCCGTAGCGCAAGGCGAGCACTGTGGTGCCTTCAGGCACCGAGAGGGCCTTCTCCGCGGCCGGAAAGTTCAGAGTCGGGAGTGCGCCCATCGAGTCGAGAAGATCGGTGAAACTCGAACCGGGGGATGGCGCGTCCATGGGCAACGGTCCGTTACGAGACGGATTCACTCTCCGCCCTTCTGGACATAATTCTTCACGAACTCCTCGGCGTTCTCTTCGAGTACCTCGTCGATCTCGTCGAGAAGGTCGTCGAGGGCATCGAGGTCGGTGTCACTCTCGGTGACGATCTCGTCTTCCTCGCTGTGCTCCTCCTTTTCCTTTCGCCGGTCTGCGGATCGGTCTTGTTCAGCCATTTTTTTTTATCCTCCTAGGAGTCGGTTGGATAATGCCGTTGCCCAGATTGGCGGCCAGGAGCGCCAGTCGCAAGGCCGAGGTTTCGCCACTCCTCGGGCCGGAATGGCGGGGCCGAGAACGCAGCGAATGGTGATGCCTGGTCGTCAAGATGGATGACATGCATTGTTCAACTGGCTCCTAAACGCTGAATCAGATCAGCAGCGTCTTCTGACTCTTCGAGCAAGGGACCAACGATATCGGCGGCCCCTCTCAGCGGCTCCATCATAGGAACGCGCTTGAGGTGTGACTCCCCGATGTCGAAGACGAGCGAATCCCAATTGGCGGCGACCACCGAATCCCGGAACAGGTCGACACACCGCCCCCGGAAGAAGGCTCTGGTCCGTTCGGGCGGGTAGCTGGTGGCAGCGGATATCTCCTCATCAGTGAACAGCCTTCGGAATCGTCCCGACGCTGCCATCCGGTTGTACAGCCCGCGATCGGGATTGACATCGTGATACTGCAGGTCGAAGGCCCGCAGCTTCGCACCGTCCCGGTCGATCCCATCCCGTTCGACGAATCGGTCGAAGACCTGCTTCTTAGCGACCCAGTCGAGTGTGTCCGCCAGTGAGGAGACATCGGACTCCAGCGCGGTCAATGTGCGTTGCCACTCTTCGACCAGGCGGGTCCAGACCGGGTCGTCGAGCTCCTTTTCCACATACTTCGAAAGCCATTCGAGGTACCGAGCCTGAAGTTCGAGGGCGGTCGCCGTGCCTCCCCCGTCGAGCTCGAGCGGGCGGTTGAGGTCGACGTCGTGGCTCACCCGCCAGCACGCCTCGACCGGGTCGGCCAGGTCGAGTGGATCGGGAATCGCCCCGTCTTCGAGAGCCGCCAGCATCAAGGCAGTCGTTCCCACCTTGAGAAAGATCTGGACCTCCGAGAGGTTGGCATCTCCTAGAATCACGTGCAGCCGCCGGTATTTGGACGGGTCGCCGTGCGGCTCGTCCCTGGTGTTGATGATCGGTCGTTTCAGTGTGGTCTCCAGCCCCACCTCCTCCTCGAAGAAGTCGGCACGCTGGGTGATCTGAAATGGAACCTTGGGGCGATCATTCTCCGAGCCGACTTTCCCCGCCCCGGTGAAGATCTGACGGGTCACCAGAAAAGTCATTCCGTAGCGGATTACGTCGCCGAATGGCGTCTCCCGGGACAGCAGATAATTCTCGTGCGCTCCGTAGGAATTGCCTTTCCCATCGGAGTTGTTCTTGTAGAGAGACACAATATTCCCGGAGCGCTCCTCGGCGGCCACCGCTGCTTGATGCATGACGACTTCCCCGGCTTTGTCATACAGGGCGGCCTCGAGGGGGTCGTAGCTCTCCGGCGCCGAATATTCAGGGTGGGCATGGTCGACGTACATCCGGGCGCCATTGGCGAGCACCGAGTTGACGACAGCCCCCTCGGGATCTAGAGGGCCATATGTCTCGTGGCCGAAGCCGCGGGCATCCCTGCCCGGGGTCTCCTCTTCATAAGACCATTGCACCCGGACCCGCCGCCCGGGGTAGCTGTTGACGATCAGGGACGAGGCTACGGCGGGGTTGAAGCCGGGCTCCCCCTTGACAGTGATCCCGTATTCGGTCTCCGTTCCGAGAACCTTGTGGATCGCCATTACAGGTACTGGCCGCCCGAGACTCTTTCGATCGCGCGACTCTCGTCGTCCCCGCCCACGAGGGTTCGCACGTAGACGATCCGCTCGCCCTTCTTGCCCGAGATCTTGGCCCAGTCGTCGGGGTTGGTGGTATTGGGCAGGTCTTCCTGTTCCCGGAACTCCTGTTTGATCGCAGCGACGAGGTCGCGTTCGGCGACACCGGGGTCACCGCCGGCGATCTGCCTCTTGATGGCGTCTTTCTTCGCTCTGCGAACGATGTTCTCGATCATGGCTCCCGAGGCAAAGTCTTTGAAGAAGAGGACCTCGCGATCGCCACCGGCGTACGTGACCTCGAGGAAACGGTTCTCGTCGTCTTCGGAGTACATCGCTTCGACTGTCACTTCGATCAGATGGCGGACAAACGCCTCGCGGTCGCCGCCGAATTTTTTCAGCTCCTCCTCCGCCAGCGGAGTGTGAACACCGAGATAGATGGAGAAGATTTCCCGGGCGGCATCGGGCTCAGGACGGTTGATCTTGATCTTCACGTCGAGTCGCCCCGGTCGCAGGATCGCAGGGTCGATCAGGTCTTCACGGTTTGACGCTCCGATCACGACGACGTTCTTGAGCGATTCGACCCCGTCGAGCTCGGAGAGGAGCTGGGGCACGATCGTCGACTCGACATCGGAGCTGATCCCGGTTCCCCTGGTGCGGAACAGGGAGTCCATTTCGTCGAAGAAGACGATCACTGGGACGCCCTCATCCGACTTCTCTTTGGCCCGCTGGAAGATAAGCCTGATCTGGCGCTCCGTTTCCCCGACCCACTTGTTGAGCAGCTCGGGGCCTTTGATATTGAGGAAATAGGAACGGACATCGGGGCTGCCCGTCCGTTCCGATACCTTCTTGGCGAGACTGTTGGCGACGGCCTTGGCAATGAGCGTCTTCCCACAACCGGGAGGCCCATAGAGAAGGATGCCTTTGGGCGGTTCCAGCTCGTACTCGCGGAAGAGGTCACGGTGCAGGTACGGCAACTCGACGGTGTCCCGAATCTGCTCGATCTGGTCGGCAAGTCCCCCGACGTCGGCGTAGGTGATGTCGGGAACCTCTTCCAGCACCAGCTCTTCGACTTCGGGACGCTCCATCTTCTCGAGGATCAAGCGGGTCTTGTTGTCGATCCTGACGTAGTCGCCGGCGCGGATGAATGTGTCTTTCATCGCATCAGCGCGGGAGAGGACGCTCTCCTCGTCAGCCCTGGCGATGACGACGACCCGGCCGTCGGCGAGGGTCTCCCGTACCCGGATCACATCACCAGCCTGTTCGAATTCACGGACGTCGATGATGTTGAATGCCTCGTTGAGAAGAACCTCCTGGCCGATCTGGAGCTGCTTCACCTCGATATTCGGCTGGGCGGCAACCCGCAACTTTCGGTTGCCGGTGGCGACATCGACCGACCCGTCGACGTTCACCTGCAAGACGGTGCCGAAGTTGTTGGGGGGTGCGGTGAGCTTGTCGACTTCTTCGCGGAGAACACCCAGCTGCTGTCGCGCTTCCTCGAGGACTGCTGCCAGCTTGTCGTTCTGGGCGGAGGCTCGCTCCAGGCGTTGCTTGGTCTCGTTGAGGTCGGATTCGAGCTGGCGGATCTGTTCAGGGGCGCCAGACGCGCGGCGTCGCAGGATGGCCACCTCTTCTTCGAGTGCCTGCACCAATCGCCGCAACTGGGCTGCGTCGTCCTGTGTCCGTCTCTCGTCCACGGCTTCCTTTCCTGTTGGTCGCCTCTAGGCAGTATACGAATAGCCTGAGTTACTTCGAGTCTTAACGAAATAGGCCTCCCGAACCCCGCTGAGAGCCCTACACGCCTGCGCCGCCACCTCCGTCGACGCGGCGCATGAACACCAGAAAGCCGGTGTGGCCGACCATCGAGTGTCCGGGGCGGACGCTCCTTCCGGAGACATTCCACTCACGCATTAGGAACTCCTCCACCTCGACTTCGGCGAAAGCGCGAAGCTCGGTGGCATGTTCGACGGTGGTCTGGACCTGGGGAACCGTGGGCAGATAGGCGCAGATGACACCGCCGGGCCGCATGTGGCGGGCGGCTGCGTCGAGCACTGACCATGGTTCGGGCAGGTCGAGGACCAAACGATCCGGGTCGACTTCCTCGACGAAGTCGGCGACGTCTCCGACTCTGAGATCGAGATTGGCAGGGATCTCGCCAAACCACCGGGAGATCGCCTTGCGAGCATGATTGGAATGGTCCTCGCGGATGTCGACGGAGACGACTGTGCCCGCCGGCCCGACGGCGCGGAGCAGGGTCATTGTCAGCGATCCGCTCCCGGTGCCGGCTTCGAGCACACGCTGACCGGGTGCGATGTCGGTGTATACGAGAATCGGCCCGAGATCCTTCGGGTAGACGATCTGAGCCCCCCTCTTCATCTTCAAGATGTAGTCGGCGAGGCGGGGACTCAGGAGGAGTAGCTCCCCTCCCCCGCTGGACTTGAACCTCGTGCCGTCCTCGGCGCCGATGAGATCGGTGTGCGGGATCGCCCCCTGGTGGTACTGGAAGGTACGGGTGCTGTCGAGCTTGAGCAGGAAGTGGCGACCCTTCCCGTCAATCAGGAGGGCGGGATCGCCCTCGGCAAACGGCATCAGAAGAGACTGATGGCTGCGATGGCGAGGCTGAGCACCATCGCGATGACCGTGACCCACACGACGATCTGGACAAACTTCTTGTTTCGCATACCGATTTTCTGTTCTAGGGTTGGACCACGGTAGAAGATGAACAGGATTTTTCGCACATTGTTGGATAGCTCCGACCTGAAAACGGCGGGTTACGCCCGTGTCTGGAGGGGATTGCGAGTTGGCGACCGCCGCGATCTCTACCTGGGGGTCACCCTCGCCCTCATCTCCGTATTACGCCAGGACTCAGGCGGCAAGGAGCTCATCTATCGCAAGAAGCTCCCCGAAGGGACCGCCCTTGTCATCCATCACAGGAGGAAAGGCGACCCCAAAATCAAGGTCATCAAGCCGTAGCGACTCCGTCAGTGTTCGGCCAACGGGCCACTGAGATCACTTGACCTTGTAGACCTCTACGATCGACTTGTTCTTCCTCCCTTTGCGTCCGCCGAGGAAGAAGGCAGCGAGAACGAGGCCGACAACGGCCACTCCGGCCAACATCGCCTTGTCCTGGACCGACTCCTTGGTCTCTTCCACCGTCCCGACAATCTGGCGGGCTTTGGCTTCGATATCGTCTCTAGACAGTGTCACTGCTGATCCTCCATGCCACCAGCCCTGCGGCGGCGGCTCCGACTACGGCTGTTATCAAACGGGCGAGCACCACGTACCACTCTGTGTCAGGAAGCACCATCTTCATCAGCGCATATACCCCGAGCAGGCCGAAGAAAGCACCAAGTGAGAAGAGGATCGCACCGCCCAGGCCCATGCCGGCGTAGCGCCCCAGCTTCTTCGCCGGGTCGACCACTTCCTGGCGGAGGTAATCCTTCGACATGTCGAACAAGTCGCGGATCATCTGTGGTAACTCTTGAAAATCTGCCATATGTGCTCCTCTAAAGGCTAACAAGTGCTGGACGCAGTGACGACCACGGTTATGGTGACCCTCCGGTGAGCAATGCCCGTTCCCTGACTTCCCTAGGCCCCCGCTACTTCGCTCTTTGGGTTGGCCAGGCAGTCAGCCAATTCGGCAGCAACGTCGCCTACCTGAGTCTCCCCCTCCTCGTCGCCTACATCCACGATCTGGACGGCGGGGAAGGCTCAGTCCTCGACTTCTCGATCACATATGCTCTGGAGACGGGCCCAACCCTGATCATCGGCCTTGTCGGCGGGGTTGTCCTCGATCGCTGGCATCTCCGGCCATTGATGGTAGCCACCGACCTGCTCCGGGCATGTGCATTCTTCTATCTAGCAGGCAACATCGAAACCTACGGAATCTTCACCGTTTTTGTCGTGGCATTCCTGGTCGGCTCGATGAATACGTTGTTCGACGGCGCCATGTATGCGGTGGTTCCCGGGATCGTCCCCCAGCACAAGCTCGCGCAGGCAAATAGCCTGATCGCCGCCAGCCAACAGGCGAACTTCGCTCTCGGTCCCCTGGCTGCCGGAATCATGGCGTTCAGCACCGGGACGCCGGCCCTGGGGCTGTACATCAACGGTCTCACGTTCATCGTCTCTGCGATCTCTCTGTACTGGGTGGGACGGGTTGCGCACCACAGGCCCGACAGCGACGAGAGACAGGGCTTCTTCACCGAGGCTGCCAACGGGATCCGCTACATCATGGCCGAGTCGAGGCTCCGTATCACGACGATCGCCTCGGCAATACCCAATTTCGTCTTCGGGTTCATCGAGGCCACCTTTGTCGTGCTCGCGTACCGGGTCTTCTTGACGGAGAATGACGCCCAGGTCGGCATCCTGCTTGCCGCGTTCGGAATGGGTGGGCTGATCGGCGCCCTGGCGGCGCCATACGTAATCCGCCGGATCGGCCTCGGAAAGACGATGACAATCGGCATGGCGATTACCGGAGTCTGCCTGGTTGCGGTGATGCGGACCGAGTACGGAATCCTCGCCATGACGCTCCTGATGGGATGGATGGTCGGGATCGGGCTGATCAACGTCTCGCTGGCGACGATACGCCAGCATTACGCCACCAGCTCGATGCTGGGCCGGGTTATCAGCGCATCACGCGCCCTCGGCTGGGCAACCCTCCCCGTCGGGGCGTTGGTCGGCGGTTGGTTGGGGTCTGGTGGCGAGGACTCCTATCTGACGGTTGCCCAGACCTTCCCCATCCTCATCGTCGGCACCGCGATATGGCTGTTCACCACAATTGTCTGGAGAGATTCGTTCGGGCCCCGGGAGCAAAGCGACGAAGCAGCCGAAGTCGCTCGCTGAGTCAGCACAGTCCCGGACAAAGGGAAGACCCGGGCAGGGAGGCTACCCGGGTCTTTGCTATCGAGGGCGATCTTTAAGGCTTAGAGGCGTCGACCCGGTCCGTGCCGACCGGACGATTCAAGAAAGACTTCATGTGGGAGATATCGGCAAAGACTCCTGTAAAAGCATGGGGCTGCCGACCCATTCGGATGTGGGTCGTTCGACTCATGGCTTTCGCGCCGGTGCGGACCAAGCGCCCTTGGGGCTCCGGTCAGCTTCCGACGTAGGCGGCGAGATGCTTGCCGGTGAGGGTCGATCCATCGGCTACGAGGTCGGCGGGTGTGCCCTCGAAGACAATTTGTCCTCCGTCGTGGCCGGCGCCGGGTCCGAGGTCGATGAGCCAGTCGGCGTGGGCCATCACTGCTTGGTGGTGTTCGATGACGATGACCGACTTGCCCGAGTCGACGAGGCGATCGAGGAGACCGAGCAGGTGGTCGACGTCGGCGAGATGGAGGCCGCTGGTCGGCTCGTCGAGGACGTAGACGCCGCCTTTCTCTGCCATCTGGATGGCCAGTTTGAGCCGCTGCCGCTCGCCGCCGGACAATGTCGTCAGCGGCTGGCCGAGGATGAGGTAACCGAGCCCGACGTCGGCGAGTCGGTCGAGGATGGCGTAAGCGGCCGGTGTGCGGGCGTCGCCGGTACCGAAGAACTCCTCGGCTTCGGTCACTGACATCGCGAGCACTTCACTGATGTCGCGCCCACCGAGGTGGTAGTCCAATACCGAAGCCTGGAATCGCTTGCCCTCGCACACCTCGCACGTTGTGGCGACTGTGTCCATGAATCCCAACTCGGTGTAGATGACGCCGGCGCCGTTGCAGGTGGGGCAGGCACCCTCGGAATTGGCACTGAACAGTGCCGCCTTCACGCCATTGGCTTTGGCGAAAGCCTTGCGGATCGGATCCAGCAGACCCGTGTAAGTCGCCGGGTTGGACCGCCGCGAGCCACGGATCGGGGTCTGATCGACGGCGACCACGCCATCCCTGCCCGACACCGAACCATGAATGAGTGAGCTCTTTCCCGACCCGGCCACGCCGGTCACCACCACCAGGGCCCCGAGCGGTATATCGACGTCCACGTCCTGGAGGTTGTGGGTGCTGGCGCCACGTACTTCCAGAACTTCCGCAGTGGTGCGCACCGAGGGCTTCAGTGATGCCCGGTCGTCCAGGTGTCTTCCGGTCAGCGTGCCACTGGCTCTGAGATCACCCTCCGTGCCTTCGAAGACCACATCGCCTCCGGCGGTACCCGCACCGGGGCCGAGATCGACCACGTGGTCGGCAATGTCGATTACCTCCGGTTTGTGCTCGACAACGAGGACAGTGTTCCCCTTGTCCCGCAGCCGGAGCAGCAGGTCGTTCATCCTCTGGATGTCGTGGGGGTGCAGGCCGATGGTCGGCTCGTCGAAGACATAAGTGATGTCGGTGAGTGAAGAGCCAAGGTGGCGGATCAGCTTCGTGCGCTGTGCCTCGCCTCCAGACAGAGTGCCCGACGCCCGGTCGAGGCTCAGGTAGCCAAGTCCGATCTCGACGAACGAGTCGAGTGTGTTTTGCAGCGTGCCGAGCAGCGGTGCCACAGACGGCTCATCGAGACTGCGAACCCATTCGGAAAGGTCGCTGATCTGCATCGCGCAGGCGTCGGCGATGTTGATTCCTTCGATCTTCGACGACCGTGCTCCCTCGCTGAGGCGGGTGCCGCCACAGTCGGGACAGGCGGTGAAAGTGACCGCCCGGTCGACGAACGCCCGGATATGGGGCTGCATCGCCTCCTTGTCCTTGGACAGGTACGACTTCTGGATCTTCGGGATCAGCCCTTCGTAAGTCATGTTGGCGCTGGCGATCTTCACCTTGACCGGTTCCTTGTAGAGGAAGTCGTCGAGCTCCTTCTTGGTGTAGTCACGGATTGGCTTGTCTGCATCGAGGAACCCCGACTCGCTGGAGATCTGCACGTACCAGCCGTCCGGGTTGTAGCCGGGGACGGTGATCGCTCCCTCGGCGAGTGACTTGGACTCGTCGTAGATCTGGGTCAGATCGATGTCACTCACCCGGCCCATCCCTTCACAGCGCGGGCACATGCCGCCAGTGACGGTGTACGTCTTTTTCTCCGCTTTGTGATCGCCCTTCTTGAACGTCCCGGAGGCGGTAACCGACGGGACGTTGAACGAGAAGGCCTGGGCGGAGCCGATGTGTGGCTTCCCGAGCCGGCTGAAAAGGATGCGCAACATCGCATTGGCGTCGGTCACGGTTCCGACTGTGGAGCGGGGGTTGGCGCCAAGGCGCTCCTGGTCGACGATGATTGCCGTCGTCAGGCCCTCCAGCACGTCAACCTCGGGCCGCGCCAGCGTCGGCATGAATCCCTGGAGGAAGGCGCTGTACGTCTCGTTGATCATCCGCTGCGACTCCGCGGCAATCGTGCTGAATACCAGCGAGCTCTTCCCCGAGCCGGAGACACCGGTGAATACAGTCAGCCGGCGCTTCGGGATCTCGACGCTGATGTCCTTTAGGTTGTTCTCACGAGCGCCCTGGACGCGGATCAGATCGTGGCTGTCTGCGGGATGCAGGTCGGGCGACTTTGCGCCCTTACCCGTCGTGGTCATGGCGTCATCCTCTGTCGTTGGTGTCCGGGCGGACGCGCCATTGGTGGCGCTCCAGCAGCGGTCGCAACACCGCTCAGCTCGTCTCCTGGATCCGGATCATGTTGCCCGCCGGATCGCGGAATGCGCAATCGCGGACGCCGTACGGCTAGTCGGTTGGCTCCTGAACGACTTCGGCGTCGCTGGCCTGCAACCGGTCGAAGACACTGTCCAGATCGGGAGTGGCGAGGTTGACGCCTGCATAGGTGCCTTTGGCCATCATCTCAGCGATGGTGCGGCTCTCGTCCTCGGTGACCCCGGGACTGGCCGCCGGCGGGAACAGGACTATTGCTGTGGAAGGCTGGCCGGCGGGGCCAACGGTCATCCAGCGCATCCCCTCGTATCCGACATCCATGCGGACCTCGAAACCGAGGATGTCGCGGTAGAACGCCAGGGCGGCGTCCGGATCGTTTTGCGGGAGGAAGCTCGAATGAATTGTTATGTCCATGTCGGCCACACTACGAAGGGCTTGGGACAGTTGCTTCTCGATTCCTGATCGGTCTGGTCACCTGTTTCGCCACACACGGTGGCATGCCGACGGTCGCCTGCGCCTCCTGTTGCCGGTATACGCTGGGAGGCACACCGACCAACTCGGTGAAGCGGGTGCTGAAAGTGCCCAATGAAGAGCATCCCACGGTGAAGCAAACCTCGGTGACGGTGAGGTCGCCGCGACGTAACAGCGCCATTGCGCGCTCGATACGCCGCGTCATGAGATAGGAGTACGGCGACTCGCCATACGCAAGGGGGAACTGGCGGCTGAGGTGTCCGGCAGACATGTGCGCTTCCCGGGCGAGCGCTTCGACGTCTAATGGCAGGGCGTAGTCCCGGTCGATCCGATCGCGGACACGGCGCAGCCAGACGAGGTCGTCGAGATGCTCTGCGGGGGCCTTGCTCACGCGCGAAATCGTGCCACGTCTTCGCAGGATTGTCGAACGACCGGTATGCGTATTCCCAGCACCGCCAGATCAATATGCTTCGAGCGCCTCGGCGGAT
>JBBDMR010000112.1:0-15313 GCA_040878225.1 Acidimicrobiia bacterium
CGCTTGCGGAGGGAGTACCTCCGACCTTTAGGTCGGAGGGGAGGGTGGGGAGATCTCACCAACGCTGCTGAAGGCGCAACCGATCTCAACTCGTTGAGTCTCAGTCCCCCTTACCTCAGACTGCGGCGAACCAGCCCATTGCGCCGCGGTCGGCCAGCCAGTGCTGGTGGGGGTGGAACATGTACCGCCCGTAGTGGGGCAGTCTGAACTCGATCATTGCTCGCTGGCCCTGGGTTAGGGCGATGGTGTCGTCGCGGAACGTCGGCTCGGTGCCCATTCCCGCCGGGTAGACGTCGAAGGTTTCGGAATGGAGATGGAACGACCCGAGTGGCTCGTACTCCAACATGTTGACGATGTAGGCCCGGACCAATTCTCCCACCGGGACTTTGATCGGGTGGTGGTGATAGAACCCTGCCATCCCGTTCCAGGCAACGACCCCGTTGCGTCCGACTGCTTTGTTGGAGAACCCGGAAAGTATCAGACTCACCTCGTGTGCGGGAGGCCGCCCGCCCACAGGATCGACGATCAGCATCCCGTAGAGGCCACGGGCAATGTGCTCGGCAAGCGGTGCGGTGTGGCAGTGATAAGGATGGACTCCTGCAGGTCCGGCTTCGATCTCATAAGTGGTCGACCCACCGGAAGGCACCGGCTCCCAGCCGTCCTGTTCCGGTCGATGCGAACCGTGGAAATGGATGTTGTGGGCGTGGCCGGTCCGGTTCTCGAAGTGAATGCGGAGCAGGTCGCCTTCGGTGGCCCGAATGGTCGGTGCAGGCACACTCCCGTTGTACGTCCAGGCTTCGACGTCGACCCCGGAGGCAACGGTCAGCAGACGTTCCTCAACGGCAATCTCGATGTCCCGTACCGCGCCCATCGCTTTCCCATCTGCAGGCGGTGGAAAGGTTGCCCGGTCGAGATGTGAAGCGTCAGTACCCGGCGGCGGCCCCACGCCGTGGCCATAGATGTCGTTCAGGACATCGTCGCCCACCACCATGTGGCTCTCTTCGCTATAAACCGCTGGATCCTCGGTGGCTCCGGCCCGACCGACACTACGGCCGATCACCGAACCGCCGAGGACGACCGCGCCGCCCAAGCCTGCTTTCTTGAGCAGATCGCGTCGGGAGAGGCCGCCGTCGGTCATGGGATCGGTTTAGGCGATCCCGCCGATGACGAGGCCGAGCACGAGGAACAAGATGTATACCCCCATCCCACCGGCAAGCATCGTCCAGCGATAGGCAGCCGGGATCTGGCTCTTGCCGACGATGTAATAAGCGATCACACCGAGGAAGGGGATCACCAGAATGGCGAACATCCAGCCAATGCCAGCACCCGTGCTGAGATCGTCGCGTTTGATGATCTCCCAAAGGGCAATCACCACCCACGCTGCATACAGGGCCAGTGGCAGGACGTAGGCGTAAAGCCCGAGCAGCCCTCCGATGACCGATGCGAATGTCACACCCATGATGTTGAACCCTTTCTGTTGTGTCACTTCGAGATCTGATGGCATCGCCGGGACGTCGATCGAATCGATATCCGGCACAGCACTTGCAAAGACGTTGACCGCAGGGCGCACCTCAGCTCCGGCACCGCCAGGCATCTGCGGCTGCGGCTCGGGATGGGGCATATCACCATAGGAGACCTCGGTATCGAGTCCCAGGTTGCGCTCCACCAGCCTGCCGAATAGCGAGGTGAGAGAGCCCATCTGGAACGACGACGGGAACCGCAGGCCATCGCAGGGCTGTCTCAACTCGAGCATCGCCGGCATGGTGTCGCTGTAGTCGTTGCCGGCGAAGCAGTTCCCGTCCTGGGAGGGTCCGGCCATGGTGATGTCGGCCAGGCCCGAGCCCATGACCACGTTGTCGACCACCCGGTTGTCTCCGGCCATCCACACGTTCTTGTCGATGTTGGCGTGGAGGAAGATCCCGTTCATCGGATGGTTCACCACGAGATTCCGCGCCGCGGTCGAGTGCTCTGACCCGGTGAGCAGGATCCCGTTGCCCTGGGTGATCCACTGCGCGGTCTTGTAGGGGAAATCGCCGCTGCCGTTGTCATGGACGAGATTGCCGACGATCCTGACATTTTCGACCGGGGGTAACAGCTCGCCGTCCCATGAGTTGGGGGCGATCCCCGCCCCGTTGTACCGGAACACATTGTTGACCAGGTAAAGCTCGGTCGATGCGTTCGACCCCGAGTAGCCGAGTCCGCTGTACTCCCCCACCGAGTCGGTGATGACCGCGTCACAGGGGTTGCACTGCCCGATGTAGAAGGCGGCGTCCGGCGAACCGGTGGCGTAGGAATGCTCGAAGAGACCGTCGCCGGAGTCAAAGGCGTAGATCCCGTAGTCGCCGTTGTTGATTGCGGTCAGGTACGAGCCCCGGTACCCGCGGACCCCGGTCCAGAAGAAACCGTTGATCCGGTGATTCATCGCGGTGATGTTCTCCACCACCACACCATCGGCAAAGAGCACCTCGACCCCGTTTGCCCTCTCGAACTCCCCGTCGATGATCACCTCGTTGCGGTCGACGCCGCGGATGGTGAGACCTGGTGTGGTGACGGCGACGCTCTCCCGATAGGTGCCCCGATCGACCAGGACCAGATCACCGGGCTCGGCGGCGTCCACCGCGGCCTGGATGGTCGGGAACTCACCGGGCACGTTTCGTGTGGTCCCTGTCCACTCCCCGGGAGCCAGATTCGTGGTGTCCCCGGTGGCCGCCGGGGAAGCGTCACCGGGTGGTGGGCCGGCACACGAGGCAAGCGCCAGCGCTGCAGCAGCCAGAGCCCAGATCCGCGGCCTCAAGCCTCCGGCTCCCCCACGATGAGGGTCGCCGCCATTCCTGCGCCCGCAGCGTTTCCATGGAAGGTGCAAAAGAAGGTCCAAGTTCCGGCCTCGTGGTATGTGATGACAGCGGAATCGCCCTCGTACTGCTCCAGGCTGCCGAAGACATCTTCGGTGGTCCAGGAACCGTCAGACGCCACTGCGTTGTGCGGGTTGCGCCCGGCACCGTGATAGTCGACCGAACCGCCCACGGGGATCCTGATCTCGGTGAATTCGAACCGATTGTCGAACATGTTCAGTGTCACATTCTCCCCTTCGAGCACCACCGAGGCGTCACCACCCCCGCACGAAACCAGGGCCAGAGCGCCGGCCAACGCCAGCGCCAACCAGCGGCGATTCATCCCTTGCTGCCCCGACGGAAGAGGCCTTTGAACCAACCCCACAGTGAGGCGAAGAACAGTGAGATCCCCTTCACTTCCTCGGCCCGGATCTCGTCGGCCGCTTCATCGGAGCCGGCACCGAGCTTGGCCTCGAGACACTCGACGAAATCAGTGATGAGCCGCTTCGAGATCTCATTGATCAATCCGGTGCGACCGAACTGCGCGGCCGGGCCGGAAAGGGTGATGTCTGCATCGATATCGACCGTCGATCCGGTGCCGGCAGGGACGATCGCATATTTCAGCTTCACCTGGCCCCGTGACCCCCCGCGCTTGTCCACGCCTTTTCCCTCGATGGTGGCGGTCTTGGTCGCCGGATCAGGGTTGACTACCGCCTGGCCCTCGAAGGCTGCGGTCATCGGCCCCAGCTTCACCGACAGCTGGCCGTTGTAGCTGCCGTCGTCTTCAACATCCTTCAACTCGGCGCCGGGCAAGCATTGGGCTACAGCCGGGACGTCCTGAAAGAATTCCCAAACTGTGTCTGGATCGCCGGCCACCTCGAACTGCTGTGAAATTTTCATCGTCTCCCAGGTTAGTGGCGACGTCCGCGGCGGCGAGCCCACCGCCCGGGATGCAATCAGTGCGCGGTGTCGCCGCCGAGGAGGTCACAAGCGTGGGGAAGCAATTCGACGATCGCTTCGAGGCTCTCGGACGCGCCTTTTGGAGATCCGGGCAGGTTCACTATGAGGGACTGGCCCCGGGAGCCGACCCGCAGTCTGGAGAGTGCGGCCATAGGGGTTACCTCGAGGCCCCTGGCGATCATGAGTTGGGAAAGGCCGGGAGCTTCCCTGTCGATCACCGAAAGGGTCGCCTCAGGAGTGACGTCGCGCGGGCCGAGCCCTGTCCCCCCGGTTGTGACCACGACATTGGACCTGTCGCACGCCGCGATGAGCGTCGCTGCGATTTCGTCGGCCTCGTCGGCCACTACCTGACGATCGACCGAGAATCCGGCCCCGGTGAGGATCGCCTCCACCACGTCTCCGGACCGATCCTCCCTGACGCCGGCAGCGACACCGTCGCTTACGGTCAGAACCGTGGCGCTCAGCCCCACTGGGTCGGATTCATCGACACGCCGTTCTGCAGAAGCACCACGAAGACGACGAGGATGACGATGAGGGTCGCGGCAAGCCCATAGGGCCACCCGTAAGTCCGGGGATCTTCGGGGCCCTGGACACTCTTGGTCCCGGGAGCAGCGGCAAGTGTCAACAGGAACATGCCGGCGGTGAGGGGAAGCGCCGGGACGACGCCACTGCCTGCGTCGGGCGTGAAGAAGGGGATCGCCGCAAAGACTGATACCGCAGCCGGGATGAAAACCAACCAGAGGGCGAAAATGAGGCGCTTCCTGGAGGTTGATATGTGGCTGCGAGTTGGCGCGAAGGCGAGGAACGCTGCAGCCGAGCCAAGACCCACAAGCACCAATCCGACACCTCCAGCGGCCGACAGCACAGTATCGAGGCCGGGTGGGGCGTCAAAGGTGGCGTAGGCGCGTGCCAGTTGGCTGTCGGCGTCCATCGAGAGCAGGAGTGCGCCGGTGAGAGCCTGTCTCAGGAGATGGACTGTCACCCAGAGGTACGCGAGGCGGGACAGGTCCTGGCCCCGCTGGGAGGGATAAGAAAGCAAGAAGACCAATCCGAGCACGAAGCAGAGTGCAAAGCCACCTACGTAGGCGATGTCACTGGCACCGGTGAATTCGGCGCGATTGTTGTAGAGAACAGCGTCCCCGCCGAGGAACTCGGCAAGTAAACCGTCACCCAGATTGTCCATGAACTGGGCGAAAACCAACCCGAAAGTAGCGCTGAGCGCCGAGGCGATGACGAGAGGGAGCCCGATCATACGGACTGCGCCGCCGGTGCTGGCTCGATCGACTGAAATGTCAGTGCTCACAGGGTCACCAGCCTAAACCAGAAACTACGACGGAACCGCTACGGCGCGGCGAACCGGGAGGGTCGATCTCGACGCTGATACCGGCCTTTTCGGCTGCCAGGGGGTAAATAGTCCCCGACCATGGATACAAACGAACCATACTGAGTCTATGCATCGGAGCATTGGCGACCTCACTGAAGGACTTGAGTACCTGCTCCACTCACCCGTATCGGAGGGAGTCGTGGAGATGATTGCGGCCCGGCCAGGGGAGGACCAGCGTGAACTCCTATCATCGGGCAAGCTCGATACCGAAATCGGCCTGGTCGGTGATAGCTGGAAGGCGCGTGGTGCCGGCCACACCGCAGACGGGAGTGCCGACCGGAAGGCGCAACTCACTCTCATGAACTCGAGGGTGATCGATCTGGTGGCCGAAAAGCGGGATCGCTGGGCGCTCGCCGGAGACCAGCTCTATGTCGATCTGGATCTGTCGAAACAGAAGCTCCCCCCTGGCTCCAGGCTCCAGATTGGCGACGCGGTGATCGAGGTCTCAGACACGCCACATACCGGCTGCAAGAAGTTTGCATCCCGATTCGGGGCCGAGGCGTTGCGATTCGTCAACACCGGCGTGGGAAGGGATGCCCGGTTCCGGGGAGTCAACACGTTTGTCGTCCAGAGCGGCGAAGTCAGCGTCGGTGACAGCGTTCTCAAGCTCACCGAACCCGATCCGTGAATTCATCGCCACCAATACGCTCCGTCATCTACGACTGCGATGGAGTCCTCGTCGATTCGGAGGAAATCGCAAACCGCGCCCTGGCCAGCCTGCTCACCGAGGCCGGAGTCCCGACCGGCTACGACGAGACTGTTGACATCTTCCGCGGTCGCTCCATGGACGCAATTCTCGAAATCGCCGCCGAAATGTTGGATGGCCCCCTCCCTTTCGACCTGTCGGCCCGCTACTACGAGACGATCAAGGATGTGTTCGAGCGGGAACTGAAGCCCGTTCCCGGTGTGATCGAGGCCCTCGACCGGATCGACCTTCCCAACTGTGTCGCCTCGAACGGCCCCTTGCACAAAATGGAGGTCACCCTCCGCATCACCGGGATGTGGGAGCGATTCGAGGGCAGGATCTTCAGCGCCGATGAGGTTGCCGCCGGCAAGCCCGCTCCCGATCTCTTCCTTCATGCCGCGAGGAAAATGGGCTTCGTCCCGTCGACCACAGCAGTGGTCGAAGACAGCAGTCTTGGCGTGGAGGCGGCGCGGGCTGCCGGGATGCGGGTATTCGCATACGCCAGCCACACCACACCTGAGGACCTGGCTGCCGCAGGGGGTCAACCGTTCACAGACATGGCCGACCTGCCTGACCTCTTGCTCAAGCCAGAATCAGCGTCCCCACCGTCCACACGACGAACAGGCTGATCGATACCACAAGCAACGGTCCGGTCCGGGTCCAGTTGAGCCCGCCCCATATCCCCGACCCCACGGTCACCGCGAGCATTGTCACGGTCCAGGGAATCGGTACGAGCCCGGCAACTGCCGCTCCGACGGTCAAGGCAACGACGACCAGAAGAAAGCCTGCAGATACCAGGGCATAGAGGACCTGACGGGGAGACGGTTCGGCGTTCACTGCAATCCTGCGCGGTCGGCAACGATCCGGAACCACCCGGCGAGATCGTCGATCTGCACATGGGCATTGAGACCGCTGGGGTTCGGCAGCACCCACCACTCCGCATCGCCTGTCTTTTCCTGGCGACCCAGCACAGCCGACCTGGCATCGAAAGCGGTCCGATACGCAGTGACACCGGCGATTGCCACCACCGTGGGCCGCAACAACCCAATGAGACCGACGAGGCGCTTCCCGCCGGTCCGGAGCTCGTCGGCGGTCAGCTCACTTGCCCGGACGGTCGCCCGCTGCACCAGGTTGGAGATGCCCATGCCCGCTGCGACGAAGCTGGCGCGCTGCTGGTCGGTCATTCCGTTATCGGTGTCGATGTCGAAATCGATGAGCCCGGCCCGTCGCAGAGCCGGGTAGAAGCGGTTGGACGGGTGGCAGAAGTGTGTCTTGGTCGCTGCTGTCCACAGACCAGGGTTGATCCCGACGAACAGGAGCCTGGTGTCGTCACCGATCAGGTCGGGGACGGTGTGGTCGCGAAAGGACTCGAGTTCTTTCCTGGTGAAACCCATGCGTCGAACCGTAGGAGGCTGAACAGACGTAGAACCGATCCGGTCCGGTGAGCCTACTTCTTCTGACTCTCGTAGTACGGGTCGTCTCCCGAGGCGTGGTCGGTGACATCGACGACCTGGGTCAGCTCGTCGATCGACTCGAGGAGGATGCGCTCGATGCCCTGCTTGAGTGTCACCTGGGCCAGGCCACAGCCCTGACATCCGCCGAACAGCCGGAGGTAAGCGATCGTTCCGTCGACTGAAACCAGCTCGGCGCCACCACCGTGGGAGGCAATCGCCGGGTTCACCTGCTCGGTTATCACCTGCTGTACCTGGTCGACCAGAGGACCTTCCAGGTCGCCAGCGGGGGCGGCCATCGCCGGAGTCGCCGGGGAGTTGGGATTGTTCATCACCAGCCCCTGGTCGGTCAGCTCCAGCGCCGCACCGTCCAGCTTTTCCCGATCGTCGCCGGGATAGATGACGGCGAGACCGTCGTGGCGCTCCTCGACCCAACCGTCCTTCTTGTCGGCGAGGTCAACAAAAGCAAGCTCATACGAGAATTGCGGCCCGCGAAAACCCGTCACCTCGATGGACAGGGCAAACTCGCCATCGCCCGGCTCCTGGTCCCGCAGCTGGCGGATCATGTCGAACGCGTCGGCGGCGATGCTGAGGATGTTGGTTTCGGACATGCACACACAATGGTAGTGGATCTTTAGAGTCAACCAGGATGACGCGTATTGTGGTGATCTTCCCCTCCAGCACCTATCGCGCTGGTGAGTTCGTCAAAGCCAGTGCCGAGCTCGGTGTCGAGCTGATTGTGGCGTCCGAAGGGGATCCACCCATCGAGATGGGCGATCGCTACCTGCAGATCGACTGTTCGGATGTGGACGCCGCGGCCGCTCGGATCGTCGCTCTCGGTGACAACGCCCCTATCGATGGCATCGTCGCTGCTGACGACATGGGGGTTGTCGTCGCCGCTGTCGCCGGCCAGAAACTCGGCCTCCCGTCTAACGACCCCGATGCTGCCCGGGCGACACGGGACAAGGCAATCATGCGCCGGCGGCTGGAGTCGGGCGAAGTTCCCCAACCCCGATGCGCAACCGTGGACCCGTCGGATGATGCCGACACCGTCGCCGAATCGATTGGGTTCCCCCTGGTGATCAAACCCCTCGCGCTCTCGGCGGGACAGGGCGTGATCCGTGTCGATCGGCCCGAAGACCTGGCAGATTCTGCTGACAGGGCGAGGGCGATAATCCGTTCGACCGGGTTGGCGGACGAGACGCTGCTTCTCGAAAGCTTCATGGTCGGAAGCGAGGTGGCCGTCGAAGGTCTGGTGGCAGCCGGGAACCTGTTGCCCCTGGCGATATTCGACAAGCCGGTCGAATCGGTCGGCAAGGGGTTCGAAGAGACCATCCTGATCACCCCTTCACGTCATGAACCGTCCGTGCAGACCGAGATCCTCCGCGTGGCCGCACAAGCCGTCCTGGCCCTCGGGCTCTCTCAGGGACCGGTGCACATCGAACTCATGGTCTCGGGCGAGAGGGTACGCGTCATCGAGGTGGCGGGGCGTTCGATCGGCGGGCTCTGTTCCCGCAGCCTCAGTTTCGGGCTGATGGACACCTCCCTCGAGTCGTTGATCCTCCGCAATGCCATCGGTCGCGACAAACCGGAGCTGCGCCGCTCGCCCGATGCAAGTGGGGTGCTGATGCTGCCAATACCGGCTGCAGGAACATTGCTCGGCTTCGAGGGGCTCGACGAAGTTCGGGGCCAAGAGGCGATCACCGGCGTCGAGATCACTGCTCGGCCCGGGGACGTGGTGGCTCCGCCGCCGGAGGGCGGACGCTATATCGGGTTCGTGTTCGCGGAGGCAAAAACACCCGAAACCGTCGAAATGGTGCTGAAAAGGGCGATGAGGACAATCGAGGTGATAGTCGAGTGAGATCCCAAGTTACCCCTATTCCGTCGGGCCCGGCGACATTCAACGTCAAGTTGAGGTTTACCTCTTACCCGCGTGATCGCGCGTAAGACGATTTTGTCATTTACATGAGCACCATCATCATCTTCGCGGGCGGCACCAAAATCCCACGGGCAGCGGTGGACGATCTCCCCGCGCCTGACCTGGTCATCGCTGCCGACTCGGGATATCAGATCGCTCTCTCGCTCGGATATGACGTCGACACCCTGATCGGGGATATGGATTCAGTCGGCCCTCTCGACGACATCCCCGCTACCACCAGCATCGTCCGCTTTCCCGCGGACAAGGACGCAACAGACCTGGAGCTCGCCTTCGAGCTAGCCGTGCGGGAACAGCCGCAACGTATCGTCCTGGTCGGCGCCGAAGGGGGGCGATTCGATCACGAGCTGAGTGCGGTCGCCATGGTCTGCTCCGACCAATGGCGGCATGTGCCCGACATCGACTGGGTGCGGAGCGACTCGATATCACACGTGATCCGGGACACCCGCCGGATCCAGGGTGACCCCGGCGATCTGTTCTCGCTGATACCGGTCGGAGGTGACGCGACCGGCGTGACCACCACGGGACTGCAGTGGGAACTGAAAGGGGACACTCTCCATGCCGGGTCGAGCCGGGGGGTCAGCAACATCCTGTTACGGACCGAAATACTGATCCAGGTGGCCGATGGGGTCTTGCTCGGTGTGTTTCCCTCCACCCCCGGCGGCTGATCAGACTCCGGCCACCACCGACGGGTGCAACTGCTCGAACCCGGCGAGATACTCCCGCCTCTCGTTGTGCAGTCGCTCGACCATCGCCTGATGCTCACTCCCCCGCCCCTGTCTCCGGTACATCCCGGCGGGATTGAGTAGATCGGGGTCATCCACCCCGGGGACGCTGGAGGCGACGTCGTATCCAAAATCGGGGTCGGTCTCCCACTCGATCGTGCCTTCGACTATTCCCTGCACGATGGCCGATGAGTCGGCGATGGTCACTTTCTTCGAGTCCTCGCCATTTCCGCCGACGCGGCCGGTGTTGAGCACATAAGCCTCGAGATCGGGCATCGACGCAGCCAGCTCGATGAGCCGGTTGCCCTGGAGGGCGTCGTCGTCGAAGAAGAACGGGTTGGTGCCCGGGACACGGAGGCTCTTCCCGGCTTCGGCGGCACCTCCGGCCGACGTTCCCTTGGTCTCGCCCAGCATGAAGTAGGCAGGTATCTGAGAGGTCTTCAACCGGGCCACGGCCGGGATCACATGGTCTGACCGGTTGAGGATGAGCAGGTATGAGGCATTGGGGACGTGGCTGGGGTCGCGATGGCGTATATTCGCCAGCGGGAAGGTGGAACGTCCGTTGGCGGTGTATGAGGTGTCGAAGAAGTCGACCTTGCCATCTTCGCCGACCGCGACGTTCTCCAGCCAGGCATCGGGGCGGGTTGTGCCTCCGTAGATCGTTGGCTCGTCATCGGGGTCGAGCCCGAAAGTCTTGGCGAAGCAACCGGCCTCGGTGGTGTGCACCTCTCCCCCGGGCAGCAACGCGACAAAGTCGTCCTGGACCGGTAGCGAACCTGCCTGTTGGCGGAAGGTGGTTGTGGTCTTCCCCGTCCCGGAGAGGCCGATGATCAGCATCGACTCCTCCTCACCGCTCCGCGTCGCCGCTGCCGGGTAGACCTTCAAGCCGGCATGGAGGGCAAGTCCCCCGCGGTCGTAGACGAGACGGTTCCACATCCGGAGGCCGCCCATCTTCGACTCTCCGAAGTAGTCGGAGCCGAAGACACGCGTCGTCCAATTGTCCAGGTCGACGATTATGAGACGGTCGTCGGGTTTGCCGGGGGCCGGGAAGCCAGGCGTATAGATCACCGTGAACTCCGGATCCCATCCGTCGTCGGCAGGGAAATAGAGCTGGCTCTGCATTGCTGCGATGTTGGGCTGGTCGGCTTCGATGAACATCTGACACGCAGTCCGGAATTCGGGGTCGGGGCCGATATAGCCCTCGATGAGGATCATCTCGCGATCGGCGATGTATTCGTCCTGTCTCCTCGCCCACTCTTTTGCCTCGGCCCGGGGAATGCGGTTCTGGTGGATTTCGGTGTCGGACACGAAGAAAGTCGAGTTCTTCAGTCTCGCCGTGACCTCCGCCCGGTAGTTGAGGTTTCCGAACTCGGTCTCGGTCAGTCGGGGCATCCTCTCCATCGCGAGCGAGCGCAACCGATCATTGGTCGGGGACCGCTCGACAGACCGCGCAGAAGGAAGCTTGGACATTTGGGTTGAATCCCCCGGAGTTGGTGAGTTCGTCCCCAGGTTACCCCGGTTGGAATGGATTAAACCAGTTGGGAAGGCATTTCGGCACCGGTGAGGGCCGCAATCAGGTTGTCCACGGTGCGTTCCGCCATCCGATGCCGGGTGCGCGTCGAGGCGCTGGCGATGTGCGGCACGACCAGGCAATTGGGCAGCGCCACCAGGGGGTGGTCCGCAGGCAGGGGTTCGGGATCGGTCACGTCGAGGCCGGCCCCGAAGATCTCTCTTGTCTCGAGGGCATTCACGAGAGCGGTCGAATCGACGATCGGGCCTCTGGCAACGTTGACGAGGGTGGCCGTCGGCTTCATCAACCCGAAGGCCCGTGCGTCGAACATCCCCCGGGTTTGGCTGTTGAGCGGGACGGTGATCACCACGTGGTCACTTAGACGGAGCAGGTCGTCGAAATCGACATGCCGACCCTCGCTGCCGCTGTCCCGCGGGCTTGCATAGACGATGTCCATCCCGAACCCTGACGCGCGGTCGGCGACCGCCCTCCCGACGCGACCCATCCCGACAACCCCGAGCGTGGTCTCGTGCACATCGGCGCCGAGCAGGTGCCACGGATCCCAGGTTCCCCAACGACCGGAACGCACCTCATCAGCACCCTCGGGAAGCCTCCGGGCAACGGCGAGGAGGAGCGCGAAGGCATGGTCGGCCACAGTTCCGGTGAGAACGTCGGGAGTATGCCCGACGCGCACACCCCGCTCCCGGCAGGCATCAACGTCGATATTGTCCACGCCCACCGACATCTGGGAGACAACCTGGAGTTGGGGGGCGGCATCGAGCAGGTCGGCGTCGATCCGGTCGGTGAGCATGCTGAAAAGACCGTCGATCCCGGCGACCCGTTCGAGCAGCTCCGTCCGGGGAACCGGAGAATCCCCTTCCCAGACGTCGACATCGGCAATCTCCCGAATCCGCTCGATGTGGCTGTCGGGAATGGTTCGTGTCACATAAACCTGCATGTTCAGAGGCTAGAACCGGGCGCCGATACCATAGGGGTATGCGCATCTTCGTTTCCATCCTTGCCCTGGCGCTGCTCATGTCTGCCTGCGGCGTGGAAACGGTGGAAACAACGACCACCACGGTGCCCGCGACCACCACCTTCCCAACGACCACCACAGTTCCCCCGGAGGTGCGGGCGACATTTCCGGGAATCGACCCGGCGGAAGTCCCCGAAGACACCGCACTTGTGGGCATGGCCAAAGGAGAACTGGATGTGTACGCCACGCCGGAGGATGCTGAACCGATGATGTCGTTGCCGGCGACGACGATCCTGGAGACCGTGACCGTGGTGACGGTCGTCGAGGGACCGATCGACGGATGGGCCAGGGTCATGTTGCCGGTCCGGCCCAACGGTTCGGTAGGTTGGGTCAAGACCTCCGACATCGATATCTTCGTGGTCGAGGGGCGACTCCTCGTCGATCTGTCCGAGAAGACGCTGACGTATTACCGCGGCGGCGAGGCGGTGCTCACATCGACGGTCGCCGTGGGGACCGGGCGAAATCCCACCCCGACCGGTCACTTCTTCGTAACCGACAACGTCACCATGGCCAATTCGAACAGCCCTTGGGGCCCCCATGCCCTCGGGTTGTCCGGGAGAAGCGACACCATCACCGAGTACAACGGTGGCGACGGGATCATCGGCATCCACGGAACCAACCGGCCCGACTCGATCGGGCAGGCGGCGTCGCTCGGCTGTGTGCGGCTCCCCAACGATGTGATCACCGCCATCCATCAGATGGTTTCGATCGGGACGCCGGTCGAGATCAGGGCCTGAGCCCGCCCTAGCCGACGAGGACCAGGCCATTGCTGAGCACGGGTTCGCCGCGCTCGGCGGTGACGGCCTCGAGTGCAACACCGTTGTCGGTCTCCCAGATCCGGGTGACGACAGTCTCCCCCGGATAGACCGAACCGGAGAAGCGGGCCTTGTATGCACTCACCCGGGAGGGCTCGCTGCCGAGAGCGGCACCCACCACCGCCTTTAATGCTATGCCGTAAGTGCACAGGCCATGGAGAATGGGACGCTCGAACCCCGCGAACATCGCAAAACCGGGATCGGCGTGGAGCGGGTTGAGATCCCCGGACGACATCCGGTAGAGCAATGCCTGTTGCGGCATGGTCGGGCTCTCCACGATATGGTCCGGTTCCCGGTCCGGGACGGTGCCTACCGCCGGCGGCCCGCTGTCGCCTCCAAAACCACCCTCACCCCTCACGAAGATCGAAGACCTGTTGGTGAACATCGGCTCGCCCGACTTTTCGTCGGTCGACACGATCTCCATGACGATCAAGGCTCCCTTGCCCTTGTCGAAGATGTTGATGACACGGCCTTCCTGGCTGACCCTCCCGCTGGTGGGCATGGGTTTGTGGATCTCGATCTCCTGTTCGCCATGCAGGATCGCGGCGAGATTGATGTCGATGCCTTCGACGGTTGTCAGGCTCATCATGGTCCCGAATGGGGGGATGGTGCCGAAGCTGGGCAGGACGTGGAGGTCGCCTTCGTAGGCGTAGCGGAGCTCGTGCTCGTCTGTCGGGGGGTTTCCCGCTCCGAGAGCCAGGTGGTAGAGAATCACATCGCGGTCTGACCAACCGTAGGTGGTCGGAGCGAAAGTGGCACCGACTGCCTTGTCGACGTCGATGGGCACGGTTCAGGCTCCGGCGATCTGAGCCAGCATCATCAGCTCGTCGTTGTTGTTCATGGGGATCTCGTATTCGGAGATATCCCGCACCGTCTCCATGTTGTCAGCGAGTTCCTCGACCGACGGCACCTTGCCCTGCCCGGCGAACCAGCCATTGTTGGTACCGATGAAGACCCGGGCGTAGCGCCCCCCGCCGACGGAGAAAACCTGGTGGGTGTATTCGTTTGCCTCCGAGCA
The DNA here is from genome assembly GCA_040878225.1 of Acidimicrobiia bacterium. Lineage (GTDB taxonomy): Bacteria > Actinomycetota > Acidimicrobiia > Spongiisociales > ZC4RG35 > MA-ANB-1. The sequence goes on from JBBDMR010000112.1 coordinate 14,352, forward strand.
CAGGTAGACGACCATCGGGGTCACCTGGTCGGGGTCGAACATCTCGGCGAACGGGCCGAGCAGGTCCTCGGTCATGCGAGTCTTCGCCGTGGGGGCGATTGCGTTCGACTTGATCCCGTACTTCTCCCCTTCTATCGCAAGGACGTTGGAGAGCCCGACGAGCCCTGCCTTGGCCGCCCCGTAATTCGCCTGTCCGAAGTTGCCGAAGATTCCAGAGGCCGAGCTGGTGTGGACGAAACGGCCGTACCCGCTCTCCTTCATCACCTTGAAGGCAGGGTGTGAGACGTAGAAGGCTCCCTTGAGGTGGACATCGAGGACCGCGTCGACTTCATCGAGGGTCATGTTCGCAAAGGACTTGTCCCGGAGGATCCCGGCATTGTTGACGACGATGTCGACAGTGCCGAAGGCGTCGACTGCAGTCTGGATGATCGCCGCTCCACCATCTCTGGTCGACACCGAGTCGTAATTGGCCACAGCCTCTCCCCCGGCCGCCCCGATCTCCTCGACCACGACGTCGGCGGCCTGCCGCGACGCACCACTGCCGTCGACGGCACCACCGAGGTCGTTGACCACGACCCGCGCCCCGCGTCTGGCGAGCTCCAGCGCATATCCCCGGCCCAGCCCACCACCGGCCCCGGTGACCACCGCGACCCGCCCGTCAAAAATGATCGGTTTACTCATTGTCTCTCCTCAGTTCGTTTCTCGTTCCAAGCGTCTCAATTTGGCCGTCCTCCCGCTTGCAATTCTCCCTCCGTTTACAACTGTCCTCCCGCTTGCGGGAGGAAGGTCCCTGCGCCCGACGAAGGAGGGCGGAGGTAGGAGGGAGAGGTCCCTCGAGCCGGGAGCTTGAGCTCCGTTGGTGAGATCGCCCCACCCTCCCCGGCTCCTACGTCGCCGGTACTCCCTCCGCAAGCGGAGGGAGAGTTGCAGTTTGCCTGTCCTCCCGCTTTCACAGACCAAGC
>JBBDMR010000113.1:0-15249 GCA_040878225.1 Acidimicrobiia bacterium
CGAACTGTTCAATGACAAACTGCAAGAGTGGGAGGACTTCTACAACTTCAACCGGCCCCACGGGAGGGCTCGACGGACAAAACACCGTACGAACGGGGCACTACAGGCTCGGGAAGATTAGAGTAGCTAGAAGTGCGGAACGGGGACTGGGAGTGACATCGCGTTCGACAGCGGGCAATGGGTCGGAGACCGGTATTAGTGGTGTGTCCCGGCCCGCTATCAAAGAGCTTGTGGAGCTTATCCGAACGGAGTACCGCTTCTACCGGAGAGACTGGACCAAACCTGGTTTCCGCGCCATCGCCACCTACCGCTTTGGCGTGTGGACGCTGGCCTTCCCCCGCCGGACGTTCGGGGAGAAGTTCATCGGAAAGGTTTTGGACCATATCTATCTGGCGGCGCATCGTTACGTACGCAATCACCACGGTATCGAGCTGTACCGAAAAACGCGTGTAGGCAAAGCATTGATGTTGGCGCACCAAGGTGGAATTGTGATTCACCAGCACGCTGTCATTGGCGACCGTTGCATGATCCATCAGAACGTGACCATCGGCAACGCTGGACGCGGTCTTACCCCCGACAAGGCACCCGTGATCGGAAACGACGTCGAACTGGGTGTTGGTGCGGTAGTACTCGGCCACGTGAAGGTGGGAGACGGGGCCCGGATAGGTGCCAATGTGGTCGTCTATATCGATGTGCCGCCAAATGTCACGTTGGTCGCCAACTCGCCCCGGCTCCTGGTAGCTCCCAACACGCGGGCGGCTGCCGAGGCCGCCCGTGCTCGGAAGGCCGGTAGGGAGTGACAGTTCCCAGTGAGCCAGCGTTCGGACCCTCTTCCGATCTGACCGAACTACTGCGGAAAGCGCGCAGCTCTGAGGTACCACTCTCGGCGATCTCTCTGGCATTGGGCCGCAAGCACTACGAGGAAGGCGATTACGAACAAGCACTCGAGTGGTGCCTCCGGGTAACGGACGGAGGCGATAGCTATCAAAGCTGGTATGGCGCTGCCCAACTCCTGCCAAAGATTCTGGAAAAGGTGCAGCCCAACGTGTCGCGAACCCTCAGGCTGGCGGTGTTGGGGAGTTACACAACGAACCAGCTGACAGGCTTACTCCGGCTGATGGCACTTCGCCGGGGGATCCACCTCGAGATCTACGAAGCTGGCTACAACCAGTACCAGCAAGAGATCCTCGACGAATCCAGCAGCCTCTATCTCTCGAAGCCTGAGGTCGTCCTGGTGGCGGTCGACCAGCATGAGGTGGGACTTCCCACCTATAGCGACGACCCCGAGGAGGCCATCGACAACGAGCTGCAGCGCTGGACCACCCTCTGGGACAAACTCGGGGAACGGACCGATGCCACAATCGTCCAAACGGACTTCGTCGTTCCAGGGGGGGATCCCTTTGGAAATTTGTCCCGCCGTTTGCGGGGATCCCGGTCATCAATGCTCGAAGAACTCAATCGACGATTGAGCAATGCGGCCGATGAGAGAGTGATGATCGCTAGCGCGGAGCGGCTTGCCAGCCAATATGGAAAGAACCGGTGGCACGATCCGCGCTACTGGGTGCTGGCCAAGCAGGCTGTGAGCCTGGATGCCCTCCCCCTGTTGGCTAGACACCTATCGGCGGTGATTGCGGCCAGCCTCGGCCTGACGAGAAAGTGCCTGGTGGTAGACCTCGACGGGACGTTGTGGGGCGGCGTCATCGGTGAAGACGGCCTTGGAGGTATCAAGTTGGGTCCGGGGGCCGAAGGTGAAGCCTTCGTGGCCTTTCAGGACTACCTCCTGTCTCTCAAAGAGCGCGGGGTCATCTTGGCGGTGTGCTCGAAGAACGATGAGGCAACAGCTAAAGAGCCCTTCGAGCAGCACCCTGACATGCGCATCAAACTCGAGGATCTAGCTGCCTTCGTTGCCAATTGGGAACCGAAATCCAAGAACCTGAGTCGTATCGCCCAATCATTGGACCTGTCCACAGACGCCCTGACCTTCGTTGACGACCAGCCCGCTGAGCGGGCCGCAGTGAGAGCCGCTCTGCCCGAGGTTGACGTCATCCAACTCCCACCGGACCCTGCCTACTTCGTGTCGACCCTCAGCTCGTACCCATTCTTCGAGACGATGGGCTACACCAACGAGGACCGCAATCGGGCGTCCCAATACCGAGCGCGCGCTTTGCTGAAGGAGGCCGAAGCGCAAGCGTCCTCCCTCGAAGACTTCCTGCTCGGCCTAGAAATGGAGGCGATCGTTGCCGACTTCGACGAACTCCACCTGAACCGCATTGTCCAACTGATCGGCAAGACCAACCAGTTCAATCTGACCAGTCGCCGCCATAGTCGGGCGACGGTCGAAAAGATGATGGACGACCCGGCTTTCGTCTGCTTCTACCTCAAACTCTCGGATCGGCTGGCCGACCACGGGCTGGTGGGTGTCGTCATCGGCGAAATGACTGGAGACGCAATTGTCATCGACACGATGCTAATGAGCTGTCGTGTAATCGGTCGCACTGCTGAGACCACCATGCTCGATCACATTTTCTTACGCGGGGCGGAACTCGGTGCCGCAACGGCCCGGGGCATCTATGTGCCATCCGCCAAGAATGGACAGGTGGCGGATCTATATGCGCGCCACGGTTTCGGCCTCATAACCGAAGCTGGCGACCAGACAACCTGGGAGTTCCCGCTTACGAAACGACCTGATCCGAACCCACTCATCGAGGTTGCTAGTGGTTGAGGAGCGTTTGCACCGGATCCTCCATAACATCCTCGGAGTTGATCCAGACCATTTGAGTGACGGAACCACCGCGGCTGATATCGAGGGATGGGATTCTCTCGCCCACGTCACGTTGATGTTCTCGATCGAGCAGGAGTTTGGAATCCAATTCGCCGGCGACGAGTTCGCCACCCTGAGCGACGTCGGAGCCCTTCGCTCCCTGATCGAAGCCAAGCTCTAGTACTCCTTATCGTGAGGTACGTCGGGATGTCTGATCGGAAAGCCCAATTGGCGTGAAGCTCACCAGTCGTACCTTCGATCATGACGATCAGCTGCAGTTCGCTCGAGCAAGCGGAGATTACAACGCTGTCCACATCGATCCAGTGTCGGCCCGCCGATCGATGGTCGGGCGCCAGGTGGTTCACGGAGTCCATTTGGTGCTGTGGGCGATCGATGGGTTTCTCTCCACCTCCCCGGGGGGTGTTGAGCGGATCACTGCATCGTTTCGGAAACCGGTATTCCTCGACGAGAACGTAGAACTACACGCCAACAACGATGACGAGCAGACGGCCCGGTTAGCGGTATCCACTCGAGGAACCAAGCTAATGGACGTCGTCCTGCGCCTAGGTCCAGGGGGCCCAGAAACCGAAGACGACCGCCGTCACTCGACTTTTTCCCGCCAACCATCCGAGCTCAGCATCTCCGAGATGGCCGGAATGAGGGGAACGTTGTTGATTCCCCGGGATGATGAATGGCTCAGCAGACAATATCCATCCGCTTTCCAACATCTTGGTGGAGTGCTGGTGGCTCAGCTCGGCGCGGTTTCGCGACTGGTAGGAATGATATGCCCTGGACGGCATTCGCTCCTTAGTTCTATCGACGTCACGGTAGACCACGCCGGAGACCCCCTCGCTTTGGATTGGGAAGTCACACGAGCCGATCCGAGAGTCTCGATAGTGCAGCTCAAGGTCACCGGTGGTCGCATTGACGGCCAAGTTCAGGCGTTCTCTCCGCCTCGCCCTACCACGCAAGCTACAACCAAGGCGCTGATAGATGTAGTGCCTTCCTCTGCGTTCGCCCATCAAAGGGCTTTGGTGGTCGGTGGCTCTCGTGGTTTGGGTGAGCTCACCGCCAAGCTATTGGCGGCAGGCGGGGCGGATGTGCTCCTCACCTGGCACCGGGGCCAGTTGGAAGCCGAGGCGGTGGTAGCCGACATCCGCGAGGCCGGGGGGAGGGCTCAGGCCCGTCAGCTCGATATAGCCGATCCGTCGCCCGTCATCGCTGAGATGGCCTCGGACGGTTGGAGAGCAAGTCATGTGTACTACTACGCGACTCCACGGATATTTGACCGCCGCATGAAGGGCTTTGATCACCTCCTATTCGAAGAGTTTTGTCGTGCCTATGTCGGAGGGTTCGTAAAGGTCGTCGAATCCTGTTTGGTGGAGTCAGGTACCGACCTCGCTGTCCTTTACCCGTCGTCGATCGCGGTTGAGGGTCAGCTCGAGGGTTTGATCGAGTACGCCGCGGCCAAGGGGGCCGGGGAGGTGTGCGCAGAGTTTATGTCCGCCAGCCAACCGAAGCTGCGGGTTTTGGCTCCCCGCCTGCCCCGCCTGCCTACCGATCAGACAGCCTCGATCTTGCCCCACCAGACCGAAGATCCACTAAAAGTGCTCATTCCGATCCTCCAGGCCATGAACCACCCGGGCGGAGAATCCCCCGGTGCGCGATGAGATCTCCAGTGACGTCACAGACTGCGGCGAGGGTGTTGGTGATTGTCCCGAACTTGATGATGTTGCGGTGCAGCAGTTCAACGCGGTGGTCGGGCTCGTTGGTGGCGACTTCGATGTGATAGGTCATGCCGACGATTTTCGGCGGCGAGTCCTGCCGCTCGGCCTCGACTGTCACCGAAGCGACCTCGTAGTCGAAAGGCAGCATCTCCGAGAACCGCTCGATGTTCTTGAGGAGGCATGCGGCCAGGGAGGCGCACAGCAATTCAGCGGGCCCCGGCCTGAATCCGTCCGAGACCGAGCCGGTGTCGGCCTTAACCGTGGTCGTATTGCAGCGGATGCTGCCGTGGCCACCGGGCCGGCCGACGCCATGGACCTGGTATGTCTTCGTGGAGCCCGGAGCCATCATTGCGAACCTCCTCCTGACGCTTCGGCTTTCATCGGCGGGAGACCTTGGCCGTGCGGTCCGAGGTGGGCGCAGTCGTAGCAGTTCATGGTTGCTCCAAGCTGTCGGTGGGATAGAATCGTCGACGAGCCCAGAGGGCAACGTAGACGAGTCCAACGAGGACGGGCACTTCGATCAATGGTCCTACGACCCCGGCCAACGCCTCTCCGGAGGTGACCCCGAAAACCCCGATAGCAACGGCGATCGCCAGCTCGAAGTTGTTGCTTGCCGCGGTGAAGCTCATCGCTGTGTTCTTTGGATACGACATCCGGAGTTTGAGCCCCAGGAAGAAGGCCACGAACCACATCAGGAGGAAATAGACGAGTAGTGGGAGGGCGATCCGAACCACATCGAGCGGCTTGCTGGTGATCCTCTCACCTTGCAGGGCGAAAAGGACGACGACCGTGAAGAGGAGCCCGTACAGCGCCCAGGGAGCGATTTTGGGCAGGAATCTGGTCTCGTACCATTCGACGCCCTTGGACCGTTCTCCCCAGCGGCGGGTCAAGTACCCGGCCACGAGGGGGATGCCCAGGAAGACGAGCACGATCTTTGCGATCTCCCACATCGACACGTCGAGGCTTGCACTATCGAGTCCCAGCCATGCAGGTAGCAGCTCGAGGTAGAAGTAGCCGAGCAACGAGTAGGCGAAGATCTGAAAGACGGAATTGATGGCAACGAGAACTGCCGCCGCCTCCCGGTCTCCGCAGGCGATGTCATTCCAGATGAGCACCATCGCGATGCATCGGGCCAGCCCGATGATGATGAGACCTGTCCGATACTCGGGAAGGTCGGGCAGCATCAGCCACGCCAGTGTGAACATGAGCAGGGGGCCGACCAGCCAGTTGAGGATCAGCGAGTTGACCAGGAGCTTGCGGTCGGCAGCGATCTCGCCAATCTGGGAGTAACGGACCTTGGCGAGAACGGGGTACATCATCGCTAGGAGCCCGATGGCGATTGGCAACGAGACACTCCCGATCTTCACGGCGTCCAACCAGTCGTTCAGGTTCGGAAACACGGTCCCGAGCAGAAGCCCGGCCGCCATCGCCAGTCCTATCCATACCGGTAGGAACCGGTCGAGAGCAGAGAGACGGCCCAGAACCGTGTTATCGGCAGAGGTCGACGCGGTTCGGGTCACCGTTCCACTCCGGCGGCGACCTCGATAGCTGGCAGGGGTAGGACCGCAGGCATCGCGCCCGCGATCTTTGATCCCGACTGTATCGCTGGGGTGTCGCTTCGATTCACTGTTCTCACTGTCCATCATATGACGAAGCCGGATAGGGCCGAAAGTCATGGCGATCTGGGCCAATTCAGACCCGTCCGTGGCACTGTCGATTCACGCCGTGCGCTTGTGTGGCGCAGTTCAGACGGCGGGCGATGCGCTGTCCACCCAGTCCTCCATTCGGTGGATGTGCGAGGAAGACACATCCGCCTAGACATCGGGGTGGGTCCAACGGAGTACTGTTACAGAGTGCCTGACTGCTGCAATCCATCCGGCTATGAGCAGCTTTTTAGCTCCAGTGAAGCGCGCAACAACCTCCGGCGCTACGACAAAAAGGGGTTGAACGAGAAGGCGAAGAGGATGGTCGACTATCTCAAGCAGAGGGGACTCGATGGGCACAGGGTTATCGAGGTCGGTGGAGGAATCGGAGCGGTCCATGTCGAGTTGCTCAAGGCGGGAGCTGCAAGCGCGGTCAATGTCGAGCTCTCAAACGGCTATCAGGAGGCCGCCGCACGGCTGCTGCGACGCGAGGGTCTGGAGGGCCGCGTCGAGCAGAGGATCGGTGACTTCACCGAAATGGCTGACGGGATGGAGGCCGACGACGTGGTCATGAACCGGGTGATCTGTTGTTACCCGCATATGGAGAGGCTGATGAACGCTGCACTCTCTGCCAGCATGCATTCTGTTGCCGCTGTTTTCCCCAGGGATCGGATTATGTTCCGCGTTTTAGTCAGCCTTGAAAACCTGTACCACCGGATCAGGGGTGTGGACTTCCGAGGATATGTTCACCCTCCACAGGCGATCCTGGAGACGGCCAAACGCGCCGGGTTTGAAGTCGCGTTCCATGAACGTGATTTCGTATGGCACGGGGTCGTTTTCGAGAAAGCCGACTGAATGCCGATTCCCCTCACCTGATTTTCCCTGACGTACCAGCCGATAGTCCACGTTCCGGACGCGAATACCGGGACGCGAGTCAATTCGCACATCGTTGCGGCTCTCCTCACGGGCTGGAAGAAATGCCACAGCCCGGCCCTAGAGTTCAGCCATGGACATCATTCTCATTGCTGGTTTGTGGCTTCCCCGGTCGATCTGGGCCGACGTTGTTGTCGAACTCGAGCGCTTGGGCCATCGTGCCCTACCGGTGGCCCTGCCTGGTGTCGACGACGGGTCGACCACCGCAACATTGGCCGACCAGGTCGCCGCCGCCCTAGAAACCGTAGACGGAGCCGACCGGCCGATGGTCGTCGGCCACTCGGCCGCCTGTACCCTCGCCTGGATGGTCGCGGACCAACGACCCGACGCGATCGACAGCGTCGTGATGATCGGTGGTTTTCCGGCCGCCGACGGTGAGGCCTACGCCGACTTCTTCCCCTCGGTCGACGGCGTCATGGCCTTCCCGGGTTGGGAACCATTCGACGGCTCCGACTCGGCTGATCTCGACGAGGCCGCGCGGGACCGCATCGCATCAGCGGCGGTATCCGTCCCCGCGGCCGTGTCCAAGGGCATAGTCCAGCTGACCGATGACAGCCGCCTCGACATCCCCGTTGTTCACGTGTGCCCCGAATACAGCCCCGATCAGGCCAGGGCATGGATCGACGCAGGCGATGTGCCCGAGCTCAGCCGGGCCACCAATGTGTCTTTCGTGGACATCGACTCAGGGCATTGGCCCATGATCAGCCAACCCGCCGAACTGGCCCGAATCCTCGCTGCCGCGGCAAGCGAAGGCTGAACCCGACTAATTGTGGACGTGCGCGTCGCCTTGCCTGCCGAGGTCGAAGCGATCTGTGAATTCGGGGCCAGCTACATCCCCCAGCACTATGGCCCATTGCTGGGAGCAGAAGCAGCCCGAGCGCAGGTCGACAACTGGTGGAACCGCGATCGGATGGAGCGGGCCGTCGATGAGGGTCGGGTCGTCGTGGCAGAGGACGGCGGCATGGTCCTCGGGGTCGGCGAATGGAGCCTTTATGAAGGGGTCCCTGTCATCTGGAAGCTCTACGTAAATCCACTGCATCGAGGCGAAGGAACCGGCCCACGATTGATAGACGCCATCATCGATGAAGTTCCGGACGAGATGGACCGCATTCGGGTCGAGACTTTCGCAGTGAATCGAAAGGCAGTGGCCTTCTACGAGAGAGAAGGTTTCAGAGAGATCCGGACGGTAGAGCACGGGACAGATCCCGCAATGACCGTAGTCTGGCTGGAACGTTCGTTGGACCAGCGAGGTCCGGCTCCGTGGCCTTGATTCAGTCCCAGACGGCCAGGATGGCACCGACTATTGCATAGGCAATCACTGCATTGATCCCGTTGATCAGCCAGTACGAGTTGCCTTTGGATTCGTAGACCTGGCTGATCAGCGCTCCAACCATTCCGAATCCAATACCGAGCACAGCACCAAGGATGATGCCGTCGGCGAGTGTGTCAGCACCGAGGCCGGCGACGAGCAAGCCGATGACGACCGTGGTCACGAAGTAGCCGATCAGTGTCGGGATGAACAGCAACGCGAGGGGCGGCCCGTCACCGGAGGTGTCCACTTTGGCTGCCCTGGCCCAGGCCTGACTCAGGGGCGGCACCGAATACCAGATGGCAGAAAAGGCGAACCAGGCAATCGTCGCCACTGCGACGGCCAGCCAATTCAACTCTGAGAATAAATCGAGGATCATTCGATCTCCTTACGATCGCTACCGAACGCTCAGACAATACGTAAACGCTGGTGGCCTATGCGCCTCGAAACTCTGCCGTGTCGGGAAGCGGTCACTTCGGCCCACCGCCCGACAGCACCCACCGCGTGTTAGACCGCTGAAGGTGGTGGTGTCGGGGCGGCAAGCGCCCACCAGGTGACTGCCGCTGCCGCTCCCAGGTGCCACAGGCCGTGCGGCTGCAGAATTGAGTCCGGGTCGCAAAGGGGCCATCCCGTGGCTCCGAGTCTCCCGACTATGGAGCTGGTGACGAGAAGGGCGAGCGGGCCTACCGTCGCAACGGAGCGGTCGCGTCTGACCAGAACTATGAGTGCAATAGCAGTCAGTGCGATGAAGCGGGTCGGCGAGGGAGGGCACAACGGAAAGGAACACCCCAATGACGGCAAGGCCCGGCAATACCATCCAGCGCTCCCACCGGGTTCCAACAGCGGGAACGGTTGTCAGGAGCCATGCCAGGGAGACGTCATGAGCCCACTGGCTGCCCGCCGGCATCGGCCCGTGGAAGAGAAAGGATCCGATCCCCGTCGCTGCCACCGCCACCCCGACCCAGGCACGTTCCGGGCGGCGGCTTGCGATGATCGCCCCGGCCGCGACAAAGATCAGCGATGTGAGGGAATTGACGGGCTGACCGAGCCATCCGGTGCCGATCAGCTCGCAGTCGACCTCCGCTCCCATGTCAGCGAACCGATGCGGTATCGGTCGGTTCGCAGTCCCGCGGCCACAAGGGGCAGGGCGAGTGTCGATCTGCGCCCGTGGTAGTGAGAATTGTCACCGCCCGTGAAGAGACCGGGACCTGTTCGCGGCCGGCCAAGCTGTGGCCTTGGTACTCAGGCCTCGTCGCGCATGAGCGCTGCCATCCGGCGGCGCAGGGTCGGGTGTGCACTCTTCAGGCCGAGTTCAATGGCGAAACGGGCGTCCTCACGGACGTCGAGGACCACCTCTTCGCCTTCGGCGCGAACATGGAATCCGTCGGTTAGGGCGCGTACCCGGAACTCGTCGCGGGACCAGTCGGCCACCTCGACATCCCCAGCCATGACCTTCATCCGATCGCCAGTGAGGTCGATCGTGACGTTCATAGGCCGGTCGGCCTCGCCGTCTATCCGGAGCAGTCCATCATATTCAGCCATCTCAATTCCCCTTTTCTCCCACCTCTCCTTACAGGATACTCGCAGCAAGCTCTGGTGCATCAACAAATCTTCAGAGCGTTGGCCCTGGGGGCTGCGGCGGGGACCGACCCGCAGCGCCGTCTGCGTTGTCGAATCGATAGCCCATCCCGGGCTCGGTCTTGAAGTAGCGGGGTGCAGCAGGATCGGGTTCGAGCTTTCGCCTTATCTGGGCCATGAAGACTCTCAGATAGTTGGTTTCCTCGCCATACGTAGGTCCCCAAACGTCCTTCAATAGCTGGACCTGGCTGATCAATTTGCCTTCGTTCAGTGCCAGCATTTCCACGATTCCCCACTCTGTCGGCGTCAATCGAATCTCTTCCCCGCCGGGCCGGGTCACACGCTTCGCTCCGAGATCGATGACAAATGCTGATGTCTCGATGAGCGGGACGCTTCGATCGCTGTCCACCGCCCGCCTTAGGGCGGCGCGGAGTCGAGCCACCAACTCTCCCATCCCAAAGGGCTTTGTGACGTAGTCGTCCGCGCCCGCTTCGAGGGCGGCGATCTTCTCGCGTTCGTCCTCCCGGACCGAGAGGACGATCACCGGAACGCCGGTCCAGCCGCGAAGGCCTCGAATCACCTCGATCCCATCGATCCCCGGCAGTCCGAGGTCGAGGATCACAGCGTCCGGGCGGTGCTGGGACGCCTGGATCAGCGCCTCCTCTCCCGAGTTCGCCGAGCTGACCTCGTATCCGAGTGCGTGCAGGTTCAGGGTGAGGGCCCGTACGATTTGAGGCTCGTCGTCGACAACCAGCACCCGCGTCTTCTCAACCACGGGACGCTCTTGCAGTCGGAGAGCTGGTCGCTCTGTCGCCCGGCGCCGGTTTGAAGCCAATAACCATGGTGGTCCCCCCTCCCGGCGTGTCCTCGATGACGAGTTGGTTCCCCATCGCCTCCAGGAACCCATGGGCGACGGCCATGCCCAGGCCTACCCCGCCGCTATTCGTGGAGTCGCCGAATCGCTGGAACGGCAGGTGAATGGCTTCCCTTGCCTCGACTGGTATCCCCGGTCCCCGGTCGACGATCCGGAGGTCGATTCGCCCGGAGACCTCCCCGGCGCTGACCCGTACGACATCACCCTCGGGTGACCATGACAGAGCGTTCTCGATGAGGTTGGCCACCACCCGCTCGAGAAGAGCAGGGTCGGTTTGGACCGGCGGCAATGTGTCGGGGATTTCGACTCGTACGACGTCGGCACCAACCCGGAGCCCCGAGAGAGCGGATGCGACCACCTCATCGAGCCCCACCGGCACAAAGAACACATGAACAGCGCCAACTCTCACCCGGCTGGCGTCGAGGAGGCGGCCGACCATTCGATTGAGGTGCTCTGTTTCGTCGAGGATTACCTGATGAAACGCATGGGTTTGGTTTTCTGACCACGGAATACCGATCTCGAGGAGACTGGTGACAGACGCCTTGATCGTTGCCAGGGGGGTACGCAGGTCGTGGGACACCGCATTGAGAAGCGCGGTTCGAAGCCGGTCGGTTTCGGTCATTGCCTCAACCTCGGCGGCTTCCTTCTCCAGCTTCTCTCGTTCCAGGGCTTGGGCCATCTGGGAGGCGAATGCTCGAAGAACCCGCCGATCATCTCCTGTGAGCTCACCGCCGCTCATCACCAAGACCGTATCGGTAGTGAGCGGGATCACCTCGTCGGCTTCATCAGGGCTCGCCAACTCGACGATGCCGACTGCCGCCACCGTCTCCCAGCCGTCGCCGGAGCGACGGAGGACAGCGGCGGCGCTCATGGCGAACACGTCACGGATGCGTTTGGTCAACCCAGACGTCTGCGTACCGGATACGAGGCCCGTCACAGTTGTGGCCGCTGCCAGGGCCTCGGCGTGGGCACGTGCTCTTCGGGCGTCCGCGCTCTTCTTTGTGGCATTGCCTACCAGGACGCCGACGGCGGACGCAACGAGCAGGAAGGCAAAGAGTGAGAAGAGGTGCCCGGCATCGGCGATCTTCCATGTATAGAAGGGAGGAGTGAAGAACCAGTTTGCGAGGAGAAACCCTGCACCCGCTGCGGTCACAGCCGGTGGAGCACCACCGACAACACCGATGGTGACGGCCGTCAGCAGATAGACGAGTAGGACATTCTCCAGGGCCACGTCCCCTCGGAATGACAGGAGAAGCAGGGTAACCACCGGCAGGCTGAGGACTGTTAGGAGCCATGCCAGGAGCCTCCGCTTCGAACCGATTCCCCCCCGGTGTGCCGCGGAACTCTTGAACCGGGGACCGGCGCCGTAAGAAATCACGTGGACATCGATGGTGCCCGACTTCTTGATCACCTGCATGGCGGGGGAGGTGCCCAGCCGGTCAGCGATGCGGGAGCGCCGTGAGGTTCCGAGGACGATCTGCGTCGCATTCTCGGCTCGGGCAAATGCCAACAACGACTCTGCTACGTCGTCACCTACGAGTTCGTGGTAGGTGCCTCCCATGTCATGGACGAACTTGCGCTGGTCTTCCAGTTCGGACGTGTCGTCAGCGTCGCGTGAACCGCGAACGTGGACACCGAGAAGCTCTGCTCGCGAGCGCAAAGCTGTGCGTGCGGCACGACGAACCACGACATCAGACCCGGGTGCCCCTGACAGGCCGACGATGATCCGTTCTTTGGTCTCCCACGGTTCGTCAATTCCGTGGATGAACCTGTAATCCGCCAGGTCTTCGTCCACCCGGTCCGCGGTCCATGAGAGTGCAAGCTCGCGCAATGCGGCCAGGTTCCCGGGGCGAAAATAGTTTGCCGTTGCTGCGTCGATTTTCTCGGCGGGGTAGATCTCGCCTGCGCTCAATCGTTCCAGCAAACGTTCCTGGGTCAGATCGACCAGCTCGACCTCAGCGTTGTCCCGCACCAGGCGATCCGGAATTGTGGCTTTCTCCCGCACCCCTGTGATCTCGTACACAACGTCGTTGAGCGACTCGAGGTTCTGGATGTTGAGAGTTGTGAGGACGTCGACGCCGGCATCGAGCAAAGACTCGACTTCGCTCCATCGGGTGGGGAGGTGGGAGCCGGGATCGTTAGCCCGGGCAAGATCGTCTACCAGAGCGACCTCGACGTTCATGGCCAGGATCGCGGGGAGGTCTATCGCCGAGTGGCCCAAACTCGAGTCGCCGGGCTCCAAGCCCAACTCGTTGAGGCTCGCGGCCAGCTTCTCGATCTCGGCGCGGCCGTGGGCGTCCACAGCGCCGACGACCACCCGTCGGCCCTCGTCTTGAAGGCGATGGCCCTCTTCGAGCATGGCGAATGTCTTCCCGACACCGGGGGCCGCACCGAGGAACACGCGAAGCCTGCCCTTTCTCATTCTCAAACGCTAACCCGCCGGCGCCGCTGAATCTCGCAAGCCTGCCGACCTCCCGTAAGGGGAGCGTCAAGAACCGTTGTCGATGCGTTAGGGCAGCGTCAAGACAGCGCTGATACAGGATGACGTTGGCCTAGAAAAGAGATGTGGACGGTCAAAGCAGCCCGCCCTTGTGGCGGCGACATGAAGAGGAGCTCTAAACGGTTTCCTCGCACCTGACCGTAGGTCTTCGCTATCGGGTGGACGGCATCCTGCATGAATACCTGGGCGAGGCCCGGCTGCCCGACGAAGGTCAAGTTGTGCACGTCTTTCTTCGAAACGAGTGGAGGCCATACATCGTGGACCAACTTCCCCTGACTCTCGTCAGCGAAGCCACCCTGGAGCAGTCAGTCGAAAAGACCGGGATCGGTGGGCAGAAGTGAGAATTGTCATAGCTGGGTGCGGGCGCGTCGGGAGCGACCTGGCCCTGACCCTTTCGGATGAAGGGCACGACGTCTCGATTATCGACAATCGCCCCGGCGTGTTCGATCGCCTCGGGTCGACTTTCAACGGGACCATGCACGAAGGCCTTGGTTATGACGTGCGGATGTTGCGTGAAGCGGGAATCGAGTTTGCCGACGCCTTCGTGGCTGCCACCGACTCTGACAATGCCAACGCGATGGCCGTACAGGTCGCGAAACGGGTGTTCGGCGTCCCGAAGACGATTGCCCGCCTCGACGATCCGGCGCGTGAGGAGGCATACCGTGCCCTCGGTGTGCAGTTCGTCGCCGGGGCGAAGCTCACATCCAAAGTGATACATGAGCAGATCGTTAGGGAGGAGTTCAGTTATCACGTCACTTTCTCGGGTGGGGACGTTGAGGTGGTTGAGATGGTCATCGGTCCCGAAGGGGCGGGAATCCGGGTCCACGAACTCGAGATATCAGACGACCTGAGAGTTGCGGCTATCCATCGTGGCCACCGGACTGTGATTCCGGATGACGATTTCGCGCTCGCCGAAGGAGACCTGGTGATCGCCGCGGCCCGGACGGGGGCACGGCGGAAAATCAAACGGTATCTCGCCGTGAAGGGCGGCCGCGAGTGAGAATCTTGTTGATTGGGGGAGGGAAGGTCGGATCCTTCCTTGCCAGGGAATTGCACAAAGCCGGTCACGTCGTCACCGTCATCGAAGATTCCCATAGTCACGCCGAAGCGCTGGCCGACGAGATGAAGGTTCTGGTGCTCGAGGGTGACGGCACCGACGTCAACCTTCTCAAGGCAGCTGAGACTCATAGGGCGGACTGGGTCCTGGCAGTGACCGGCCTCGACGAGGTGAACCTCGTGGCATGCCAGCTCGCACTCACGTTGGGCGCAGGCCGTGTCCTCGCCCGGCTGAACAATCCACTCAACCGCCCTACCTTCGACGCGCTCGACATACCCGTGGTGGCAGTCACTGATGTCATGGCGACCCTGATTTCCCGCGAGGTCGAGGTGGGAGAGTTCAGGCACATCGCACTGCTGGGACGCGGCGAGGTGTCGGTCTATGAGATCGATCTCCCGGAGCGGTTCGAGGAGCGCCCTGTCGCCGAGATCCGACTCCCCTCAGGCTGCCTTCTCGTTACCCTCGTTCGGGGCGACGAAGCGTATGTGCCGACGGCGACGACCCGACTCAAGCCCGGAGACCAGGTGACTGCTGTCAGTGCGATCGAACTCGAGGACAAAGTCCGCGAAGCACTCGGGTACAAGAACGGACGCAACCGCTCGTGACCGAGCGACTCCGGAAAGGATCCAGCGTGCCCGGTCTCTTGGGCGGACTGACGATGTTCGCTATAGAAGCCCTGATAGTTGCCGGGCTGGTTCTCGTGGCCGGCCTGGTGTCGATTGTGGTCTTGGCTCTGCTCTAGTGGTCTATCGCGTAAGTCCGGTCGCGCATTTCGGCGAGTCAGGGGCGTTGCTCGCAAGGACGCAGGACGCAGGCGCACTTGACCCGTTCGTCGAGGACGAGGACGCAGCGAGCGACGTCATCTGG
>JBBDMR010000114.1:0-15106 GCA_040878225.1 Acidimicrobiia bacterium
TGACAACTACCGGGCCGATTCGGGAGTGCTGGCCATGCTCGCGGTTCTCGCAGTTCTCACTGGCGCCGGTCGGACGCTTTCGGAGATGAGGAAGGATGTCGAGCTGTACGCCGCCTCGGGGGAGATCAACTTCGAGGTCGACGACCAGGAGGAGACAGTAGCGCGCATCGAAGCGGCTTTCCCTGATGCGGAGATCGACCGCCTCGACGGCCTGTCGATCGACGCCGGTGAATTCTGGTTCAACGTGCGGGCTTCGAACACCGAGCCTCTGCTCCGGCTCAATGTCGAAGCGGCCGATGAAGCAACGGTCGATTCGGCACTTTCCAGGATCCGAGCGATCATCGGTGCCACACCGTGAGCCTGATCGATCCAAGACTCGCCGAAATACTGGTCTGCCCCGCAGACCACGGCCAACTGTCCCAGAACGAAGAAGCTTCGACACTGACCTGTCAGACTTGTGGACGGGTCTATCCCGTCGAAGACGGAATCCCGGTGATGCTGCTGACCGATGACCAGGAGACTATTGATGACTGACATGCTGACAATGATCAAATCCCTAGGCTCCCAGCTCCGCTGGGCCGCAGACCTCGCCGTTCCTGAAATCGCGCACCATGAGGATTTTGTGATCGTCGGGATGGGCGGTTCAGGAATCGGCGGTGACTACGTGGCAGCCGTTGTCAGCGACTCCCCCCTCCGGGCCGTGGGACACAAGAATTACGCACCGCTTCCGGGCTGGGTCTCGCGGATCCAACCTCTCGTGGTGGGTGTGAGCTACTCAGGAAACACAGAAGAGACGTTGAGTGCTGTCGACGAGGCAAATGGGATGGCTCTGCCTCTGGTGGCGCTGACCACCGGGGGAGCGCTGAAAGACCGTGCCTCGGCAGAAGGATGGCCGACCGTTGACATCCCCTCAGGGCTCCAGCCCCGTGCCGCCCTCGGTTATCTATTCGGCGCGACCCTCCGGGTGGTGGGCGCCTCGTCGGGACGCTCCGACTTCGTCGCCGACTTGAACGAGGCAGCTGACGTCGCCGACGAGATCACCACCGAGGGCTCCACGGCCTGGCTCGAGGCCGAGCAACTCGCGGCAAGCCTGGGGGGCAGGGCTTCGATTATCTACGGAGGGGGCGCCATTTCCGGGGCTGCGGCGCAGAGGTGGAAGACCCAGATCAACGAGAATGCGAAAATGCCGGCGTGGTGGTCGGTGCTCCCCGAACTGGACCACAACGAAATCGTCAGCTGGGAGACCCTCACGGATATGACCAGAGAGACGGTGGCCATCGTCGGGCTCTCCGATGACTCCGACGCCGCCAGGGTCTCCGAACGCTACCGCCACACCCGCAACCTCACCGAGTATGCCGTGCCCTGGGCAGGCCATGTCCGGTCTAAGGGCCGTTCTGCTGCGGCCAGGATCATTTCGCTCACCGCCATTGGTGATCTCGTCTCCTGGATGCTCGCGGTGAATACTGGGGTCGACCCGGTCCCGGTGGGGACCATCGAAAAACTGAAGAAGCTTCTAGTTGAGGATGAGGGATGAATTACGACATTGCAGATCCGTCACGCGCCGAGGCCGGCGCACGGCGGATTGCCTGGGCCGGCCGACGGATGCCGGTTCTCGAGACCATCAGAGACCGATTCAAAGAGGAGAAGCCTCTCGAGGGGTGCGTGGTAGCTGCCTGTCTCCACGTGACTGCGGAGACCGCCAACTTGATGCTGGCGCTTCGTGATGGTGGGGCCGAGCCCATCCTCTGTGCCTCCAACCCGCTTTCCACCCAGGATGATGTTGCTGCAGCTCTCGTCGCAGACGGGATCTCCGTTTTTGCGATCAGGGGAATCGACTCCGACGGCTACTACAAGCACATCAATGCTGCCCTCGACCACGCCCCGGCGATAACCATGGACGACGGTGCCGATCTGGCCACGCTGCTCCACACCGAGCGACGCGACCTCGAGGTAATCGGGTCGACCGAGGAAACGACCACCGGGGTCATCAGGCTGCGGGCGATGGCGGCCGACGGGACCCTGCGGGTTCCCGTGATAGCGGTCAACGACTCGGCGACCAAGCACCTCTTCGACAACCACTACGGCACGGGCCAGTCTGTGCTCGACGGCCTGATGCGGGCCTCCAACCTGCTTATCGCCGGTCTCAACTTCGTCGTCGTCGGCTACGGCGACTGTGGCCGGGGGGTCGCATCCCGGGCCGACGGACTCGGGGCCAGCGTCATCGTCGTCGAGGTCGACCCGGTGCGCGCCCTCGCCGCAGCCATGGACGGTTTCCGGGTGATGACAGCTCTTGACGCTTCCAAGGTCGGCGATGTCTTCGTCACCGTCACCGGGAACAAGCACGTCCTGCGTAGCGAGCACTTCGACGTGATGAAAGACGGAGCCCTTCTCTCCAACGCCGGCCATTTCGACATCGAACTCGACCTGGAATCGCTGGCCCGGATGGCAACCGAGAAGCGACCTGTCAGGGAGAGTCTCGAAGAATACGAGATGCCCGACGGGCGCCGGATACTCGTCGCCGCAGAAGGTCGCCTGGTCAACCTTGGCGCCGCCGAAGGACACCCGGCAGATGTCATGGACATGTCCTTCTCCAATCAGGCGCTGGCGGCAGAATTCCTGATGAAGAATGCCGACAACCTCGAAGTAGAGATCCACACCCTGCCGTCGGAGATCGACGAACGGGTCGCCGGGATCAAATTGAAGAGCCTCGGCGGTGGCCTCGAGGTCCTCACCAGCGAACAGCGTGACTACCTGAGCGGCTGGCAAGAAGGAACCTGAAACCTGGAGGGAACGCCCCGTGTCGAGGTACTCCCGTTTGAAGCTGTCCTCCCGCTTGCGGGAGGAAGGTTCCTGCGCCCGACGTTGGTGGGGGGAGGCAGGAGGGAGAGGTCCTCGCGGGCTGGGAGCTTGGTCGCGTCGGCTGCGAATCTTGAGCTCCGTTGGTGGGTGCGTCCCACCCTCCCCGGCTCCTACGTCGCCGGTACTCCCTCCGTAGCCGGAGGGAGAGAAGCGTGTCGAGGTACTCCCTCCGTAAACGGAGGGAGAGTTGCGGCTTCCAATTGGCCATCGGAATCCGTACGTTGGAGGGGTGATCTGTCAGGGGTGTCATCGGTTCTCACCAGTGCCGCTGTGTCGGGAGTGCTTCTCCGACTTGCGCCCTGCCCCTGATCGTGTCCTGCCCGGTGGTGTCAGGGCGGTCGCGGCCTTTGATCACACCGGGGTGGCGGCCCGGTTGGTCCACGGGTTCAAGTACCGGGGCGATGGGCTCCTGGTCGCCCTCGCTGTCGGAGTCCTCGCAGAGCGGATCGAGCCCGGGTTGACATTTGTACCGGTGCCCAGAGTGTGGACCCGGTTCGTCCGTTACGGGGTCGATCCGGCGACTCGATTGGCCCGGGCACTGGCCGCAGCGACCGGTGGTTCGCTGTCTATGCGGATCAGACGCCCATTGCACAACCCGCGGCGGGCCGGTTCCCGGCACCGTGCCCATGCGCCGCAATTCTTTCTGAGACAGGCACTTCAGGATGACGTGGTGGTTGTCGATGATGTTCTGACAACAGGCGGGACAGTGAGCGAAGCGATAAAGGCACTCCGACCAGCAACGATACCGCTGGTGGTGGCCGCGACCTCCGCTCGACAGGTGTCTAGTCTGTTGGTGCCCGTGGTGCGTAGTCATGCGGGTAGCCAGGTTGTACCAGCGGGAGAGCTGAATGAATACCGTCCTCATAGTCGATGATGCCGAACTCTTTAGGGAAGCTCTGAAAGCGGCGTTCGAAGGCGAGGGTTTTGAGGTAGTTGCTTCGGCCCGGAGGGCGATGGAGGGCATCGACCTCGCCCGCAAACACACACCCGACCTGGTGATTCTCGATCTGCTCATGCCGGGTCTGTCAGGGCTCGAGGTGGTCAGCTCGATCATAAAAGTGAGCCCGGTGTCACGTGTGGTGCTCCTGACTTCGAGCGAGTCGGCTGAGGACCTGCTCGAGGCGGTCCGCAACGGAGCGGCCGGGTACATGACAAAAGACACTCCGCTTCCGAGACTCGTCGATGCAATGCGCGACGTGCTCAACGGAGGTGCTGCAATTTCTCCAGCCATGAGCGGCAAGCTGTTCTCGGCCTTGAGAGATCTTCTCAAGCATCACGGCGCGACCATGAGCCGGCGGCCGGAACTGACCGGGCGTGAACTGGAAGTGCTGTCACTTGTGGCCGACGCCAAGACCTCCAGAGAGATCGCCGACAAGCTGTTCATCTCCGAGAACACGGTGCGCAACCATGTCCGGAACATCCTCGATAAATTGGGAATGAAATCGCGCTTCGAAGCGGTTGGTTGGGCGCAACGTGAGGGCCTGCTCGACAACCGTTGACTCTGGCTCCAACATCGGTCTAAATAGCGGTGCCAGTACCATGGAGGTCCAATGGCACTTTTCTCCAAAGTCCTGCGCGTAGGCGAGGGCAAGACTCTCAAGCAGTTTCAAGGCATCACAGCTGCCGTGAACGACGTCGAGCCACAGTTCGAGGCATTGACCGACGATCAGCTGGCAGCGAAGACCGCCGAATTCAAGCAGCGCTTCACCAACGGGGAGTCCTTGGACGACCTCCAGGTCGAGGCGTTTGCCACGGTCAGGGAGACCGCCAAACGGGTTCTGGGACAGCGACATTATGACGTTCAGGTAGTCGGCGCCGCCGCCCTCCACCACGGGATGGTCGCCGAGATGAAGACCGGTGAAGGTAAGACCCTCGTCTCCACGATGCCGGCGTATCTCAACGCTCTGAGCGGAGAGGGCGTCCACATGGTGACGGTGAACGATTACCTGGCGTCCCGTGACGCCGACTGGATGGGTCAGATCTACAAGTTCCTCGGGCTCAACGTCGGCCTGATCCAGAATGGCATGGACCCTGCAGCCCGGAAACCGGCATACGAAGCGGACCTGACTCACGGCACCAACAACGAGTTCGGCTTCGACTACCTGCGTGACAACATGGCGATGTCAGCCGCCAGCCGTGTCCAGAGGGGACATCCCTACGCGATTGTCGATGAGGTCGACTCGATCCTCATCGACGAGGCGAGGACACCGCTCATCATCTCGGGGCGGATGGCCGACAGCGCCAAGTGGTACCGCGACTTCGCCCGCATCGCCGCCCGACTCCACCGCGATGTCGACTACGAGGTCGACGAGCGCAAACGCCAGGTGCTCACCACCGAAGACGGTGTCACCCGGGTCGAACAGATCCTGGGGGTGGAGAACCTCTTCGACCATGCAGCCGTCGACTTCGTCCATCACCTCGAAGCGGCGTTGAAGGCCAAGGAGCTCTACCTCCGCGACGACGCGTACCTGATCGACCACGGCGAGGTGAAGATCGTCGACGAGTTCACGGGCCGGGTGCTCGAGGGGCGCCGCTATTCCGAGGGGCTGCATCAGGCAATTGAGGCGAAGGAGGGCGTGGCGATCAAGGACGAGAACCAGACACTCGCCACGATCACGCTGCAGAACTACTTCCGGCTCTACGACAAGCTCGCCGGCATGACCGGTACTGCCGAAACCGAAGCCGCCGAGCTGGCACAGATCTACAACCTCGAGGTGACCTCGGTCCCGACCAACCAGCCGGTGGCCCGAATGGACCAGGGCGACCTGGTCTACAAGACGGAAGGCGGCAAGTTCACCGCCTTGATCGACGACATCGCCGACAGGCACAAGCGCGATCAGCCGGTGCTCCTCGGGACCGTGTCCATAGAGCGCTCCGAGAAGCTGTCCCGGGCGCTCGACAAGGCGGGGATCAGGCATGAGGTTCTCAACGCCAAACAGCATGCCCGGGAGGCTGACATCATCGCCCAGGCGGGCCGGCCCGCAGCGGTGACCGTGGCTACGAACATGGCCGGTCGAGGCGTCGACATCATGCTCGGTGGCAATCCCGAGGGGATGGCCAAGACGGAGCTGAAACGCCAGGGAGTGTCCTCCGACGACCCCTCCTATGAGGAGATGGAAGCCAAGCTCGTCGAGGAGTACGCCAAAGAGATCGCTCCCGCCAAGCAGAGGGTGATCGAAGCCGGAGGCCTCTACGTGGTCGGCACCGAACGCCACGAGTCACGACGAATCGACAACCAGCTCCGGGGACGGTCCGGTCGTCAGGGAGACCCCGGAGAGTCACGGTTCTACCTGTCCCTCGAAGACGACCTGATGCGCAGGTTCCAGGGCGAATGGGTCACCTCGATCATGGAAAGACTCAAACTGCCCGAGGACCAGCCGCTTGAGGCAAAAATGGTTTCGAAGTCGATCGAACGGGCCCAGCGACAGGTCGAGTCACAGAACTTCGAGATCCGCAAAAACGTCCTCAAATACGACGAGGTCATGAACCGCCAGCGTGAGGTGATCTATGAATGGCGCGAGTCGATTCTCGAAGGCACCGCCGGCGAGGATCTGATCACCGACTGGATCGACGATGTGATGGCTGAGACCGTCGAGATCGAGTTCGGTGGCGAGTCTTCTCGTTCCAATTGGGATTGGGAGTCGTTCCAGCGTGAGCTGGGCCAGTTCTACCCGAGTGAGGTCACCGCCGAGTCCGCTACCGGGATGAGCATGGAAGAAGTGGTCGAAGCAGTAGTCGACGAAGCGCATGAGTTCTTCGCGAAACGACGGGAAGAGCTCGGTACGGAGACGATGACGCGTGTGGAGAAGAGCGTGATGCTGTCGGTCATCGACAACAAATGGCGTGACCACCTCTCGGAAATGGACTATCTCCGAGCCGGGATTGGGCTGAGGGCAATGGGCCAGCGCGACCCGCTCTCGGAGTATCAGCGCGAGGCCTATGAGATGTTCTCCGAGCTGGTCGCGTCGGTCAAGCGCGATGCAGTGAAGTACCTGTTCCACGTCGAGCTGGCCCAGCCGGCAAGTCAGCCAAAGCGGGTGGAACCGAGTGCCGGAGCAAAGAAACAGGAGCAGGCAGTCTCGGACAAGGTCGGGCGCAACGACCCTTGTCCATGCGGATCCGGCAAGAAGTACAAGAGGTGCCACCTGCTCAAGGAGTCGGTCTGAAACCGGCGCCCACCCTTTAAGTCATGACTATCGAGATAACCGATCCGAAGGCATTTCTCGCTGAGCTCCGGAAGCGTCTCGACGAGGCTCGCGAGTTTCTCGATCTCGACGCCAAGGGGAAGGAGCTCGACGAGCTGAGACTGCTGGCCGGCTCGCCCGACCTCTGGAACGATCAGGAGAAGGCGAGGGCGGTCTCCCAGAAACTTTCCAGGTACGAGTCTTTGTTCGAGGTGGTGGATCGGCTCGGCTCGACAATCGAAGACGCCGAGGTTCTCCTCGAACTGGCTGCAGAGGCCGGGGACCATGATTCGCGCTCGGAGGCACTGGACCAGCTGTCGGAAGTGGCCAAAGAGCTGGACGGTCTCGAGCTCGAGTCGCTGTTCTACGACGAATACGACGATGCCGATGCGATTCTCAGTGTTCACGCAGGTGCCGGGGGAGTGGACGCCCAGGACTGGGCGGAGATGCTGGCCCGGATGTATCAACGCTTCCTCTCCGATGCTGGATTCTCGGTCACGGTCGAAGAAGTGACCGAGGGTGAGGAGGCAGGGATCAAATCGGCCACGTTTTCGGTCAAGGGAGATCGTGCATATGGGACCCTCGAGTCCGAGCGCGGGGTGCACCGACTTGTCCGAATCAGCCCATTCGACTCCAACGCCCGAAGGCAGACCTCGTTTGCAGGCGTGGATATCGTCCCCGATCTGGGCGACCAGGCCGACGTCGAGATCAGCGAAGACGATATTCGTATCGACACCTACCGCTCCCAGGGTGCAGGGGGCCAGCACGTCAACACCACGGACTCCGCGGTTCGCATCACCCACATGCCGTCGGGGATAGTCGTCCAGTGTCAGAACGAGCGGTCTCAACTGCAGAACAAGGCCCGGGCCATGACGATGCTCCGCTCCAAGCTGGCCGAAAGACAGCGTCTGGACCGTCTTGCACACCTCGACGAGATCCGTGGAGATCAGGGTGAAGCCGCCTGGGGCCGTCAAATACGGAGTTACGTGCTGCAGCCATATCAGATGGTCAAGGACCTGCGATCCGACTATGAGGTGGGCAACATCCAGGGCGTGCTCGACGGCGACTTGATGCCTTTCGTCGAGTCCTATCTGAGATGGCGGCGCGCCCGCCATGAGATCACTGATAATTCCAGCTAGCGCGCTGATCGCGGTTAGCGTTCAACAGGTCCGCGGAACCAGGAATCCCATCTGCGACACTCTCTTCTAACCCCATGATCCGACTCGAAAACGTTACCAAGGTGTACGAGGGCGGCACGGTCGCCGCAAACAACGTCTCTCTGGACATCCAGAAAGGCGAATTTGTGTTCCTCGTAGGTGAGTCCGGATCGGGCAAATCGACGCTGATCCGTCTGATGCTTCGCGACGAGCCGGTGACCAGGGGCACGATCTGGGTGGCGGGCAAAGACATCACCACCCTGCCGAAATGGAAGATCCCGTATCTTCGCCGCAGTGTCGGAACCGTGTTTCAGGACTACAAGCTCCTCCCCAACAAGACTGTCACCGAGAACGTCGCTTTCGCCCTCGAAGTGCTCGGGCGTCCTGCATCTGCGATCAAGCCTCAGGTGGAACAGGTCCTCGACCTGGTCGGCCTGGCCGACAAAGGGGAGCGTTATCCCCGCCAGCTGTCCGGTGGTGAGCAGCAGCGTGTCTCGGTTGCTCGATCGTTCGTGAACCGGCCCCCGATCATGCTGTGTGATGAGCCGACCGGGAACCTCGACCCGAAGACCTCGGTCGGCATTATGAAGCTGCTCGACCGGATCAACCGCACTGGCACGACAATCGTGATGGCTACCCACGACCACGCCATCGTTGACGCCATGAAGCGGCGCGTGGTCGCACTCGAAGACGGGTCGGTCACCCGGGATGAACAAGCTGCCGGATACGAACGGCGGCCCGAAGAGTGAGCCGCTTCTTCTTCCTGGTCCGCGAAGCACTCACCAACCTGAAGCGAAACCTGCTCGTCGTCGCCGGCGCCGTCCTCGCCGTCTTCATCTCCCTGTCTCTGGCTTTCGGTGCACTTGTTGTCAACGAGGTGCTGCGTGTGAACACGCTCGCCTGGCAGGACGGGGTGCACGTCATCGCCTTCCTCAACGATGAGAACTCCGCCGGTGTCCCGCCAGGGGCGCATCAGACCCTCATCGACGAAGTCGAGACCTGGGACGAGGTCGAAACCGTCGCGTACTTCGACAAGAACGACGCCTGGATCGAATACCAGCGGATATTCGAGGGTCAGGACGATCTGCTCGACATCGACCCGACGATTCTCCCCGCCTCGATTCGGATCGAGCTCATCGAGATCGAATTCCACAACTCGGTGCAATTCAGGCTCGAACAGCAGACTCCCGTGGTCCGGGAGGTCAACACCGCTGCCGAGGAGATCGAGCAGCTGCAAAACCTCTCCAGCGTCCTCAATGTGTTGGGCCTGGGAATGGCGGTCGTGCTCGGCATGTCGGCTGTCGTGCTCATCGCAAACACTATCCGTCTGGCGATTTACGCCCGCCGCGATGAGGTAGCAGTCATGAAACTCGTCGGAGCCTCCAACTGGTTCATCAGGGTGCCGTTCTTGCTCGAAGGCATGATCGAGGGCGTGCTCGGTGCGGCACTGGCCGTGTTCACGGTATGGCTCGGTTCGTCGCGCCTCGCCGAAGCCACCCGGAGCTTCGAATTATTCCGCCTCGATGTGACCAACCAGTTCTTCTTCCGGTGGGGCCTGCTGTTCCTCCTCTTCGGTGCTCTTGCCGGTGTGATTGGCTCGCTGCTCGGTCTGAGCCGGTACCTCCGTGACGCTGAAGGTGTCGGCGACGACATACCCGGAGGGGTCTGATCGTGGCGGGCTCGGAGGAGTCCGGGCGGATCAAGGTGGTTGCCACCAACCGCAAAGCCCGACGCAACTATTCGATTGTCGACACCTTCGAGGCCGGGATGGCGCTCGTCGGCTCCGAGGTCAAGTCGCTACGGGAAGGCCGGGTCGATCTCAAAGACTCCTTCGCCCATATCGACGGGGGAGAGGTTTTCCTCAGCGGGTGTTACATCGGGCCTTACGAGTTCGCCCGGGACGGGGGCCACGATCCCGAGCGACATCGGAAGCTCTTGTTACATCGACGCGAGATCGACCGGGTCTCCGGGCAGCTTGCGGAAAAGGGACTGACTCTCGTGCCGCTTCAGGTCTATTTCAAGGACGGGAAAGCCAAAGTAGAACTGGGCCTGGCCAAGGGCCGGAGCATCGTCGACAAGCGCGAAGCGCTCAAAGAACGGGAACATAAACGTGAAATCGAGCGTTCTTTAGGGAGACGGCGGCATTAAACCGTTGTCCTTGTCGGTGCGGGCGAGTACCGTACCGGTAGACCCAGAAATCTGGGGGTGAAACGGTTTCGACGTTGAGTGTTGAAGCGTTGGAAGCGAGCCGAGGTCTCCGGGGCCTCGTTAACAAACCGGAAAAACCAATAAGTGCAGAAGATAAATTCGCACTGGCTGCTTAATTAAGTAGCTCGTCCGCCCGATCGGTTCCCGCACGATCGGGGTCGGGCGTCGCTTGTCGGGATGCGTCAGGCAGGGTCCAGGACTGCAGGGCAAAGATCAATTCTGGATAGGTGCAGGAGAACTTGTTGTCAGAGTTCCTGTTACCGAAAGCTCGCTGACAACTGCGCTCGGAGATGCCAACGCAGATGGCTCAGCGGACCGGGGTTCGACTCCCCGCACCTCCACAATTAGTAGGCGCTGGCTGGGTAGACAAAGGCCAGGTCAGAGGCTTGTAACCATCCGAACAGGTGTACGGTTCAGGACCCGACTTCTACCATTCTTCTACCCAGAGCGCCCTGGGATGAAGTCAACAGCCGCGCTGACCAACTAGTGGAATGCCCGATGGGGCCCCGAGTGCCCTGCTCTTCGGACGCAACGCTGTCTTGCTCTCGGCATGAACGCATCACAGCGCGGCTCTCTCCGGCTAGCCAGGATCGCTCCGACGTCCGGGCGGTTCGACATTCGGTGCCGAGCGATGGCGGCGTTTAGAGCCGTGGCCGGATCAGGCGTTCCGTCCGGGGCCCACCCTTGCTCCAATGCCGCTTCGAGCTCGTCCTTAGAGAGCAGGCGCGCGGTCTCCTCGGTCAGAACGCCGGCAGCTACTGCTGCCTTGCGCATACCCTCGGGCGCCGGACTGGGCAGAAAGTCCCACTCGTCGAGGCCAACGTCCCGAGCAGTCACCTCCAACAGCTGAAGAGCCTCCCAGATCTGGGTAAACGAATCTTCGCTCAACAGTCCCGAGCCTCGGAGGGCGCTGGCCACGTCGTACACCTCTGAGTTGGATCTCGGCCCGAGACAGAGGACGTCGATCAAAGGGTGGCCGTCTACCAGACGGGCGTGGTACACCACACGTCTCGATCGTCCGAGGACTTCGAGTGTGTTCCAGCCGGTCAAGGGAGCATGCAAAGGGTGAGATCCCGCAGGGTTCTCGCAGAGCCGAACGACATCGGCGAGGACTTGTTCGGCTTGAGCCCCGTCGAGGTCGTCTTCAATCTGTTCAACGAAGATGTCGGAGAAGGCGACCTCAGCCTGGTCGGCGGGGAAGCGCTCCCCAGACCTCACCGTGCTTCAGTAGTTCGGGCACGATCGCGTATCGCTGAGCTGTCCAGTCCGAGGCGGTCACAGACAGCGTCGAGGTCCCACCTCTTTCCAACGTTGTGTGTCGCCTCACCAACCGCGAACTCGATCACGCTGTCGGCAGCCTCCCTGAGCCGCCGCAGGTCCTCGTCGAGACGCTCAGCGGAGTCCACGACCGCCACGACACGACCATGGTTGGTTAGCAGCACCCGCTGCTCTTCAGCGGTGGAGACGACCTTGGAGAGCCCCTTGCGAGAGCCGACCGAAACCGGCATACGAGTAGTCATGAGCGCAAGAGTACCCATAACTACCCACTATTGCAACAGGAATCTTGGCTCTACTGTGCTTCTACCCCAGAGCCCTTGATCATCGCCGCCACGATCTCGGCCGCCTCCCGGTCCATTCCCTCGATGACGTGGGAGTAGCGGTCAAGTGTGATCGATATCGAGGAGTGACCGAGCCTCTCCTGAACGACCTTGGGATGGATCTTCCCTGACGAGAGAGCCAGCGTCGCCCAGGTGTGCCGTCCGGCTGGGTGTGGTGTCAGTGGCCGTACTCCTGCTTCCACTGCGAGCTTTTTCGTCCATCTGGTGAACATGTTGGGCGAGACGACCCCGCCAAGCGCCGTACTGAAGGCGAGGTCGAGATCCTCCCACGCCTCGCCGGCCAGGAGCCTCTCGCCGTTCTGACGGGCCTTGTGGTCGCGGAGGACGGTGACGGTGGCCGCATCGAGGGCGATCACCCGTCGGGACCGCCGAGACTTGGTCGTGCCCAGCCTCAACTTGGGACGGTTTGCCTCCATCACCACAGTGTCCACGATCGCCGCAGTCCCGGCTTCGAGGTCGATGTTGCGCCACCTGAGCCCCAGTAGTTCGCTGCGACGCATCCCAGTGGAGCAGAGGACCACAAAGGCGGCATAGAGGCGATGTGATTCGACGTGGGAGAGGAAACGGGCCAGCTCGTCGGCGGTCCACGTCTGGGTCTCCGGCCTCTCTGATTGTGGAAGCTCGAGGCGGTCGGCGGGATTACGGGGGAGGGCACCGTCTGCTACTGCATCGGCTAAGGCCTTGTGGAGGATACCGGCTGTGTTGCGGACGCTCTTTGGTGCATAGCCCGCCGCCGTCAGATCCCGGTAGAAGCCCTTGATGGCGCTAGGCGTGAGATCTTTCAGCTTGTGCCCACCAAGATGCTTGGTGACCCGTTTCAGTTCTCTCTGGTAGCCCTCTCTGGTGGTCTGAGCCAGGTTGGGCTTGGCTTCCAGCCAGTCCTTCACGTACTCGGCCACTGTGAGCCGTGAGGGCTCGCTGTACATGCCTTGGTCGAGGTCGTGGACCAGCTTCGCCTGGACCCTCTCGGCTTCACGCTTGGTGGCAAAGCCGCCATGCCATTTCCGCTTCCTCTTGCCGGTCTCGTCTCGACCTAGATCGAGGACCACATACCACTTGGCCCCTTTTCTGGTGACGCTGCCTCTCATCGTCTTTCCTTTCCTCTGATACCAGTCCCGCAACTTCGGTCCCGGTCATCTCTCTGCCGCGCCTTGGGTCACTCGACTGAGCCAAGCTTCCTCGCGGGCTCGGCGGACCCATCCCCGGATCGTCCTCTACTCGCTTGTCCAGCCTCTCTGCCATCTCCACGATCACCTGGCGGCGGAGCGCTCCGAGGGGCTATGTCCACCACGAATGGCCACAGTCCATTCGAATCCCTCGGATAGAACCCGCCCTGGTCATGCTGTGTCCTCTGATGACTCTTCGTCTTGGCTGGTCTCGTCTGATGCCGTCTGGTCCTCGACCGCCCAGGTTTCGGCCGGGATGTCGGGGGGTTGGCTTCCCGGGTAGGTGAAATCCTCGTCGAATGTTTTTTCGGCTACATAGCCTCGGAGACCTGCCTGGCGGAGGTGGTCGACGATCCGGCCGAGTTCTTCGATGTCCTTGTCGAAGTTGTCGGCGTGCCGGTCTAGCAATGCGACGAGCATTTCCTTGCGGCGTTCTTTGAAGCTCGTCCTCCGGGAATCGCTTGTGATCCCGAGGAGCTTCTCGGCGGCTTCGTCGGTTGTGGTGGGGTCGGTGATCCCGAGTTGGCGGAGCCGCTCGTAGAGAGGTTCGACTTGTCCTTCCCTGCCGAGCAGCCAGCCGTAGAGCTCGTTGACCTTCTCGCTGGTCCCTTGCAGCCTGCGCTGGTCGCCTGGTGGGGGGAGGAGAAAGTAGAGGATGGGCAAGTTGAAGACCATGGCGAAGATCAGCAGCTCATGGGCGTCGAACTCTCGGCGGCGTTCCCCGTCCCAGGCTCGTTCGATGGAGGAGATCCCGGCTTGGGTGAGCCGTTGACCGAGGTAGGGCTCGAGCCGGTCGGCGAGGTCTTCTTGGGTCCAGCCATGGAGGCTGCGGGCTTCCCGGACGTTGTAGGCCACCACCTGGTTGAGATCAATCTCCGCAGACCGGTCTGGCTGGTCGTCGCTGGGCACGACTCCAGCGTACACGGTCTCTTGCTTGTGAAAACATTGCACTGACACGCTGACCATGATACTCTCTGTGAGCTATGAGAACAAAGGCTACAGCTTGTGTCTCGTGATGGGGTTCCGGTGCTGCTGACGGTGGAAGAGGCGGGGGTGCTGCTGCGCATCGGCCGCACCAAGGCGTACGCCCTGGCCAGGGAGTGGCGGGAGACGGATGGCCGGTCGGGGTTGCCGGTAATCGACCTCGGTCATATCTTGCGAGTGCCCCGACAGGCTCTCGAGAAGCTGATCGGAGCCGACCTATCAAAGGTGGCTGCCGAGGGTCGGGTCGCTCAGGCTCCAACGGCGCCAACCACCGATTCGAGCCGAGAAACGCCCGAGAGCCCCGAGTCGAAGCCCGTCGAACCTCAAGCGACCCGACGTAGAGGTAATCCAAAGAACCGGATCGCCAATCAGCTCGACCTCTTCGACTCCAAGCCACGACCCGACTGAGAAGGAAACTTCCGTGTACACCACCCAGCGACCGCACCAGCCTTCGATCCACAGACGAGTGCACACCTGCGGTAACCGCGGGAGAGAAGGCCTGTCGTGACGGTGCGGGTAACCACGTTGAAAGGGCTGGAGGCGGGCCGCTACTACACCGAGCGTCTCCCCTCCTACTACCTCGATGACGACGAGCCGCCGGGCCGATGGTGGGGTGAAGGCGCGGATCGCCTGGGTCTCCGCGGTGAGGTCGACGCCGACACATTCCTGGCGGTGATGGCCGGTCAGGATTCGGTCACGGGTCGGGATCTCGGCCGCCGTTACGGGGAGGACTCGGTGCGGGGGTATGACGCCACCTTCTCGGCTCCCAAGTCAGTCTCGGTCCTGTTCGGCCTTGGCGACGAACACGTGCGTGACCAGGTGGTCGAGGCCCACGAGAGAGCGGTGGGGGCCGTGCTCGGCTGGATCGAATCTCACGCCCACACCCGGATGCGCCGCCACGGCCACATCGTGTGCGTGGACGCCGAGGG
>JBBDMR010000115.1:0-15094 GCA_040878225.1 Acidimicrobiia bacterium
CTCCGCCTCCGGGGGACCGCACCACGCGTCTCATATTTAGGGACGGCGTCGAGGGTGGGAGGTTCCGAACAACGCTGCTTGAGCTTGTCACGGGCCCCTCAGAGCGTGTTGATCCGGCTCCTGTGGGCAAGTGGGGCCAGCCGCCAACGCCCGTAGGCTATGTAGGCCAGGGCCACGATGTTCACCACATTTGATCCGATGTTGGTGAACTCTTCCCTGCCGGCGTGCCAGACGATCGCACCGACCATCACGATTATGAGACCGACAGCAGCCAGCGGTGTCAGTTCCGGTCGGATCTTGGTCAACCCCGGCAGGATCAACCCGAGGCCCCCGAGAATCTCAGCCGTGCCGCTGATGAGGTGCAGGTTGTCGCTCAGATCGTACATCCAGGACAGGAGCTCAGGTAGGCCCTCCGGCACGACGAAGTGCATGATTCCGACCGCAATGAAGTAGAGGCCGAAGACCCACTGAAGGATCCAGAGAACACGGTCATGCCCCATATCTACGCCTTCCAGTCGAGCTGCTTCGATCACAAGCTACCACCCGGGCACCCGCCAACCGGGTACATGCCACAGCGGGGTTAAACGGAATTCTGGCAGGACGGGCACCAGTAGGTGATCCGGCCATCGATGCGTCCGGAAACGATCTGGGTTGAGCACTTGCGACAACGCAATCCGCCGCTGTTGTAGACCCATGTCGTGCGCCCGCGTCCAAGGTCACCGGTCGTCGATCGGGTCCCGGGGCCGATATTGGCGAGGAGCAGGTCCCGGGCATCCTTGTAGATCGCGAGGAGCTGTCTATCGGCGAGCTTCTCGATCGGAGTCGTCGGAAGCACCCCGGCGAGAAACGCAAGCTCGGACTTGTATACGTTGCCGACTCCGGCAGCGATGGTCTGGTCGAGCAACACCCTCGCCAGGGTGGTTCCCGGGGGAAGCCTCCGAACCCGGCGCAGAATTTCTTCGTAGTCGACTTCTTCGGCGAGGAGGTCGGGTCCGAGACTCCCCAGTGCAAGATCGATGGCAGGGGTTCTCCCGACCTCTGCCTTCGGCGCCCCGAGACAGACTGCTTGGTGGGCCCGGGTGGTGAGGGCAACCTTGGCCGGCCCCGGAACCCTTCGGTCCGGGGAGAGCAGGCGCCAGCGCCCGTTCATACCGAGATGCACCCACAAGGAGTAACCACCGTCGAAGTCCACGACCAGGTTCTTGCCTCTGGTCCTGACCCCGGTGACTGTTCTCCCGCGGATCCGTCCGACATTCGCCCTCACCGAACCCGACGTGGCATGGACGGCCTCGATCACCTCGCCGACGAGAACGGGGCGGAGCATCGCTGCGTCGCCGGCAATGCTGTCACCTTCTGGCATGGCGGATTCGATCCCGCGGCCAGCGGTGTGCCGGCCGCGGTCGTCTCAGGCCAGGCCCGGGTAGGCGAGTCCGGTGTTGGCGTGGCAGTCATACCCGTGGGGATTCTTCGCCAGATATTGCTGGTGGTAGTCCTCAGCGAAGTAATAGTCGCCGAGCGGGCCGATCTCGGTGGTAATCGGACCGAACCCCTGGGCGGAAACCACCTCCTGGTAGACGTCGCGGGACCTCTTCGCCTGGTCCGCCTGACCGTCGGTGGTGGTGTAGATCGCGGAGCGGTACTGAGTCCCGATGTCGTTGCCCTGCTGCATGCCCTGGGTCGGATCGTGGGTTTCCCAGAAAACCTTGAGCAACTCATCGAAGGGGACTTCCGCAGGGCGGTAGACCACCATCACAGCTTCGGTGTGGCCGGTGCGGCCGGTGCAAACCTCTTCGTAGGAAGGATTGGGTGTGTAGCCACCGGCGTATCCCGCTGACGTCGTGTAGACGCCGGGCAACTGCCAGAAACGCCGCTCGGCCCCCCAGAAACAGCCCATCCCGAACACGGCGACCTCGGTGTCCTCGGGGTAAGGGCCCACGAGGGGATTTCCGTTGACGAAGTGGGACTCGGGGACCTCGACCTTCCGTTCCCGGCCGGGCAGGGCGGACTCTTCAGCCGGCATCTGAGACTTTCTGCTTCCGAACATCACGAACCTCCTGAAACCATTTAACAACGTCCCGACCGATAGTGACCCGATCAACCCATTCCCGAGACTCTGATCGGCCTGACCTTCATCACAACCCTCTCGTCGCCTTCTTTGTGCCACGGATAACGATCTTTGTCGATGTACTTCTTCGCCATCCTCGAGATGAAGTCGATATCGGGGTCAGGCTCGACGTCTTCGAGCACCCCGCGGATCTCGATGTAGCGATAGGCATTCTCCGGGTCGATCACGGACAGCGCCACTCTCTTGTCGCGATCCAGATTGCGGTACTTCTGACGTTCGGTGGTGAGGCTGAACTTGATGTTGGTCCCGTCCCAGTCGAACCAGACCGGACTGGTCTGTGGCTCACCATCGGGACCGAGTGTCGCGATATGCGCAAAGGACTTCGTGTCCCACGCCAGCAGGTCGACATGTGAATCGGGAATCATGACTTCTTTCGGGTAGCTAAACGGTTCCAACGGTTTGCCTGTCCACCGCATTCCACCCCCTCCCAGTTCTCCTGCCCCCTGCCACCCACTAGCCTTAGATTTGACCTTATGAAGCCAATGCGCTTTCTGATCATCGTTCTGGCCATGGCCATGGCTGTCTCCGTTATCACCCCGAACGGCCCGGCTGCCCGCGCCCAGAATGTGGGCCAGACCGAACAAGAAGCTGCCGATGCGGCGGAGCGAGCCCAGGCCGCCACCGGACTCGTCGAATCCGCCGTCGCCAACCGCACCGAGATCGAGCTCGAGTTGGCCGCGACGATCGAGCACCTCAATCTGCTGGCCGACGAGTTGTCCGCTCTCTCGGTAGACCTGGACCGGATCTCAGAGCAACTCGGATTCGCCGACCTCGAGCTGGCCGGTATCCAGGTCGACATCGAAGTGCGAGCGGTAGATGCCTATATGAACGCGCTGTCTCCTACGGGGATGGCTGTGGTCAACTCACGAAACGTCGAGGAGGCGATGATCACCGGGAAGGTCGTCGAGGACGTGATCGGGGCCCGACATGCCGAACTCGGCGGTCTCGTCGTCAAGAAGAAGGACCTCCAGCAGCTGCAAGCCGATTTCGCGGCCCAGCACGAAGCCGTCGCGGCGAAACAGGCAGAGTTCGATGCCGAAGTCGAGCATCTGGCCGAGGTCTTCGGCCAGGCGGACAGCGCTGTCGGCGACGCAGTGCGGGCGGCCGCCCAGGCTGACATCGAGTATCGCTCAGCCCTCGACGCCGTCACTGCTGCCAAAGCCAAGGAAGCCGAGGAAGAGCGTCAGGCCGGCAACGACACAACCACCACTACTTCTCCCCCGGGAACCACCGTCACGACTACCACCACAACCGTCACCACGGACCCCGGAGATGGTGGGGAGTACCCGTGGTCACCTCCTCCGGAGGTCGAACAATGGCGCGGTCTCGTCGCCCAGCACTTTCCTTCCAATCGGGTCGATGAGGCGCTGCACATCATGTGGTGTGAGAGCCGCGGCGATCCCGAGGCCTACAACCCCTACTCAGGTGCCTCGGGCCTGTTCCAATTCATCCCCTCCACCTGGGCGTCGGCCTCCGTGTCGGCC
Source organism: Acidimicrobiia bacterium (assembly GCA_040878225.1). Taxonomy (GTDB): domain Bacteria; phylum Actinomycetota; class Acidimicrobiia; order Spongiisociales; family ZC4RG35; genus MA-ANB-1. The sequence goes on from JBBDMR010000115.1 coordinate 3,610, forward strand.
GGCTATTCGGGGGCAAGCGCCTTCGACCCGGCGGCGAACACCGCCAGCGCGGCATGGCTCGCCGGTGAATACGAACGGCTTGGCCTCTACTACTGGCAGGCCTGGAGCTGCAAGTGGGTCCTCAACTAACCGATGGGATCTCGCCCAACGGTGTTCTGGGAGCAGTCGACCTGCCTGCCCACCACAGTGCGCTGAACACAGGGACCAGGAGCACGAGAAGGAGAACTCCGATGATCCTCACCAGCCACACCTGGCCTGACAGACGCGCCGAGGCATCGGTGATGACAACCTCGGCATCGCCAGCGGTCACCCGGTAGCCGGAAATCAGCTCCCGGGTTGCGTCGACCTGATCCTGAAGCCCCGCCATGGTTCCGGCGACCACGGTCACCTCTTCCTCGAGCCTGTTCAACGACACGGTCAACGAGAACAGGTTTGCCGAATAACCCGACAACGAATCGCGCAACTCACCGAGCTGGACACTCACATCCTCGAGGGCCTGGTCCAACGGGACTTCCGGGTTGTAGTCGACACCGACGAAGGAGAGCGCTCCGAGCACGCCATCGACGACGTTCGCAGTGTCGATCAAGCCGTCCATCGCCGCTTCGATAGCGTCGAGCTGGCGCGGTATCTCGGTCTGGAGCAGGGTTCCCGACGAAAGGACCACGGCCCCGACTTCCTCCAGCGCGGATGCCGTAGCCCCGAACACACCGTCGATCCCGGCGAGTGTGTCGGTGACAACCACGAGGGACTCGTCGACGACTTCGAGAGTGCTGTCAACAGCGCGCAACCCCTCGGCCGTCACGTCGAAACTGTCGGACAGTGTCTGGAACCAGGGGCCTACCCCGAAGGCAAAGAAGATCGAGGCGACGAGGGCGGTGACGGCACCGGCGATTCCGGTGTACTCCCAGATCCGTGATAGCCAGATGGGCGGGGCGTTGAACATGCGACGACCCTATTGATTCCTCGTGTTTGGATGACCAATGATGTCCATACCGATGACGCTAATGCGGCCAACGTCGAGAACCGGCCTTACCGTTCGACAGGGTTTGCGGGTGCGAGCGGAAGACAGACGAACGGAGTGCGCAATGGGGAAGAGATATTTCAAGCCGGCGATTTTCGAGTACCTCAAGGAACTGGAGGCAAACAACGAGAAGCGATGGTGGGAGGAGAACAAGGAACGCTACATCTCGATCGTGCGCGATCCGGCGCTGGAGTTCATATCCGATTTCGCGGCCAGGCTGAAGAGCTTCTCTCCGCACTTCGTGGCGGATGCGAGGACGGTCGGCGGTTCGCTGATGCGCCCCTACCGCGACATGCGTTTCTCGAACGACCAAACCCCGTATAAAACCAACGTCGGGATCCAGTTTCGCCACGAGGCGGGCAAAGACGTCCACGCTCCCGGGATCTACGTGCACATCGAGCCCGGTTCCAATTTTGCCGGAGTCGGGCTCTGGAGCCCCGAAACCGCAGTGGCCAATTCCATCAGGCGCCACATCAACGACCACCCTGACGCCTGGCGCAAAGCGGCCCACACCGATGCCTTCGAGGCTACGTGGAGCCTGAGCCATCCGGAGGAGTCACTGAAGCGCCTTCCCAAGCAATACGACCCCGAACACCCGTTCGCCGATGACATCAGGCTCAAGTCATTCATCGCCAGCCGGTCGCTCTCCCAGAAGGCGGTCACCTCGCCGAGCTTCGCCGACGACCTCAGTGCCGACCTGGAGAAAGCCCGCCCGCTGGCTGCCTTCCTCTGCGAGGCGATCGCGCTGCCGTGCTAACACATCTAGTGCGCCCGCCGGGAAGGTAGACACCGAACCTGCTCGCGCCTACATTGATCGAGGCTACTGCTGGGGTGCTATCTGACCGAATATCATGGGGTTATCGATCTCGGTGACGGAGAGGTCGAAGTTGTAATCCATTTTCACGATTCACGACTCCGGCTCACTTCTGACGGCAAGGAGATCGGTGACTGGGAAAACTCGAAGTACCGGCTGAGTCGTGTTGACCCCGCGACGTTCGTACTGTCCGCCGAGGGCGAAGACCTTACCTTCAGGCCGACCCTGCCCGACGAGTTCGCGATCGCTTCGATGAACGGTGGGGTCGGGGCCCTGGGGCCGGCTTCACACATGTCCGGACCTAACGGTCCGGAGCAGCCACCATCTGCCAGACCGCTGACGCTCGTGCTGTTCTACCTGCTGATTGCAGGGACTGTGGGTATGGCGGTGTGGGCTCTGGCCAGCATCGTTGGCTGATCAGATCGGAGAGTCCATCCACTCCTCGGCATCGGACCGGAATCCATCCACTCGACGCGTTCTGGGTGTCCGTGGAGATTCGTTGGCTGATCAGATCGGAGAGTCCATCCACTCCTCGACGCGTTCCAGGATGTACTCGGAGACGTCATGGGATCGGTCGAGGACCTCGCAGAGCTGTTCCTTGCCCACCATGATGTCGACGAGGTTGACCGTGCTCTTGCCAACCAGCTGGAGCCTGCGCTCGGGGGCGTCGGCAAGCGCGCCGTACGAATCGATCGCAGAGACCTCGATGACGAGATCGAGGCCGCCGAGCCCGGCGAGATCGGTGGCGAGGACCAACAGATCTGGAGGCTGCACCAGCGGCGGGACCGCCCAATTGAAGTAGAGATCGAGGTTGTACTCCTCCTCGGGCTCTTCGAAATCGGGACCCAAATCCTCGACCTTGCTGATCAGAGAGATCAATACCTTGGGGTCGACGTCGAGGGCCAGGTGGAGGTCGATCGGGCCCCCGCACCCCGCCTCCGGGTGCAGGTCCACTTCCCACGACTGGCGCAGGGAATAGGTCTCGACGATGTGTCTTTCGTCGTGAACATGGAAGCCGTGCTCCACTGCGTGCTCTTTCAGGTCGGCGATGAAGCCGGCAATGTCAATGGCCATCAAGGATGAGGATATTGGAATCTGGCGGCAACGGACAGATGGTCACCACCGGATGCAGGCGACGGCAGACGATCGTTGAGTAACGCTACCTTCGAGGGGTAATCCAATGCTTGCCGGCCTACTTGCGCCGCCGCCAGCCGACGAGCAGTCCCACGACAAATGTGATCAGCGCGGTAACCGGCAAAGGAGCTTGCTTCTGCGGTGTGCCCGCGGATTCTCCCTCCCGGAAGACGATGTGGCTGTCATCGACTTCGTAGACCAAGCGCCTGTAGCTCTGGGTGACTTCGGCCCCGAACAGAAACACCGACGATAGGAGGTAGGCGACGAAGAGGAGGACGACGATCGAACTCGACACGCCGAGCGCGGTCGGCTCACCAAACTGCGAGAAATAGATGCCGGTCAGATAACCGACGACCGAAAACGCCGTCGCCGTGAACAGGGCCCCGATCCATACCGGCTTCCAGGGGAGCTTGCTCAGGGTCAGCGTCTGGAACACCAGCCCGAACATCAAGACCATGAATGCGAAGGCGACAACGAACCCGAGAACTCCGACGAAAGCGATAGGTATGTTCAGCCACCTCGAGATCGCCGACCCCGCGATCTGGGTGGCGGTGTTCACCGCGAAAAGAGCTGTCAACGAGATCCCGATCCCCACCGTCCACAACACACCGACTAGGCGCTGGACGGCACCCGCGAGGAAGCGCCGCTCGAACGGGATGGGAATTTCGAAGATCTGGTTGAGGCTGCGCTGCAATTCGATGAAGAGGGTGGAAGATGACCAGAGCAACACGACCACACCGACGACGGCTGCAGTGTCGGCGCTGGCGAAGGCGCTGTCGAGGATGGTCTCCATCAAATCGGAAACCTCGCTGCCCACCACTTCGGTCACCGCGTTGATGATTGCGGTCCTCGCCTCCCGGTTGCTCCCCACGACGAAACCGGCAACCGACACCGCAATCACCAGCATCGGGGTGATCGCAAAAACAGTGCGGAAGGAGAGGGCGGCAGCCATGCGACCGCCAAAATTCTTGCCATAGTCAGTGGCGGCGCTCTTCAACACCATGATTGCCGTCTTGAACCAGCCCTGGTCGGAATTGCTCATCTGTATCCAGACTATCGGCGCATAGACTGCAACCCGTGAGCCATCCGTTCCCTGCGCCGGTCGAGACCATGGAAGCTCGCACCTCCGAAAGCTGGCCCAAAGGGGATCACCTCTATGAGCCGAAGTGGGACGGCTTCCGCTCCCTCTCCTGGTCAGCACCCGACCAGCGCATCGACTCCAGGAACGAACGACCGCTGCTGCGTTACTTCCCCGAACTCAGGCCGGCGCTCGGCCAGTTGCCACCGGGGACGGTCGTCGATGGTGAGATCGTCGTGGTCATCGACGGTGTCACCGAATTCGACGCCTTGCAGCAACGGATCCACCCCGCCGAGTCGCGTATCACCATGCTCTCCGAGACGACACCGGCCGAGCTCGTCGCCTTCGACCTACTCGCCTATAGAGGCGCCGACCTCAGGGCGGCTCCTTTCACCGAAAGGAGGGAGGCGCTCGTTGAGCTGGTCAGCTCGCTGACCGCACCGTGGCATCTGACGCCGCAAACCGCTGACGAGTCCGTGGCGAAGCGGTGGTTCGACGAGTTCGAGTCGGCAGGATGCGACGGGATCATCGCCAAGCAACCCGACCTCGCATATCAACACGGGAAACGGGCGATGATCAAGATCAAACACCGCCGAACGGTCGACGTCGTGGTGGGTGGCTTCCGTGAGCACAAGGACGGCGGAAAGATTGGCTCTCTCCTCCTCGGCCTCTACAACGAGAGCGGCGACCTGCACTTCATCGGCCACTGCTCAGGGTTCCCCGACGTCGACCGAGTCGAGATCTTCGAGAGGTTCAGCCAACTCGTGGCCGACAACAGCTTCGGAGAGGAGGCGCGTATGCCTGGCGGGCAGAGCCGTTGGTCGGGCGAAAAGGACCTCTCCTGGACGCCGGTGAAGCCGGGGGTGGTGATCGAGGTGAGCTATGACCAACTCGAAGGTGACCGTTTCCGGCATGCCACCCGATTCCATCGCTGGCGACCCGACAAAGACCCCGAACAATGCACCACCGACCAACTCGACCTGCCTGAGGGCCAGGGCTTTCGCGACGTAGTCGCGAGATGACCTCAGGGATGGATCAGGGGTCTCCCCCATTGGTGTTGTGGCGCCGATCGACAAGAGTGTGCACTTCGTGACAGATTCAGTAGTGCAAGTAACCGGCCTCACCCATGACTACGGCGAGGTAGTTGCCCTCAAAAACCTCGATATCCAGATACCCGCCGGCATCACCGGGCTCGTCGGCGCCAATGGCGCCGGGAAGACGACACTCCTCCGTATTTTGCTCGGCCTGATCCACCCCACCGAGGGCAACGCTTCTGTGCTCGGCCATGACAGCGAGAGCGAGCCGCTGGAGGTGCGGAGTCGGGTCGGGTACATGCCAGAAGGTGAATGCATCCCCGACGACCTGACTGCCGCCGAGTTCGTTGCCTACACCGCCCAGCTCGCCGGCCTGCCCAAGAGCGAGTCGAAGCGAAGGGCTTCGGAGACGCTTTTCCTGGTCGGGTTGGCCGAGGAGCGGTTCCGATTCCTCGGCGACTTCTCGACGGGCATGAAACAGCGTGTGAAGCTTGCCCAGGCCCTGGTCCACGACCCCGATCTCATCCTCCTCGACGAGCCGGCCTCCGGTCTCGATCCGAAAGGCCGCGACCAGATGCTGGCGCTCATCCGCCGGCTCGGAGAGCTGGGACTCAACATCATCATGTCCTCACACGTTCTCACCGACATCGAGCAGACCTGCGAGTGGGTGGTGATGCTCGACGGGGGCAACCTTCTCAAGTCCGGGCCTCTCGGCGGGTTCGATCGGCAGAGCACTGTCCTCCTCGAGGTCGTCGAGAACGCCGAAGGAGTTGCCGCACGGCTGGCGGCTGAAGGCATCGAGGCCCACGTCGACCAGCGCCGCCTGGTCGTAGGCCCCGGCGACGCCATGCTCGAAACGAGGATCATCTCCGCAGTTGCCGCCGAGAACGCCGGGCTGATCAGAATGATCCGCTCCTCTGCCTCCCTCGAGGATCTGTTCATGGAAGGGAGCCACGTTGACTGATCGCGTCATCTTCGACCGCGGTTACCGCAAATACGACGGGCCGCGGCTGGGACCGTCCGGAGCACGTTCGGCCGTCTATCGCGATGGCGTCCGCAGGGTGCTCGGGCTCGGCCGCAAGGCGCGCCGCAAGGTCTTCCCGTGGTCACTGATCGCGACCGCTGTGATCGCGGCCGCAATCATCATCGGAACCCATTGGGTGATCGGCAATATCGAAGAGAGCTTCCGCGAGGGCGTTCCCACTTACGGGGGGCTCTTCGATCTGTACTCGGGGATATCGCTTCTCTTCATCGCGTTCTCCGGCCCACTGCTGCTGATTCCCGACAGGACCGATGGGGTGCTGTCGGTCTACTTCTCCCGCCCGCTGACCGTCGACGGGTATCTCATTTCGAAATTGGGCGCGTTCGCCACCGTCGTCGGGGCCATCTACCTGGTTCCCCAGATCCTCCTCCACCTCGGCCTCGGCCTCATCTCCAACGACGGTTTCATCACCTACATGGGTGACAACCTCGACATCCTGTGGAAGGTGCCGGTGGTGACGGTGGGCTTCGTCGCCCTCCATGCCGCTCTCATCTTCCTCCTCTCCGCCTGGATCAACCGCACCGGCATCGCCGCTGCTTCGTTCCTCGGGATCATCATCGCCGGCGGCTCCATCGCCGGGCTGGTCTCCGAGGCTTCCTTTACCGGGTCGCGCTGGGTTGCGTTGCTCGCCCTCGACCACCACCCCAGGATCATCAGGGATGCTCTGCTCGGAGATACCATCGAGTACCCCGCTGAGGCTGCAGGCTTCGGGCCCTGGACATCGGTGATGGTGATCGTGGTTGTTTGCGTGATCGCCCTGGTTGCCGTCCGACGCCGCTACCGGAGGCTGGCATGAGCGCCACCATCGAGATCAAAGGGCTGTCCAAGTGGTTCGGGAACAAGGTGGCAGTCTCCGAATTGACGGTCGACTTCGGGCCCGGGATCACGGGACTCCTCGGCCCGAACGGGGCGGGGAAGACAACCATGATGCGCGTTGTCGCCGGCTTGCAGATTCCCTCTCAGGGCTCGGTCTCGGTTCTGGGCATCGACCCGAGGGTCGACCCCGACATCTATCGCCGGATCGCCCTCGTTCCTGAAGACGAGGCCGTGTACGGGCATCTCACAGCTACGGAATTCGTAACCCTTGCCGCCCGCCTCTCCGGTGTCGACTCGGTCGCCAGCAGAGTGCGTGATGTCATCGAAAGTGTGGAGATGGCTGACGCTTCAGACCGCAAGCTCGAAGGCTTCTCCAAGGGGATGCGCCAGAGGATCAAAGTCGCCGCCGCTCTGGTATCCGATCCGGAGATCCTCCTGTTGGATGAGCCGCTGAATGGTGCCGACCCGGTGCAGCGGGCACGGCTGATCACCCTTTTCCGGCGTCTTGGAGACGAAGGGAAGACAGTGCTCGTCTCCTCCCATGTTCTTGCCGAAGTCGAGCGGATGACCGACCAGGTGGTGGCGATGGTGGATGGTCGCCTGGCGGCAATGGGCCATATCTCGGAGATTCGCGCCGCGATGAGTGACAAGCCGAGGCGGGTCTACATCGAGACCGACCAGACCAGGAAGCTTGCTTCCGCCCTGCTCCAACTCGACGGCGTTGTCGGCATCGAGCTCGAAGATGACCGCCTCACCCTGCAGGTCACCGACGCCCGGGGGTTCGCCAGGGGCCTGCCCGCGATCCTCGCCGATGGGCACTACTCGGTGAGGCGGGTGGAGCCGACAGACGAATCGCTGGAGTCGGTCTTCAGATACCTGGTTGAAGGCTCATGATCTATCTCATCGCCCACCTCTACCGGCGGACTATGCGCAAGGGCCGCCTCATCGGACTTACGGCACTGTCGGCCGTGCCCGCCGTGCTCTTTCCGATCCTCGTCTCCAGTGGGCTCGAAGGCGCCGAACTGGGCGAGGCATACATTGGCGTCGTGACCAGTGCCGGTTACACATTTGCCATCGCTGCTCTCGTCATTTCCGGTGGAACGCTCCGCGAGGAACGGGACAGCGGCACCCTGCCTTATATCTATATGCGGCCCTATTCGCGCCTGAAGTTGGCGGTGGCCAGTGTGACCGCCGGTGCCGGCGCAGCAGTGACTCTCGGGGTTGCGGCCTGGGGCCTCACCGTCCTCACCGGGCTACTCGTCGGCGCCGGCCTCTCGATCACCGGACCGGCGATCACACTTTTCGTCTCCGCCGCAATCGGATATGCAGCGGTGTTTGTGCCCCTGGGCTACCTGTTCTCGAGGTCATTGCTCATCGGGCTCGGTTATGTGCTGGTCGGGGAGACGATCCTCGCTTTTGTGATCCCGGGGCTGGCACAGCTCTCGATCTGGCGGATCTCGATGTCGATCTACGCCAGCGTCGAGGAATTCGGTCCGGAGGCCCTCGTCGGCCTCGGCCCGATCTCCCCCGGGGCCGGAGGAGGAATCGCCAAGCTGGCCGCGGTGTTGGTGCTGGGCATCGCGATCCTCACCTGGGCTCTCCGCAAACGCGACGCCCTCTAACCCCTGATACTGCCTGCACAGTGCACAGGGTTGCGGAAAACGCACCTTCCTGCACAGTGCAACCCGCGATCGGGGGTGCGCACCTTGCACTGTGCACCGGGTTGCGGAAACCGCACCCTCCTGCACAGTGCAAACCTGGTTGGAGGTTGCGCTAGTACTCGTTGTCGGGGCGGCGCTGTTTCGAGGGCTGGACGCGGGGAGGCTCACCGGGCATCTTCGGATAGTTGGGCGGCCACGGTGCCTCCCCGATCCCGTTCTCCTCGTCGCGGAGCACCCACTCCATCAAGGTGTCGATCTCGCCCACTGCTTCGTCGATGCCCTCCGTGAGATCGCCAACCGCCTGATACCGCTCGGAGGCGAATCGGTCCAACGGGAAGTCCTCGATCTCGACGTCGGGCAGCTCCTCCCATGTGAGCGGAGCCGAGACGAACCCGGTCGGGCGGACACCGTATGCAGAAGAGACCGACTTGTCCCGGGCATTCTGATTGAAGTCGATGAACACTCCGTGCCGCTCCTCCTTCCACCACTTCGTCGTGACCAGGTCCATCCGTCTCTCCAACTCCCTGGCGAAAGCCAATACCGCCCGCCGGGTCTGGAAGAAATCCCAGATCGGCTCGATCCGCACGTAGACGTGGATCCCGCGGCTCCCCGAGGTCTTGGGCCATCCGACAAGGCCGATCTCGTCGAGGAGGGCCTTCGCTCCCATCGCGGCCTCCTTGACCTGGCTGAAAGTGATCCCCGGTGTCGGGTCGAAGTCAAACCTGAGCTCGTCGGGATGGTCGGTGTCGGAGTCCCGCACCGGCCAGGGGTGGAAGTCGAGGCATCCGAGCTGGGCGAGCCGCACCACATCGGCTGCGGTCCTCGGGACATTCATCCGTCCCGGCCGCTGTGACGGAAACATGATCTGGACGGTATCGAACGGCGCATTCTTGTTGGCCCGCTTCTGGTAGATCGGGTCGACATCGACGTTTTCCATGTAGCGCTTCAACATCGTCGGCCGGTCCTTGATGCCCCGGATGGCCCCCACGCCCACCGCGGCGAAATGCTCCGCGATGTTCAGCTTGGTCCAACCACGGTCGGGGAACACCACCCGGTCCGGGCTGGAAATCCTCACCTCTTCGTCGCCCACCTGCACCATCACGTGGTCAGCCATGCTTACCTACAGATCTGATGTCACTCATGCAAAGTGAGACCTTAGAGACGGTGGAAGTGCCATGAGCCTCGTCGAGACAGTTCGCGACTCGGTGATCGGGAAAGACACCGCCGTCCTCACCCCATTCGGCCTGAAACGGCTCACCTACGCCGACTACACGGCATCGGGGCGGTCGCTGACTTTCATCGAGGACTACATCCGATCGCGGGTTCTCCCGATGTACGCGAACACTCACACCGAGACCTCCGGAACCGGATTGCAGACCACCAGGTTTCGAGAAGATGCCCGCAAAATCATCCGTGACTCGGTGGGCGGGAACCCCGAGGAACATGCGGTCATCTTCGCCGGGAGCGGGGCCACCGGTGCTGTCGACCGACTCATCGGGATCATGGGCCTTCGCATCCCAACGGCGATCAATGAGAAGTACGGGCTGGAGGAGATGATCCCGACCGCCGAGCGGCCTGTGGTCTTCGTCGGGCCCTACGAGCACCACTCCAACGAGCTTCCATGGCGGGAGACGATCTCCGATGTGGTCGAGATCCCCGAGGACGCCGACGGCCATGTCGACCTCGCCCTCCTGGAGGAGCGACTCATCGAGTTCGCCGACCGTCCCCTCAAGATCGGATCGTTCTCAGCTGCATCCAACGTGACCGGGATCATCTCCGATACCAGCGCGATCGCCTCGTTACTCCACGAGCACGGTGCGCTCTCGTTCTGGGATTTCGCCGCCTCTGCCCCCTACGTCGGGATCGAGATGAGGAGCGCATCGGGTTCTCCCGACTACAAGGACGCGATCTTTCTATCGCCCCACAAACTCGTTGGCGGACCAGGAACGCCCGGGGTGCTCGTGATCCGCAAGGAGCTGATGCGCAACGTCGTCCCCGCAGTCCCCGGGGGCGGGACGGTGCAGTTCGTCTCGCCCGAGAGGCATACGTACCTCGCCGACCACGAGCATCGCGAGGAAGGCGGGACGCCGGCAATTGTCGAGTCGATCCGGGCCGGTCTCGTCTTCAAACTCAAGAACGAGGTCGGAGTCGACGTCATCAGAGAACAAGAGCACAAGTTCATCCGGCGGGCGATCGAGTCCTGGTCGGCCAACCCGAACATCCGGATCCTCGGCAACCCCGAGTCAGACCGGCTGTCGATTGTCAGCTTCGTGATCAATCACCAAGAAAAGATCCTGCATCACAACTTCGTCGTCGCCGTCCTCAACGACCTGTTCGGCATCCAGGCCCGTGGCGGCTGCAGCTGTGCAGGTCCCTATGGCCACCGCCTCCTCGGGATCGACAGCGCGACCAGCACCCGATTGGAGTCACTCATCGCCGGAGGATGCGAGGTGATCAGGCCGGGATGGGTGCGGGTGAACTTCAACTATTTCATCCCTGATCAGGAGTTCGACTACATCATCGAAGCGGTGCACATGACCGCCAACGAGGGTTGGAAGCTCCTCCCCCTCTACGACTTCGACCCGGCCACGGCGCTCTGGCGGCATCGCGATGGCCTCCCGGAGCCGCCGGCGTCTCTCCTCGACCTCACTTTCGACGGGAAGGCCCATCTACCGGCGTCATTGCCGATCGAGGTCCTCGGCGACCACCTCCGTGAGGCAGCGCAGGTGCTTGCCAACCCCATCGACGCCCACCCCACCGAGGTCGAGCTACCCGCAGACGCCGAAGCCCTCCGCTGGTTCCCCAGCCCCGCCGAAGGCGCCGCGGCTGTTCCCCCCCACCAACCGAAGGAAGCGGCTGTTCCCCCCCAGCAACCGAAGGAAGCG
>JBBDMR010000116.1:0-2661 GCA_040878225.1 Acidimicrobiia bacterium
CGACCTGGTCAGCCCGAACCGCTCAGACGGGATCGTCGAGACACATTGGGCGGAGGACGCAATGTCCGAAGCCGAATGGATTGCCCGGCGCTTCGAGAAGCTCCACGACGAGGGGGCAGCCTGGTCCGACATGGCGGTTCTCTTCCGGAAGAACAAAGACTTCCCGCTTCTCGTCGAGACCTTGAGCCGGCACAACATCCCGATCGAGGTGGCCAACCTGGGTGGGTTGTTCTCGGTTCCCGAGGTCGCCGAACTGCGCGCCTGGCTCACCTTGCTGGCCCGACCGGAGAGCACCGCTGCCATGCTCCAGATTCTCTTCGGAAGCAGGTACCGGCTCGGGCTCGCCGATGTGGCCCCGGTGTCGCGATGGATGGCGCGCAGCCTCGACAAATATCGGGACCAGGACCTGCCGATGACATTTGTCGAGGGAATCGAGAATCTCGATGCGATCGAAGGTGTTCGTCCCGAGGCAGCGGAGCGATACCGTCACTTCCTCGACATCTACCTGCATCTTCTCGTCGAGTCCCAGGGGACGTCGCTGGTGGAAACGGCGCGGTTGGTCCTCGATCGCACCCGGGCCTGGGCTGACGTGGAGTCCCTCCCGCCCGTACCCCGCCTGACGGCGCGCCTCAATCTCTACCGGTTGCTCGACATGACCGAGGACTGGAGCCCGCTCCGGGGGAGATCTTCGCTTCCCGCTTTCCTCGACTACATCGAGGCAATGGCCGAAGAGCCCGCCGAAGAACTCGATGCCGCACGTCTCAGCGGCGAAGACGCAGTGACGCTGGTGACGGTGCATCGAGCCAAAGGGCTCGAGTGGGACATCGTGGCAATCCCTGCAGTAACCGAAGGCAATTTCCCGGGCAAGAGTCACATGCACCCCGACCCGGCAACAAAAGCCGACGTCCTCCCCATCGAGTTCAGGGTCGACGAAAGATACCGCGACCTTCCTGAAGATCCGACGGAGCGGACCGAGTACTTCCGCAACGAGAACATGATGCAGGAGTGGCGGGTCGCCTACGTCGCGGCGACGCGTGCGAGGTCGCACCTGATGGTTTCCGGTGCCTATTGGTACGGCCATCCGGAGCCCAACCAGAATCCCAAGGACCCCTCACCTCTGTTCGAGCTGGTGCGCAGCCATCCCGGCACGATCGACACCGGATTCGCTGAAGCCACGCCGCGGCCCGACATTCTCCGGCACGGCGAAGACAGCTCGGCTCCCGATCCCGTCTTCGACTCAGGTTGGATCGGAGCCCTCGCTGCCGAGATCGCCACGCCCGACCGGGTCGTTGCCACCGCGCAGAACCTCGGGATCGAGGCCGCCCACAACAAGGAGGTAGAGATGTGGTCTCAACGCCTATTCGAATTGCCGGAACGGCTTCACCTCGAAGAGGCGCCCGACGAACGCACTTTCTCCGTCACCGGGCTGGTCACCTACGCAGGTTGTCCCCGGCAGTTCTACTGGTCGGAGATCGATCGCCTGCCGAGGAGAAGGAATCCGGCAGCGGTCGCCGGCACCGAGGTCCACCGACGGATCGAGCTGATCCAGAAGGGCAACATCCCGTTCGACGAGATCAGCAGGGAGATCTACGACGTGCCCGACCCGGAAAGCGGCCCGGGGGCGTATCAAACGTTCCTCGACTCCAGATTCGGCGATACCTCCGCAGCGCGTGTGGAAGCACCGTTCACCCTCTCTCTGGAAGGAAAATTCAACATTCGGGGCCGGATCGATGCAATCTACGCCGACGCCGGGCACCTCGAGGTCGTCGACTTCAAGAGTGGAAGACCTTCCTCAGATCCGGCCCGTCTCGTCCAGCTCGAGGCCTACGCCGTTGCCTGCACGGACGTCGACTTCGAAGTCGGTGAGACCTCTTCGATGGGGGTCACCTTTGCCTATCTGGGCGGAGGGCTGAACGAAGAATCGTACGAAGTCGACGACGATTGGCTGGAGGCAGCGAGGTCACATCTGCTCGACCTGGGATCGTCCATCCTCGAAGAGAAGTTTGACCCTACGCCTTCCCAGCGTTGTCACAATTGTGATTTTCTCCAATTCTGCGAGGCCGGCCAGGCATTTGTGAACGCGTGAGCCTGGCGCTCGCACTATTCGCGGGATACGTCATCGGATCGATCCCGACCGCCAACGCCATCTCAGGCCTGTTCGGGTTCGACCTGAGGTCGGAGGGCTCAGGCAACCCGGGCGCGAACAACGCCCGGCGCCTCGGAGGCCCGCGACTGTTCATCGCGATTCTGGCTGTGGAGGCAGCCAAGGGTGCTGCGGCGGTTCTCGCCGGGGATACCATTGCCGGATCGCCCGGAATGGTCGCAGCCGGGCTCGGCGCCGCCACCGGCAACGTGTTCAATGTCTGGTACCGCTTTCAGGGTGGGAAGGGCCTCGGTATCACTCTCGGCGTGCTCCTGTTGGCATGGCCGCTCGCCCTTCCTCCAGTGATCGTGACAATCGCAGCGGTGGCCCTCATTACCCGGTCGACCGGCCTGGCTTCGATCGGCGCCCTGGTCATGCTGCTCATCCTGGGGCTCCTCTGGTTTCCGATGGCATGGTCCATCGGATGGGGCGCAGAGAGCACATCGCTGCCATGGATGGCCATCGGCCTCGCTGTGGTGCTCGCCCCGAAACACATCAGCGACGCATCAGGAGCCCGT
>JBBDMR010000117.1:0-2651 GCA_040878225.1 Acidimicrobiia bacterium
GAGGATCGTCGGTTCCATCACGTGACTCTCGCGCCCGCGTGGGACAAATTTCGGCCCAAGTAGGTCCTCATCGTCTCGGGACCTTGGGCCCTGTCGACGGGACTAATTGCCCTAGGGCGGGAACGTCCGAAAAGCGATGATATGTGAAGAGATTCACAAGCATATAAGAAAGGACGTGAACTCATGGCCAAGCGTTTTCGAATGATCGGGATCGTGCTGGCATTGTTCGGTATTGGTTTCATGGGAGCAGGCATCTTCGCCTTCACCCAGGTTCAAAACGGGTACGGCTCCCTACAGTCGTTCAGCGAGGCGCAGAACGTCGAACTGACCTATAACGAAGATGGTCAGCTCATCGACCGCGGCGAGACCGCCGGGGCCGACGCAATAATGTTGCTCCTCACCGAGGACTGGAACTACCCGGTAGTCGAGTCCGACCTCGATCCGGCAGACCCGCTGGTCAACACAGCCAGTGAGTACATGTACCAGATGGCAACGGTTGCCTTCCACACCCTCCATGGGACCCAGACCATCGTCCTCGACGAAGCTGTCGAGTACAACGGCGAGATGTTCGAGGCTGGCACCTACGAGTTCGATGTCGACGGGCGCTACTGGACCGACTTCGACCGGATGCACCCGATCGAAGGACCGGCACGAGGCATGGCATGGACCGGCACAGCACACGCCCTGGTCGCCGAGCTCGGCGTCGGAACCGTCACCCACTCCACTCTTCAGCTGGGTCTGGCATTCGCCGGAGTCCTGGCCGGGCTGGGACTGGTCTTCCTCCTCACCGGAGGCGGCCTCTACTGGGCAGGTACCGCCAAGGTCGACGCCTTCGAGGTCAGGGTTCGGGACGATGCAAAAGCGCCAGAGATGGTCTGACGCCCACAACTCGCTAGTAAGGAACCCCCACCGGAGACGGTGGGGGTTTCTCTATGCCTATCGCGCCAGCCGCTTCAATGCCGACCTGTCGACCTTGCCGAGATGGGTCTGGGGCAGTTTGTCGACGAAGTACACCCGCCGGGGATGTTTGTACGCCTCGAGTCGTGCCAGCACCCAGTCGATGAGCTCCTGTTCGGTCACGCGGGGATGGGCAACGACAAAGGCCACCGGTTTGGACAACCCGGCTTCATCGCTCACCGCCACTACCGCGACCTCCCTGACTGCTTCGTTCTCGAGGAGCACTGACTCGACTTCCTGAGGTCGGAACCACTTGCCTTTGATCTTGATCGCGTCGTCGGCTCGTCCCCGGTGGGTGACATAACCTGCCTCGTCGATGGAAACCAGGTCTCCCCCGACAAACCACTCACCGCGAAACGCCTCCGCGGTCAGTTCCGGGTCTTCGAAGTAGCCGACGCCCAGCGAGTCGCCACGCACCCAGAGTCGGCCGACCTCCCCTGGCCCCACTTCGACACCCTCCTCGTCGCACGCCTTGATCTCAAACCCTGGCACCACCTTTCCCAGAGTGCCCGGCCTGACATTCCCGACATTGTTGGTGATGAAGATGTGCCACATTTCGGCAGTGCCCAGACCGTCGAGCAGTTCCACCCCGAAGAGGGTTTTCCAGCGGTGATAGAGCGTCTCGGGCAAGGCCTCGCCTGCCGAAGTCGCCAGTCGAAGCGAGGAGAGATCCCGGTTCGCCGCTGCCGGGTCGGACACCATCTGGTTGATCGCCGAGGGAACGTTCACCATCACGGTCGGTCGATGTTTCTCGATGCGGTCAAACAACACTTCCGGGGTGGAATGCTCCGTGAACAGCACCGACGATGCGCCCACCGACAGCGGAAAGAGAAGATTCGACCCCATGGCGTACCCGAAATAGAGCTTGGGGACCGAGATCGTGATGTCATCGGGCACCAGAACAAGTGAACCCTGGCCATAGAGCAGCGTCGTGTTGGCCAGGCTGCGATGGGTCTGGGCCACAGCCTTGGGGACACCGGTGGTCCCGCCGGAGAAAAGCCACATCGCCGGATCCTCCGGCGAGGTCGCCACAGTCCCGATGTCTCCCGGCTCGATGGTGGCCGGGTCGAGCACAGCCGTCTCGATACCTATCTCGTCGAGAGCTGCCTGGAACGCGTCCCTATAGATATCGTCGACAAATGCTGCAGTCGCCCGGGCCCGGTTGAGGATCCCGACCAGTGCCTCCCGCGAGAGCTCGGGGTTGACCATCACCACAACTGCACCCATCCGGAAGATCCCGAACACGGCAGCTGCATATTGCGGTCCGTCGGGCAGAACGATGAGCACCCGGTCCTGCCGCTCGACACCGTTGTCGAGGAGTGCGGCGGCAAACCCTGAGGCGAGGGCGTCGAGCTCTCCGAATGTCACATTTCGATCATCTGTGCGCAGGGCCACCCGGTCAGACGTCACCCGGAGATGGTCGCGCAGAATCCAGTTGTCGGCATTGAGGGTTTCCGGCCAAACGCTCATGGCCTCACGCTAGTGCTCTGGCGCGGGCCGGGGACTACGGTGCGGGGCCAGTCAGGGGCGTCGTCCAGCAAGGACGCGCCGACGTTGGCCACCGGGCCGTTCGTCGAGGACGAGGACGCAGCTGGCGGCGTCATCTGGCCGTCCCGAACGCGGCAAACGTTGGAGGTCGGGGCACTAGTGCTTTACCGCATAAGTTACACGCGTGTAGTTTAATGGTGCCACTT
>JBBDMR010000118.1:0-14718 GCA_040878225.1 Acidimicrobiia bacterium
CTCAAGCAGCGCGCCGCCTTCAACTCGCCGGTCTGGTTCAACGTGGGGATCGACGAGCACCCGCAGTGCTCCGCCTGCTTCATCAACTCGGTCGACGACACCATGGACAGCATCCTGACCCTGGCCCACACCGAGGGGATGCTCTTCAAGTTCGGCTCCGGCACGGGATCCAACCTCTCCACCATCCGCTCCAAGACGGAGGGGCTCAAGGGCGGCGGCTCCGCCTCCGGCCCGGTCTCCTTCATGAAGGGCTTCGACGCCTTCGCCGGCGTGATCAAGTCCGGCGGCAAGACCCGGCGGGCGGCGAAGATGGTGATCCTCAACATCGGCCATCCCGATATCGAGGAGTTCATCGACTGCAAGATGAAGGAAGAGAAGAAGGCCTGGGCCCTCATCGACGCCGGCTATGACGGCAACTTCAATGGGGGCGAGGCGTACGAATCGGTCTTCTTCCAGAACTCCAACAACTCCGTGCGCGTGACGGACGCGTTCATGGAACAGGTCGAGGCCGATGGCGACTGGACCACCACCGCGGTGGTGACCGGCAAGCCGATGGACACCTTCAAGGCCCGTGCCCTCCTCAACAAGATGGCCGAGGCGGCCTGGGTCTGCGGCGACCCGGGGATCCAGTACCACGACAACATCAACCGCTGGCACACATCGGCCAATACCGCGCCGATCAACGCCAGCAATCCGTGCGTCACCGGAGACACCCTGGTGGCGACCGATGAAGGCTGGCGCCGCATCGACTCGCTGGTCGGCAAGACCGCCAACGTGATTGGCGCCGATGGGCAACCCCACCCGGTCGACGGGATCTTCCCGACTGGTACCAAGCCGGTCTTCGAGCTGAAGACGAAGTCCGGTTATCGAGTCCGCATCACCGCCGACCACAAGGTCGCGACCACCCGCGGCGATGTCGCGGTCAAGGATCTGAAGCCGGACGACCGGATCTTCCTGAATGCCCCTGGCTTCGGCCGCGACACCTTGCCGACCGAGATGGCCGAGGCGATCGGCCTAGCCGTCGGGGATGGATACGCGACCCGTCAGACAATCGACGGGCGCGAGTTCAGGTCGATCATCCTGACCATGCACGCCAACGAGGCCCGCGTCCTGGAGGCCGTAGCGGCCGAAGTCAACGCTCAAAAGCAGCAGCTGAAGGCCGTTGGCTCTTCCGGCCGCAACGACGCAGTGCACGTCCAGGTGAGCTCCACCGGGTCCCGGCTCTCGTTCGCGTCGCGACCGGTGGTCGAGCAGTTCCTGCGCTACGCGGTCCTCGACGAGGGTTCCGATCTCAAGCGGTTTACTGACGACGCGTTTGGGCTCGATCGGGCGAGCATGGCCGGCCTGCTGCGGGGACTGTTCACCGCTGATGGCACCGTCGCGAACAGTGGGACGAAGAGCCAGTACGTGGGCCTCGACTCGACGTCGCTTGAACTGCTTCTGCAGGTACAGCGGATGCTGCTTGGCTACGGAGTGAAGTCGCACATCTATGAGAACCGGCGCGCGGGCAAGCTGACCTCGGTACTGCCGGATGGCAAAGGCGGGTCCAAGGAGTACGCGGTCAAGGAGACTCATTCGCTTCGAATCACCAGTGACTCGCGGCTGCGATTCGAGAAGGAGATCGGGTTTGCACCCGAGAGCCAGAAGGCCGAGGCGCTCGATCGCCTCAACTGGACGATCGGTACCTACAGCGACGAGCTTGTCGATGCCTTCGGCTCCGTCACTCCGCTGGGCGACCAGCCGGTCTTCGACCTGACTGAATCCGTTACAAATCACTTCGTTACAAACGGCCTTGTCGTTCACAATTGCTCCGAGTACATGTACCTCGACGACTCGGCCTGCAACCTGCTCAGCCTGAACCTGATGAAGTTCGTGAAGGACGACGGCGAGTTCGATATCGAGGCCTACAAGCACGCGGTGCGGATCGTGCTGACCGCCCAGGAGATATTGGTCAGCAACGCCTCGTATCCCACCGCCAAGATCGAGCAGAACTCGCACGACTTCCGGCCCCTGGGCCTGGGCTATGCCAACCTGGGCGCGCTGCTCATGAACCGCGGCCTGGCCTACGACTCCGATGCCGGTCGCGCCTACGCCGCGGCGATCACCGCCATCATGCAGGGCGAGGCGGAGCTGCAGTCAGCGCGCATCAGCCGTGACCAGGGCGGCCCGTTCACCGGCTACGCCGTCAACCGCGAGCCGTATCTGCGGGTCATGAACCAGCACCGCGACGCGGCCTACCGCCTAGATCGGCAGCTGATCCCGACTGACCTGCTCGACGCGGCGATGACCACATGGGACGAAGTCATCGCACTCGGCGAGGAGCACGGCTTCCGGAACGGGCAGGTCAGTTGCATTGCCCCAACCGGTACCATCGCGTTTTTGATGGACTGTGACACAACAGGTGTTGAGCCTGATATCGCCCTCATCAAGTACAAGAGGCTGGTCGGCGGCGGCTACCTGAAGATCGTGAACAACACGGTCCCGCATGCGCTGAAGGCGCTGGGCTACTCCGCCAAGCAGACCGAGGAGATCGTCGCCTACATCGACGAGCAGGAGACGATCGAGGGCGCCCCGCACCTCAAGGACGAGCACCTGAGCGTCTTCGACTGCGCCTTCAAGCCAGCCAACGGCAGCCGCAGCATCCACTACGACGGGCACCTCAAGATGATGGCGGCCGTGCAGCCCTTCATCAGTGGCGCCATCTCCAAGACGGTCAACATGCCGGAGCTCTCGACGCCGGCCGAGATCGCGCAGGTCTACATCGACGGCTGGAAGCTGGGGCTCAAGGCGATCGCGGTCTACCGCGACAACTCCAAGCGCTCGCAGCCGCTCAACACCAAGAAGGAAGGGTCAGCCGGGGCTGCCGTCATCGAGGCCGATGAGGCCCTCGTCGCAGCCGCGCCAAAGCCCTACCGCCGACGCCTGCCCGATGAGCGGGCCAGCATCACCCACAAGTTCAACGTGGGCGGGCACGAGGGCTACCTGACCATCGGCCTGTATCCCGATGGCACGCCCGGCGAGATCTTCCTGCGCATGGCCAAGGAGGGCTCGACCATCTCAGGGCTGATGGACAGCTTCGCCACCGCGGTCAGCCTGGCGCTCCAGTACGGCGTCCCGCTGCGCGACCTGGTGAACAAGTTCAGCCACCTGCGCTTCGAGCCGGCCGGGTTCACGACCAACCGGGACATCCCCATGGCCAAGAGCCTGGTGGACTACATCTTCCGGTACATGGCGACGAAGTTCCTGAGCAGGGATGAGCAGGATGTGGTCGGGATCATCAACAGGCAGCCGACATTGTCGGAGGCAACGCCGATTTCCGGGGAGGGCGCGGCCGCGGCCACTACCCCCTCGGCGACTGACGCAACGCCTTCGGGGGCAGCACCCGCACCCGCTACCTCCTCGCCAGCCACTGTCACCTCTGACAGCTCCGGCAATCCGGCTGCTGGCGCTACCGCATCCGGTTCACCGGCCTCCGCTTCAGAAGCCGAAGAGGCAGTCGAGGGAGCTGCGATGTCGTTGATGGATGGGTTGAAGATCGTGGCTCAGAACGGGCACAAGGCCGATGAGCGGAGTGAGCGGCTGAGCGTCGGTCAGGCGCCGGTGATCTTCGACACCGCGGACTCGCCGGCCTGCACGGACTGCGGCTCGATCATGGTCCGCAACGGCAGCTGCTACAAATGCCTCAACTGCGGTTCGACGAGCGGGTGTAGCTAGCGCCTATGAGTCCGCGATCGGGCGGACGGGCCACGCCAACAGACCTCGCCCACGCCATCCGCAGGGCGCTCAGGAGGAGACGCGTCAGGTGCCCGTCCGACTCCAATCTCATAGAGTTGCTCCACGTAGCGCACCAAGCGAGCCTCGAAACGGACGAGCGGCGCCCTCCGCGCCTGCAAGTAACTTGGATTGATCCAGCAGACCCCGATCCGGATGCACCGCCATTCATCCGCACCGATCGATGGCAATGGATACCAATCGACCCGCGCCAGAAACTCACCGGGCCGGGTATCTCAAAGATTGCTGCCGCTACAGACCCGAGAAGTACCGCTGTTGGGGTATTCGGCCACAGGGGTTCGCTCGAGATCTGTGGCCTCATCGACCAGCAGAACCTCATGCACGACTTCCTACACCGAGAAGGTAAGCATGTGTACCCGCCCCCGGGTGTATTCACTGTAAGGGTAGAGGGGCCGGCACACCTTCAGGTCTATCACGCGATGACGAAGATTGCCGAGCTGCGGCACGGCATCCTGCTTGGTCCTTCCGTCGATGTCTTCTCCCATGGGCCGGTTCTCGATCGACTTCTGCCCGGTCTTGGTTCGATTCTCTCATCGGTGTGGCAGGAGCTTCTGGATCCTCCCGCCTTTGTTCGACGGGAGTGGAGAGGCGAGATCAGGGAGCAGTGGATCGCCGCACTCTGCCGCACGCTCCTACGAACGGACGGGTATCGGCATGGTGGCGCATTCATCATTAGTGCAAACACGGCATTCGGTGTGAACACCAAACACCAAATTGATTACAGCAGACTTCGTAACGCCATCGTCAGGCAGGCCGCGCGGACGGTTGGGGTTGCCCTTTCCTACGAAGGTATCGACGCCGATTACTTGATACCCGAGGCGTCTCACTTGCCAGTCGACGAGTGGCTTGATTATGAAATCGAGAAGGATGAGCTTGAGGACTGTGTTCGGGAACTCGACGGAACCACCAGGTTCGTGTCGTTGCTAACCCAGGTGGACGGCGCTGTGCTGATGACACCGTCGTTCGAGATCAAAGGATTCGGCGTCGAGATAACAGCCGAAGATCCTCCGCCGTCCCTAAAGCTCGCTGGCGATCGCACCGCATCCTCGCGGAGGCTTGTCTCAGCTGACTACAACCACTACGGCACGCGCCACCGGTCGATGATGCGTTATTGCTGGGCAGTCCCCGAGAGCATCGGCCTGGTAATCTCGTCGGACGGAGGGGTGCGAGCGATTGCCCGTGTCGGCGACGATGTCGTGATGTGGAACGATGTCCAACTTGAGCACGAGTCGAGCTACGACCCGGTCGCCTCGGCCCGGATGAGGCGGCTGCGCAAGCGAATCAAGCGAGGGTCGCTGCCGGCCGACGCTTCGCCGGCGTAGAAGCGTCTAGGGCGGAGCAGCAAGAAAGAGGCCCGCCGACGGATCCTCGACCGCGGCCAGCCCCGATGGCTCGGACGCGGACTGGCACCCCGGCCTCAGCGAGTCCGGATCCTCGCTGTCATGCAGCACTTCTTGTACTTGCGTCCGCTGTTGCAGGGACAGCGGTCATTACGACCTGAAGTCCACGTCCGTGCCTCCGCGAGCCGCAATAGCGCTTCTTGGGCACGGTTCTCGATCGATTCCAGCTCGGGTAGTTCCGCCGCGGGAATCTTAATGGGGCCGTGCTGGTCAGCTCTTGCTCCGCGGTTCATGAATTCAAAGTGCTGTGCCTGGGCGGCCACATGGCGACCGATCGCCGGATGACCTGAGAGTGGCCAGAAGCGGTTGTTCACCTGTCGTCCGTCGTAAGACGCGGCCGCGTCCTCGACGAAGACCATGCGCTCGAAGTGCGCCTCGACGGGTGTCAAATCAACAAGGCTTCCGTCGGGCCTTCGCCAGACAGCATGGAACTCTGCCTCGAGCCAGAAGCCGGGGTTCTCCCAAATACGCCAGCCGAGGACGCGTTCTCCAGCTTGGTCTGCAGTCACGCGTTCGACAACCGAGAAACAGTCGAGCGCCTCGGCATCTGGAAGTGGGTTCAGAGTGATGGCGACCGCACGCCGGTGTCCGGCTAACTCCTCGCTGAATGCGCGAACTGCTGCGTTGATTTCTTTTGGCGCCCGCATCCTCATCGATCCGATGATCATGCGCCCCAAGCGGGGTGGTCCGCCCAGGTTGGGTTTGTGTCAGCGAACGACGAATGATCCAGATTTCTCAGTCCAAGGCCTCTCAGTTCGAGTCCTGAGAGCCAAACAAGAGTTTCTCGAGTTGGGTCACCAACGGCGCCAGTTCGTCATGTCGCTGCTCTAGCTCGGCCCACAGCCGAGCAACCTCGGGGTCTTCAATGTGTTGATAGCGAATCCCGTACTCAAGCGCAGGAATGATCCCGCCCTCCCATTCGACTTTCGCTGCCAGCTCCGCGGCTGGAAGTAGAAAACTCGTCCTCATTTGCGCACCTCCTGCCTCGGACCATCCCTCGCCACTGCGACAGGTCGGCTGTCGCATCGAGCCACCTAAAGTTGTTCGACGGGAAGAACGCTCACGCGGAAGTCATGAGTCCGTCGGAGCTCATCGGCGGTTCGCACGAGATTCAGTTTGCTGAAGAAGGGGAGGCTTCCTGGCAGTAACGCGCTGTTCCGGGTGATAACCGCGTAGACAACCTCGAATTCCTGGAAGCCAACCCGGTCGTTGGGAATGCTTGCCGCGATGGGCGAACCAAGGTCGCGAAGGCGCTCTCGAACGGCATCACGCACAGCCCGCTCCTGACGGAACGAGACCGCCGCCACGAGACCCTGACTGAACAAGTGGCTCAAGGTGGCCGACTGCGTCTTGCGCTTCACATGGATGAATTCATTGGCGTTGGAAATCAGATCGCAAACCTCAATGGGTGCCCGTTCACCGGGGATATGCACCATGAAACGGTCCAGCAACACAAGCTCTGGATCAAGCAACGCGACTCGGGCGTTGTAGTCCACCTCGACCTCGCCAGGGGTCGCTGCGGCGAGACGGCGCGCACACCTTGGAATTGCCTCGACTCGCGCTTGGATGTCGCCCGCAAATCCCGTGTCGATCAGATACCACGTGCCGTCTGCGAGCAGGAAGAGGCCGTCGTCGCGCGTGAGTTCAAAGACCAAGCAGTCGTAAACTCGCCAAGTCCGGTAGGGAGCGTTGGTGTCCGCCGATATTGCTCGCACCTCATTCCGCCGGAGGGCCGCAATGTCCGGAGCGCCAGCGTCCCCAAGTGCCGCCAGATAATCCTCAAGCGACAGATCTGGGTGCGGATCCATATCCGCTCGTTCGCCAAAGTACCGGTATCCACTGATTCGATCGTCTGGCAGCGTTTCGGGGGCAGCAAGGTAGGGCATCTCTGCGCCCAAATCCTGACCTGCGGCATCCCCCACGGCCTGCTCAAGTTCCCCGTCGAGCTGGGCGAGCAACTCATGATCTCGGACCACCCGCACATGGTCGATCCACTCGAAGGATTCTCGATATGCGGTGCTGTTGTATGTCTCGAGAATCTCCGCCAGGAGGTCATGTACTTGCTCGGCCCGGATGGGTGGGGATAAGGCCAGAGCGTCGGACCCCGTGATGCGCCTGCCAAACCGCTCGTTCCGCGGCTCGCCTGTTACAGCCTTTAAGATGTCGCGCGCAGTGTCGATTCCGAAAGTGGCAGGAGCAGTGCTTCGGCTGGCTTGCCTACGCGTCCTCACCACGAGTTCTTCGAATGCGCTCAACTCCACACTGCGGAGTCTCGCCGGATCGACTGCGTTCAGTGTTGTTCGGAGCCCGAAATCGACCTCGAATGAGTCCTGGCGCAGCAGGAACCTGCCGAAGCCGAAAGAGACCGCCATCCACCGGTCGGATACTCTGACAAAGAGGATGGCCGACGTGCGGAGACCCCTCTGATCGGCAATGTCTCCCTCGACGATATCGCGGACGAAGCTGAACCACGGCGGCACTCCCCCCACCGGGGCAGCGAGGTACATGACGGCCTCGTAGCCCACAGCCTGGCGCCCATTGAATCTCGTCAGCACTCCGGGATCACGGAGTGCTTCCTCAGGGCCGACCCCTGGCTTAAGCAGCAATACGACAAGGTGTCTTGTTGGCGTACCAGTGACCACTTTTCCTCCCCTTGCTCCAAAGGTGACGCGCCGCCTAGGCTGCGGCCCAACCTTCTGACAGGACCTCAGCCTGCTCCAATACGGTCACTGTCGCCTTCTCATGCTTGTCTGGCGGGTAGCCGTGCTTGCGGAGGATCCGCTTAACCAGCACTCGCAGCTGGGCACGAATGTTCTCGCGGAGGGTCCAGTCGATGGTGACGTTGGCGCGGACCGCCACAACGAGCTCGCGGGCGATCGCGCGGAGCTCGGCATCGCCCAAGACGCTCACTGCGCTGTCGTTGGTCTCGAGGGCATCGTAGAAGGCCAGTTCGTCATCGGATAAGCCGAGCGCCGTGCCACGTTCTGCAGCCTCCCGCATTTCTTTCGCGAGGGCGATCAGTTCCTCGATGATCTGGGCGGTCTCGATTGCGCGGTTCTGATACTTCCGAACCGTCTGCTCGAGCATTTCTGCGAAGGAGCGCGCCTGGACGACGTTTCGACGCGACCTGGATCTGATCTCGCCGAGCAATAGTTTCTGGAGCAGCTCCACGGCCAGATTGCGTTGGGGCATTCCCCGTACCTCAGCCAGGAACGCGTCGGAGAGTATGGAGATGTCGGGCTTCTTGAGGCCTGCCGCGGCGAAGATGTCCAGGACCTCGGTTGAGGAAATCGCCTTCGACACGATCTGCCGGATCGCCATGTCCACGTCTTCGCCAAACGTCGCACCGCTAGGTCCGCCCTTGGCAAGCACGGCACGAACAGCCTGGAAGAAGCCGACGTCGTCGCGAATCCGCAAAGCGTCATCGCTCGGGACCGCCAACGCGAACGCCTGTGACAACTCGGTCACGGTTCGCAGCAAGCGGTCCTTGCCCTCCAGCTGAGCGAGGATGTGCTCCTGCGCCGCCGGCAGCACCGACAGGCGCTGTTGGGCATTCCCAGATGTCCAGTGCGACCAGTCGAACCCATGGAACAGCCCCAGGCAGATCTCGTACTTCTCGAGCATGACGGCGACGGCCTCGGCCTGATCAATGGCCGTCTTGCCCGTGCCGCCGCTCTCCGTGTAGGTCGCGAGCGCCTGCTTCAGTTCCTCCGCCAGACCAAGGTAGTCAACAACGAGGCCGCCGGGCTTACCCCCAAAGACCCGGTTCACGCGAGCGATGGTCTGCATCAGGCCATGACTTCGCATCGGCTTGTCGATGTACATGGTGTGAAGGCTTGGCGCGTCGAAGCCGGTCAGCCACATGTCGCGGACGATCACCACCTTGAACGGATCGTGAGGGTCACGGAATCTCTTGGCCAAGGCCTCGCGTTTCGGCTTGTTGCGGACGTGCGGCTGCCAGTCGAGCGGATCTGAAGGGGAACCGGTCATCACAACCTTGATCTGTCCGGCATCGTCCCCGTCGGCATGCCACGCCGGCCGGAGGGCGACGATTTCGCGGTAGAGCTCCACCGCAATCCGGCGGCTCATTGCCACGATCATGGCCTTGCCGTCCATGGCGTCGAGGCGCGTCTCGAAGTGGTCCACGATGTCTCTAGCCATCAGCTTCAACCGGTGCTCAGACCCGACCACTGCCTCCAGCTGCGCCCACCGGGTCTTGAGCTTCTCCTTGCGCTCGACCTCCTCACCCTCGGTCGCCTCCTCGAAGTCAGGGTCGATCTTCGGACGCTCGGAGTCCTTCAGCTCCAGCTTTGCCAGGCGGCTTTCGTAGTAGATGGGCACGGTGGCGCCATCGGCCACTGCGCGCTTTATGTCGTAGACGCTGATGTAGTCACCAAATACCGCGCGCGTACTGGCGTCAGCTAGCTCGAGGGGAGTCCCCGTGAAGCCGATGAAGGAGGCGTTCGGCAGCGCGTCGCGCATGTGCCGCGCGAAGCCGTCGATGAAGTCGTACTGGCTGCGGTGCGCCTCATCGGCGATGACCACAATGTTGTGGCGCTCGGACAGAAGGGGGAAGCGGTCGCCCTTTTTATCGGGGAAGAACTTCTGAATTGTCGTGAAGACCACACCGCCGGCGGCGACCGACAACTTCGCCCGCAGATCCGCTCGGTTAGCAGCCTGGACCGGAGGCTGGCGGAGCAGCTCTTGGCAGCGGGCAAAGGTGCCGAACAGCTGATCGTCCAGGTCATTGCGATCGGTAAGGACTACGACCGTCGGATTAGCCATCTCCGGCTCGAGGATGATGCGCCCCGCGTAGAAGGCCATCGTCAGGCTCTTGCCCGATCCTTGCGTGTGCCAGACAACGCCGACGCGGTGGTCGCCTGGGCTGCCGCCGGGGCGGCTGGTCGTCTCGTAGGTTGGGCGGCCCTCCGCGACCAGACGAAGCCTCGCGGCCTGGGTGGCTCGAAGAGTCTCCTCGACGGCGACATTTACCGCATGGAACTGGTGATAGCCAGCCACCTTCTTTGATAACTCGCCGCCTAGATCTTCGAAGACGATGAAGTGTCGAATCAGGTCCAGGAATCGCCGTTTCTCGAAGACGCCCTCGAGCACAACTTGGAGCTCGGAAATGTGGCCGGGCGCGTCCTCGTCGCCGCTAATCGTGCGCCATGGCTTGAACCACTCTCGCCCGGCCCCCAACGTGCCGATTCGGGCCTGCGTGCCGTCGGAGACGACTAACGCGGCGTTGTAAGCAAAGAGCGTTGGGATTTGTGCCTGGTACGTCTCCAGCTGGTGGAACGCCGACCAGATCGTCGCGGTCTCGTTGGCGGGGTTCTTCAGCTCGATGACTGCGAGCGGAAGGCCGTTTACGAAGATGACGACATCTGGGCGGCGGGCGTGTTGGCCCTCCGCGACGGTGAACTGGTTGACCGCAAGCCAATCGTTCTTCTCAGGGACACCGAAGTCGACGACACGCGCCTGTACCCCCGCGATCGTGCCGTCCGGTCGGCGGTACTCAACCGTCACTCCATCGACGAGCATCCGGTGGAGGGAGTGGTTCCGGTCGAGCAACGTCGGCGCCGCGGCCCGCGTCAGCTTCCGGAACGCGTCCTCGAGAGCATCGGGCGGCAGCATGGGGTTGAGGCGCCCGAGGGCTTGGCGTAGCCGCAATTCGAGGACGACATCGCGGTATCCGGAGTCCGTGCGCTCTGCCGCTGCCTCGCCGACGGCCATGTCAGGCCCATGGAGTATCGAATACCCCAAACTGGCGAGCCAGTCGAGCCCGGCAGCCTCAACGATCGACTCGGTAAAAGAGGTCACGGCAATGGCGCGTCGGATGGGCCAACGGCGCCGCGGACGCGGATCCCGCCGGAAAGTAGCTTAGGTACCAGCGCATCACGGATGGCAGCTAGGTGTGCGGATTCGATGCGTGATCTCAGCGCACGGGCATCCAACGTGGCGACTCTCTCCGAATATCGCCTCATCAAGCTACTAGGCGGAGCTACAAACCGGAATTCTCGAAGAAGCTGCGTGTTGAGTGAGGGACGGGTTGTCCCCAGCGCGTGGCTCTCCACCATTTTGATGAAGGCTTCCTCGAGATAAACCTGCGCTAGATATCGAGGGTGGACGACGTTCCAATCGCCCAATCTGACGCGCAACAGCTGCCCTGATATCAGCCATCCCGCGTTCCGCTCATGAACCAAGGCCGATCGCCCTACTGCACCAACACGTGTGAAGACGATGTCGCCGACCCGCAAGCGATAGCGGTCCAACTCAAGCAGTTTGTGCTCGCCGACGAGTGGAAGGTCGTTCTGAAGGATCTGGCCTTCTACGACGTGCTTCACGAGAATCAGAGGCACACCCTCTGGCCGATAGTCGTGGGCGTGGAGGTTCGTACCAAAGGGTCCTGTCAAGACACATTCGGCATCATCGGGAAAGAGTTGCCTGAGGGACGTGACGTGCCATCCTCTTGGGATCGGACCCAGTTCCGAATCCTCGAACGAATCCGGAAAGAGGTGGTCGAGGTGCGGCGGGAGATTGGGGTCGCGGCCTTCGGATTTCACGCGGACGGGGCCGAAGTCCACGAACCACGACTTGAAGATAGCCCTTGCCATCGCCTCTAACGTTTCGTTCATCCGCCGGTTCAGCTCGATCTTGTCGTCCAGGGTGCGGAGGACCCGGGCGATGGCACGACGGTCCTCGGTGGCTGCCGGATATCGGATGGGAATCCTGTTCAGGTTCCCCTGTGAGAGCTTCGCTTGGACCGAGCCGCTAATGTAGGGCCGGATCGCGACCGTCGAAAGGGCGTAATACAGAAAGGTGGTGTCGTCGTCTGTCGCGCCCTTCAGGACATGGGCGTGATTGTTGACCCAGAACTGCCCGCCGACGAGTTGGAGGAACGGCTTGCCCTCGGTCGTCTCGACTGAGCCGTCCTCCGCAACCAGGAGGTGCAACCCCTGAAAGAGGAAGTCATCGACATGGTCCATGACGCCCGTTGCGCCGTAATAGGGAAACCGACCGCGACGCTTCTCCCGCTCGCGACTTGAAAGTGGAACGCGTCTCCTGTCGAAGTTCTGAACCAGCTCGCCGAGTGGAACTTCGGGCCACTCACCCGCCATACCCGAGCTCCTCCAGGTTGGCGACAATCGCGGCATCCAGGTTGGCAGCCTCGGCCTGATCCTCGCGTAGTCTGGTTGTGAGCCGAATCATTTTCTCGTCGAATGGCTCGCCGTCGTCCTCGGCGGCCTCGGCGCCGACATACCGGCCGGGATTTAGAACATGGCCTTGCTTGCGGATTTCCGCCAGCATGGCGCGTTTGCAGAAGCCGGGCGCGTCCGCATACTCGCCCGCGTCGTTGTCGCCGCGCCAGGCGTGGTAGGTGCCGGCGATCTTCGCGATGTCGTCGTCGGTCAGCTCGCGATGCACGCGGTCGACCATCGTGCCGAGCCTGCGCGCGTCGACGAAGAGCGTCTCGCCCCGCCGATCGCGGAATCGGCCGTTCATCTTGTTGCGGGCAAGGAACCACAGGCAGACCGGGATCTGCGTCGAGTAGAAGAGCTGGCCAGGCAACGCCACCATGCAATCCACGAGGTCGGCCTCGATGATGGCTTTGCGGATCTCACCCTCGCCTGATTGGTTCGAAGACATCGAGCCATTGGCGAGTACGAACCCGGCGAGCCCCATAGGCGCCAGGTGGTGAATGAAGTGCTGCACCCAGGCGTAGTTGGCGTTGCCCGCCGGGGGCGTGCCGTAGACCCATCGGTTGTCGCCCTTGAGCAGGTCGCCGCGCCAGTCGCTGTCGTTGAAAGGCGGGTTCGCGAGCACGTAGTCTGCCTTCAGGTCGGGGTGCCGGTCGTTGTGGAACGTGTCGCCGTGCGCGATCTGTGCGTCGATGCCGCGGATGGCGAGGTTCATCTTGGCGAGACGCCAAGTCGTGTAGTTAGACTCCTGGCCGTAGATGGACACGTCGCCCAATCTGCCCGCCTGGGCTTCGACGAACTTCTCGCTCTGGACGAACATGCCGCCCGAACCGCAGCAGGGGTCGTAAACCCGGCCCTTATAAGGCGCGAGCATCTCGACCAGCACGCGCACGACATATGAGGGCGTGTAGAACTGGCCACCGCTTTTCCCCTCGGCGCCGGCGAAGCGCGCGAGGAAGTATTCGTAAACTCGACCGAGCGTGTCTTTCGCACGATCGGCAGGAGCTCCAAGGGCGATATCGCTCACGAGATTGATGAGCTGGCCCAACCTCTGCTTGTCGAGGCCGGGACGAGCGAAGTCCTTGGGGAGCACCGCCTTGAGCGACGGGTTATCGCGCTCGATGGCAGTCATCGCATCGTCGACCAGGGTGCCAATGGTGGGCTGTGGGGCGTTCGCCTTCAGTTGCTGCCAGCGAGCCTCCTTGGGGACCCAGAAGATACTCGCGCCGCGGTATTCGTCGGGGTCTTCTGGGTCGGCGCCTTCGACTTGGTGAGCCTCAAGCTCGGCGTGCTTGGCCTCGAAGGCATCGGAGATGTATTTGAGGAAGATCAGGCCTAGGACGACGTGCTTGTACTCGGCTGCGTCCATGTTGTTCCGGAGGGCGTCAGCAGCGGCCCAGAGTCTGGCTTCGAACCCAAGATTGGCGCCGGTATCCACCTTTACCAACCGTCTATCTCCTCGCCATCGGCTTCGAGATGCACCCTAATGCGTATCCGACGGCAGGATCGGTCAGTCCCAACCCTTCACCGCTCGATACATAGTCAAACCTGCCCGCCGTGCCTCAAGCACCCAGAGCCGGTTCCAAAGTGTTCGGACTGGCCTCCTGTGGATCCGTCTAATCATTTCGTCAACGGCGTCAAGGTCCAAGCGCAGGGCCGCGGGGTCTTGTGGGAATCGGTCTGGCCTGGCCTTCAAGATGGTCCTGCGACGGTGCGAGGCCAACGAAGGTGGCCGGTGGGCGGCCCCCGCAGCAAGCAGCTCCTCAGGTCTCCAATCAAGGGACGGGACGCCAACATGCTGGAGGTAGAGAAGGGGATCAACCCCCATAGGGACCCGCCTCAGACGGGCCATCATGCCAGACGACGAGCGACCAAAGAGTCCCTGGATTTCCCGACTTCGGTGGTCATCCGGTCGTTCATACGGCCATTTTCGGGCCCAGACTGCCTCAACCCGCGCTCGCTGCTCTTTCGCCCGAAGTTCCCGCAGCTGCCTCCTCGTCCAACGCTCCGCTTCCGATTCTTCCTCCAACTCGGGGTCCGCCGGTACCCCGAACAGTGACTGAATACCACGGGTTATTCCATCGGCCACGGGATCGGGATGTTTCCTTCGCCATTCACTCGCCAACGTCTGGGCTACGGTCGGTCCGTCGTCGCGAAACGGGTCGTCGTCAGCGTGAATCAGCGCCCTTAGCGGCCCCGGGATTTCGTCATCGGCGCCTTGATCCATCTATGGATTACACGTCATCTGGTTCTCGCCGATGCCTGAGCGCAGCGCGGCGATGATGGTGCTGACCGTGTCCGGGACGCGGCCCTCGTGGCGGGCGGTG
>JBBDMR010000119.1:0-14441 GCA_040878225.1 Acidimicrobiia bacterium
GCACTAGCTACTCTCCCGCATTGAAATCGACCCTTTGGACAGGTAAATGGCTCTCTATCCGATCAGAACATATGGTGATCCGGTTCTCCGGATGAAGCCAAAGCCGGTGGAAGACGTCGACGACAAGATCAAGACCCTGGTGACGGATATGATCGAAACGATGTACGACGCTCCAGGAGTCGGCCTTGCCGCCAATCAGATCGGAGTGACGAAACAAATTGCTGTCTTCGACGCCCAGGACGAGCTTGGACCCAGGGTGATGATCAATCCGGAGATTCTCGAGCTTTCCGGCGAATGGGAGTACGAGGAGGGATGTCTGTCCGTGCCCGGGTATTCCTGGGAGATCAAACGCCCCGCTTTTGTCAGGGTGCGCGCCCTCGATCTCGACGGCAATGAAGTCGAGTACGCGGGTGACGGGTTGCTGGGCAGAATCCTCCAACACGAGATCGGCCACCTCAACGGCGGGTTGCTCATCGACGTGCTGGAAAAACCAGCAAAGAAGCAGGCCCTCAAGAGTCTCAGAGACGAAGCATTGGGCATGGCCCGGTTCGAATGACCCCTTCCGAATGACACGGGTTGCTTTCCTGGGCACGCCGCAGGCTGCTGTCCCCACGCTCGAGGCGGTCTCGGAGCGGTTCGAGATCGGCCTCGTCATCACCCAGCCCGATAGAGCGAGGGGCCGTTCGGGGACGCCGCGGCCGGGACCGGTCAAAGAGGCAGCGCTGCTGGCCAAGATTCCTGTAGCGCAGCCGGCATCGCACGAGGAACTGCTCGATGCCCTTGTCGGGGCCGGGCCGTTCTCGGTCGGCGTGGTTGTCGCCTTCGGGAGGATCATCCGACCGGAATCACTCCAGCTTCCTGACACCGGGATGCTCAACGTTCACTTCTCCCTGCTCCCTCGCTGGCGGGGGGCAGCACCGGTAAGTCGGGCGCTTATCGCAGGCGACACGATGACCGGGGTGACCATCATCAGGCTGGACGAAGGTCTGGACACCGGCCCGGTTCTCACCGCCCAGGCAGTCGACATCGGAAGAGCGGAGGACTCCGGGGGCCTCACAGATCGTCTCTCCCGCCTCGGCGCCCGTCTTCTCGTCGACAATCTCGGCGGATATCTGGACGGGGACATCGTCCCGGTGCCTCAAAGCGGAGATGGCGCCAGCTATGCCTCCAAGCTGACCAAAGCGGACCGGAACTTGTCGGTGAGTGCCAACCCGGCTTCGTTCGTGAATCGGGTGCGCGGGCTGTCACCGGAGCCGGCGGCTGTGGTCCCCATCGACGGCGAAGTGCACAAGATCTTCGCTGCAGAGGCGGCCGGGGTCCACGTCGGTGCCGGGACCTGGAGGGAGATCGATGGCTGGCCGGTTATAGGGCTCTCGAGTGGCGCGGTGCGTGTCCTGTCACTCCAGGCACCGGGCAAGCAACGGATCAGCGGTGACTCCTGGGTCCGTGGCCGTCAGTCTGACGCAGGCAGGGTTGGCTGAGAGGCACGCCAGCGCGAATGTGAGCGGAAGCGCCAGCTGTCACCGATGAGACCGTACAATCGACCCACATGGCCCGGATGAAAATCGCCCCCTCACTGTTGGCAGCCGACTTCACCCGGCTCGGCGAGGAGCTGGCCAGGGTCGAGACCTCAGTCGACTGGCTCCATCTCGACGTGATGGACGGTCACTTCGTGCCGAACTTGAGCTTCGGCATACCCGTTATCGCCGCGCTCAGGGAGAAATCGGACCTCTATTTCGATTGCCATCTCATGACGACCAACCCCGACGCCTTCCTCCCCGAGCTGGCCGCAGCCGGGGTGGACCTGGTGACGATGCACATCGAAGCTATCCCTGATCCCACTGCGGCGCTTCATCGTGCCCGGTCCGTCGAACTCGAATTTGGCCTGGTTATCAACCCGGGGACACCTGTCGCCGCGGTGGAACCGTTCCTGGAACTCGTCGATGTGGTGGTCGTGATGTCCGTGGAGCCGGGATTCGGCGGGCAGGAGTTCATTCCCGAGGTGTTGGGAAAAGTGGAGAAACTCCGAGAAACGGTTGAGAAGCATGACTTGTCAGCCGATATTGAAATAGATGGAGGCATCACGTCAGCCAATATCGGTCGCGCTGCAGAGGCTGGAGCGAATGTCTTTGTCGCAGGAACTGCGATATTCGGGGCGGATGACCCCGTTGGCGCAGTCAGGGAACTGAGAAGGACTATCGAGAAAAATGACTGAACGGGTACTGGTTGCGGACGACGATCCGGACATTCTTGCCGTCGTCAAAGTCAACTTCGAGCTTGAAGGCTTCGAGGTCGACACCGCCGTGGACGGCGAGGACGCAATTCAGAAGGCGACCACCGTGCCACCCGACGCCATTGTCCTCGACATCATGATGCCCCGCATGGACGGCCTTACCGCTTTGCACCGTCTCCGGGCTCAGGCTTCAACCGCGAACATCCCGATCATCCTCCTCACCGCCCGGGGCCTTCCCGAAGATCGTGTGCGAGGACTCGAACTCGGCGCCGATGACTACATCACCAAGCCCTTCGACATCAACGAACTGGTCGCCCGGGTTTCTGCGGTCCTCCGTCGCACCCAGGCCGCCCGTGACCTCTCGCCGCTCACCGGCCTTCCCGGTAACTTCCGGATCACCCGCGAGATCGAGCAGCGGATTCACGAGGATCGACCCTTTGCCCTCGTCCACGGAGACCTCGACAACTTCAAGGCTTTCAACGACCACTACGGTTTCATGCGCGGCGACGAGGTAATCAGATTCTGCGGGAACTGTCTCAC
Source organism: Acidimicrobiia bacterium (assembly GCA_040878225.1). Lineage (GTDB taxonomy): Bacteria > Actinomycetota > Acidimicrobiia > Spongiisociales > ZC4RG35 > MA-ANB-1. The sequence goes on from JBBDMR010000119.1 coordinate 2,774, forward strand.
CAACGCCGCGGTGACCCTCGGCATCGAAGACCCCTTCGTCGGCCACATCGGCGGCGACGACTTCGTCGCGATCATCCCCGCAGGGATGGCCGAGGCCTACTGCAAAGAGGTCGTGGAACGTTTCGACGACGGGATCCTCGACCTGTACGACACCGCTGACGCGCTGCGCGGGTACATCGAAGTCATCGACCGCCGCGGCGAGCGCTACGCCTTCCCGGTGGTTTCGCTGTCCCTGGGTGTAGCCTCAACCGAGGTCCGGGACATGAGCACGCAATGGGAGGCATCTGCAGTGGCCGTTGAGATGAAAGAGTTCGCCAAGAAGCAGCCTGGCTCGACCTATCGAATCGACCGGCGCCTCGGTTAGCGTCGGGCACTAAGTGAACCTGTTCGACAGTGCCCGGTTGCGGCGCACGTTTGAGCTAGCGCCGGGACACCACACCCATCCCAATCCGGGAGTAGGTGCACTTGTGGTCAAAGACGGCGTCGTCGTTGGCGAGGGTTTTCACTCGGGTCCCGGGAATGATCATGCAGAAGTCGTAGCTCTGGCTGCGGCGGGTGATGACGCTCGAGGCTCAGATCTCTACGTCAGCCTCGAACCCTGCTCCCATCAGGGCCGGACCCCAGCCTGTGTCGACGCGGTTCTCGCTGCGGGCATTGCCCGGATCGTGATCGGAATCGAGGATCCCGACCCGAAAGTCTCGGGCAGCGGCGTCGCGGCGCTTCGCGACGCAGGTGTGGAAGTGGTCCTCTCCGATCAGCCGGCGGATGCCGAAGCTGTCGACCCTGCCTATTTCCACCATCGCCGCACCGGCCTTCCCCGGGTAACTGCCAAGTTTGCGATGACCCTCGACGGGTCGGTGGCGGCCTCGGACGGAACGTCGCAGTGGATCACCTCACCGGAGGCCCGCCAGGACGCCCATGTGCTCCGGAGCCAGGTCGACGCCGTGGTGGTCGGCGCGGGGACCTTGCGCTCCGATGATCCACGGCTCGACGTGCGGCTCGATGGGTATCACGGCCCGCAACCCCGACCGGTGATCGTTGCCGGGAGTGGCTCCCTGCCTGCTGAATCACAGATCTGGGGATTGAACCCTCTCGTGATCACAGCTGAGGGCGGGTCGGCTCCCGGGGGTGAGATCCTGGAGATAAGCGGAGGCGCCCCCCCGGCACCGGCGCTGGTGGCGGCTGCACTCGGCGACATGGGCTACCTCGACATCCTCCTGGAGGGGGGCCCCACCCTTCTTGCCGCTTGGTGGGCGGCAGGAGTGATCACACGTGGCTATGCCTACGTCGCTGCAAAAGTCGGTGGTGGGGCGGGGATCACACCGCTCGCCGGGTCCTTCGGGAACATCGAAGATGCTCGAGATGTTGAGATTTTCGATGTGCAATCGGTGGGGCCTGATGTGAGAATCGGGTTCCAGTAAGGAGCCACGTGTTCACAGGAATTGTCCAGGCCATGGGTACGGTCGCCGGGGTGACCCGGGACGGCCAGGATTTCACCTTCGCCATCGAGTCCCCGCTGCTGGCTTCGATGGAAGTCGGGGGCTCGGTCTCGGTCAACGGGACCTGTCTGACTGCTGTCTCTGTAGAAGGGAATCGCATCGTCGTCAACGCCATCGCCGAGACACTGGCCCGGACGACCCTGGGTGACATTGCCGACGGGCACCCGGTCAATCTCGAGTTGCCGATGACTCCCGATTCGATGTTCGACGGGCACATCGTCCAGGGCCACGTCGACGGGGTCGCCACTGTCCGGGGAATCGTCGACGAAGGTGATTCGATCCGGGTCGGTTTTGCTGCTGACCAGGCTGTGCTGCGCTACCTGGTCGAGAAAGGCTCGGTGACAATCGACGGGATCAGCCTCACCGTTGCCGGATTGGACGAGGATGGGTTTGAGGTTGCGATAATCCCTCACACCCGTGAAGTGACGACGCTGGGGTCGAAAGCACCGGGGGATCGGGTCAACGTAGAAGTTGATGTCCTCGCCAAATACGTGGAGAGATTGCTGTCCAAATGAAGTTCGCTCCCGTTGAAGAGATCGTCGCTGCGATCGGTCGCGGCGAGATGGTGATCATGGTCGACGACGAAGACCGTGAAAACGAAGGTGACCTCATCTTCGCAGCGGAGGCAGCAGACCCGGCGAAGATGGGTTTCGTGCTCCGGCACAGCAGCGGGATCATCTGCCTTCCCATCGAAGGAGAGCGCCTCGACCAGCTCGAAGTCCCGATGATGGTCGCCAGGAACACCGACGTGCGCCGCACCGCCTTCACCGTCTCGATCGATGCGGCCGAAGGCACCACGACGGGTATTTCGGCTGCCGACCGGACCCGCACCGTGCTCGCGATGCTCGACCCGGAGACCCGACCCGAAGACCTTGCCCGACCCGGCCATATGTACCCGCTGCGCTACGAGCCGGGGGGAGTGCTGAAACGCGCCGGCCATACCGAGGCCGGTGTCGACCTGGCGCGGCTGGCCGGGATGTACCCGGCGGCAGTGCTCGCCGAGGTTATGAACGACGACGGCACTGTGGCGATGCTCCCCGAACTGCAAAAATTCGCGGACGAACACGGCCTGCTCATCGGGACGATCGCCGCCCTCATCGCATACCGACGCCAGCAGGAGAAGCTGGTGGAACGGATCGTCGAGGCGAGGATTCCGACGCGGTACGGTTCGTTCCAGGCCTTCGGCTACCGATCCCTGGTCGACGACCGTCAGCACATGGCGCTCGTTTTCGGGGAGGTCGGGGACGGTGAAGGTGTCCTCACCCGGGTCCACTCCGAGTGTCTAACCGGCGACGTGTTCGGCAGCCTCCGCTGCGACTGTGGCGACCAGCTCGATCAGGCTCTGGCAAGGGTTTCCGAAGCGGGCCGGGGTGTCGTCCTCTACATCCGGGGACATGAGGGACGGGGCATCGGCCTGCTCCACAAGCTCGCCGCCTACAACCTTCAGGACGAGGGGTTAGACACCGTCGACGCCAACGTCAATCTCGGGCTCCCGGTGGATGCGCGCGATTACGGTGTCGGCGCCCAGATCCTCTACGACCTCGGTGTCAGATCGATGCGCTTGCTCACCAACAATCCGAAGAAGCGGGCCGGGATCGAAGGCTACGGGCTCTCGATCATCGAGCAGGTCCCGTTGTCGGTCAACCCCAACGATGAGAACCGGGGATATCTGGAGACAAAGGCAAGCCGCCTCGGGCACACACTCGACTTCGAGGCTGGTGCGTGAGGGACATCACCGGGAGCCTCGACGCCACGGGCATGAAGGCAGGCATCGTCGTCGCCCGCTGGAACCAGTCGATCACCGATCGCCTCCTCGACAGCGCGGTAGCGAGGCTCGAGGAGCTGGGTGCTGACGATGTGACGGTTCTCCACGTCCCCGGCGCACTGGAGATCCCGGTCGGTGCGCGTGCGCTTGTGGAACAAGGATGCGACGTGATCGTCGTCATCGGGGTAGTCATCAAAGGTGAAACCGACCACTACGACATTGTGGTCAGCCAGTCGACGTCCGGCGTCTCCCAACTCGCACTGGAGACCGGTGTCCCCATCGGAAACGCCATCCTCGCCGTGCACGACGTGGCGGATGCCCTGGCCCGGGCCGGCACCGGGGATGCGAGCAAAGGGGTCGAAGCCGTTGATGCCGCGATCGAGACGGCCAACGCGATCGCTTCGCTTTGAAGGCGTTTGCGAAGATCTCAAACCACGCCGCTCTGGCTAACCGGCGGCGGGCTGGTATCATCGAGGGCACAATCCCTATAGCAAGAGCGGAAGCTGCTGCTTCCCCACCCGGCCCCCGATCGTGAGCAATGCTCATCGGCCGAGGGAGCCGAGGTCACAGATTCAGCCGGAAACCCGGCTGGTTGAGCGGCAAGTTTTCTTCTTGCTGCTTTTTTCGCGAATAGACAAAAGACGCCACACAACAGGAGGAATCTGCGATTAGCGAGCTGCGTGTAAACGGTGCCATCAGGGCAACTGAAGTAAGGGTGGTCGCACCCGACGGCTCCCAAATAGGAGTCAAGAAACTCAACGAAGCCCTCTGGCTCGCCGAACAGCTGGACCTCGACCTGGTCGAGGTGGCCCCGGAAGCAAAACCACCGGTGTGCCGGTTGATGGACTACGGGAAGTACAAGTACGAACTATCGGTCAAACAGCGCGAAGCTCGTAAGAACCAGACCCGAACCAGCGTCAAAGAGCTCCGGATGAAGGTGCGAATTGGCGATCATGACTTCGACATCACCCGTCGCAAGACCAAAGATTTCCTCGAAAGCGGGGACAAGGTCAAGCTGACGATTCGATTCCGGGGTCGTGAGATGGAACGCCCCGAATTCGGTCGTGATTTGCTCGACCGCCTTGCCGAGGAACTAGCCGACCACGCAACAGTCGAGCAGACCCCGAAGCTCGATGGGCGTTCGATGTCGATGGTTCTCGCACCCTCCCGTACACAGGCGCAGAAGTCCCATGCGAAAGAGCAGCAAGACCAAAAGGAAGGAAGTGGTCATGCCCAAGATGAAAACTCATAGCGGGGCCAAGAAGCGGGTCAAAGTGACCGGTTCCGGCAAACTGATGCGCCGCCAGGCTGGGCGGGGGCATCTCAAGCTCGCCAAAGGGAAGGGCACGTTTCGCCGCAGGTCCGGTGAAGTGGAGCTTGCCCCCGGCGATGCCAAGGTCCTCAAGAAGCAACTGGGCCGCTGAAAAGCAGGAGGTATAGATCATGGCTCGTGCCAAACGCGCGGTTCACGCCAAGAAATCGCACAAGAAGGTCCTCGACAGGGCCAAGGGGTACAAGGGTGCCCGGAGCCGTCGCTACAGGACTGCCAACGAGCAGGTCATGCATGCGATGCAGGACTCCTATCGCGACCGTCGCGCCCGCAAGCGGGAGTTCCGCCAGTTGTGGATCTCCAGGATCAACGCCGCGGCCCGTCAAAACGGGACCACATATTCCCAGTTGATCGCGGGCCTCAAAGCTGCCGAGATCGAGGTCGACCGCAAGATGCTCGCCGAGATGGCTGTCAACGACCCGGGAGCCTTCAGCCAGCTGGTCGAGGCGTCCAAGAGCGAATAGCAGAACAATTGGAGCCGGTTCGTAACCACCGCAGCCAGGTTGTGGTGGACGCGTCCCGGCTTCATCGCGCCCGGGAGCGGCGTGACACCGGTCTGACCCTGCTCGAGGGGCCGCATCTTCTCGATGAGGCAGTGAAGGCGAAGGCCGACATCCGGACAGTGTTCATCGCCGCGGGAGATACCGCTGGCAACGATGCAGCCACATCGATCGGAATCGAGCCCGTGGTCGTCGATGAGCGGGCACTGCAACGGATTGCCGGCACCGAAACGCCACGCGGACCTGTCGCCGTTGTCGCAATCCCTCCGCAACACCCTCCGCTTGCACAGCATCTTCTCGTCGCATGGGGTGTGAGCGACCCGGGCAACGTCGGGACGATGATCCGGGTGGCTGCCGCCTTCGGGTGGGACTTCTCTTATACCGCGGGGACCGCCGATCCCTGGTCGCCCAAGGTGCTCAGGGCGGGAGCGGGCAGCCAGTTCTCGGTGGGGATCACCGAAGTCTTGGGGCTCGATGAGATCCGCTCTGGCGGTTATGCGCCTGTGGCCAGTGTTGTCTCCGGAGGCGCCGATCCCGGGCTCCTCGAGAATCGACGTTGGGCCGTGCTGATCGGGGAGGAGGCGTCAGGGCTTCCCGACGATGTGGTGGCGGCAAGCGACGGGTCCATCTCGATTCCGATGCCCGGTGGGTTCGAGAGCCTCAATGCGGCGGTGGCCGCCGGGGTCCTCACCTACCTCATCTCCAAACACTCAGGGGAAGCGGGGGAGCAGGTCTAACCTGCCACGGCACATGTCACACGTTGAGCAACTCGAATCGGCTCGAAAGAATGCCGCTGCCGCAATCGACAGCGCCTCGACTTCCGACGAGCTCGACGCTGCAGAATCCCGGCTGCTCGGCAAGGATTCGGTTGTCGGCGAGGTCCGACGAGCCATGGGTTCGCTCGAACCGGGCGAACGACCGGCGGTCGGTGCTGCTCTGCAGGCTGCCACCCGCGAAATCGAAGGCATGGTCTCCGCCCGGCGAGCAGTCATCGAAGCCGGTGAGGAGGCGAAGCGACTTTCCGGTGACAGCATCGACGTCACGCTCGAGACGATCACCCTTCCGCAGGGCTCGCTCCACTTGATCCAGCAAACAATCGATGAGGTCGTCGATATCTTCGTGGGCCTCGGATATCAGATGGCAGCAGGGCCCGAGGCCGAGCTCGCGTATTACAACTTCGATGCGCTGAACACCCCGGCCACTCATCCCAGCCGGCTCGAGTCCGACACCATGTACCTCGACTTCGGGGATCCCGCCGATGAGGTCTTGCTCCGGGTGCACACCTCTCCGGTCCAGGTGCGCTGGATGGAACAAAACGAGCCACCGGTCTACATCGTCGTGCCCGGCAAGGCCTACCGGACCGACACCATCGATGCCACTCATCTCCCCGTGTTCCATCAGATCGAGGGCCTTGCAGTGGACGAATCGATCAGGTTCTCCGACCTGAAGGGAACCCTGCTCCAGTTCGCCCGTGAGTTCTTCGGCGCCGGGACCGAGGTCCGTCTCCGCCCCCACTTCTTCCCGTTCACAGAGCCGAGCGCCGAGCTCGACATCTCGTGTTTCGCATGTGACGGCAACGACTACTCGTGCCGGGTCTGCAGCGGGGCTGGATGGATCGAGCTTCTCGGCTGTGGGATGGTCGACCCGAACGTTCTCGAAGCAGTTGGCTACGACCCGGGCCGGGTCTCGGGTTTCGCTTTTGGCATGGGTGTCGAGCGCATGGCCCAGGTCCGTTACGGGATCAATGACATGAGAACCTACATCGACAACGACCTCCGCTTCCTCAGGCAATTCGTATGAAGGTCCCGCTCAGCTGGCTCAAGGAGTTCGTCGACCTTCCCACGGATGACCCCGTCGAGATCAAGGCTGTCATCGACATGCTCGGCCACGAGGTCGAGGGCTTTGAGATCCTCGAAACCGGATGGTCCGACGTCGTGGTGGGCAAGGTCGTGGAGATCTCGGCCCACCCGGACGCCGACAAGGTCAGGGTGTGCCAGGTGGATGTCGGCGGCAGCGTCGACCAGATCATCTGCGGGGCGTGGAACTTCTCCGAGGGGGCCTATGTCGCGGTTGCTCGGCCCGGGGCAGTGCTGCCGGGCGATTTCGAGATCGGCCAGCGGACCATACGCGGAGTCGAGTCGAACGGGATGATCTGCTCGGAGAGCGAACTGGGTCTCGGTGAAGACCACACCGGCATCCTCGTGCTCGACGGCGAGCCAGAGCCCGGGTCCGACTTCTCCGACCTGGTCGAACTTCCCGACATCGTCTTCGATATCGCGATCACGTCCAACCGGCCCGATGCGATGTCGATGCTGGGCATCGCCCGCGACCTGGCGGCCCACTACGACATCAGCCACCACGTCCCTGAACTCCCGATGCCTACCGTCCCGGGCGCAACCAGGATCAAAGTCAGCGTCGAGGACAGCGAAGGCTGTCGCCGCTTCACCGCCAGGGAAATCACGGGAGTGGAGATCGGCCGCTCCCCGCTGCGAGTCAGGCACCGGCTCAACAAGGCGGGGGTCAGAGCCATCTCCAACGTCGTCGACGTGACCAACTACGTCATGCTCGAACTCGGCCACCCGCTCCACGCCTTCGACGCCGACGCGATCAGCGGCCAGGAACTGTTCGTCCGACGCGCCACCGAAGGAGAGACGATCGTGACCCTCGACGGCGTGAGCCGGAAGCTCACCTCCGACGATCTCATCATCTACGACACCGACGGGCCGACATCGATGTCGGGAACGATGGGCGGCGCCAGGAGCGAGGTCTCCGATACCACTACCAGTGTGCTCATGGAGGCCGCCTCGTGGGACCCGCCGACCATCATGTACATGTCCCGCCGCCACGGCCTGCTCTCGGAGGCGTCGATCCGCTTCGAGCGAGGCGTGGACCCCGGGCTCGCCGATATAGCCAATCAGCGGGCATCGGCAATGGTGGCGCTGCTTGCCGACGGCGAGGTCCTCGAAGGCGCAGTCGATGTCTCCGGTGACATCACGCCGCTGAACGTGGACTTGCAGTTGACTGACGTGGAGCGCCTCCTCGGGCCCGGATTCGGACAGGATCATGTCAGCGGAATTCTCGAGCGCCTCGGAATGTCCGTGTCAGGGGATGACCCGATGACCGTGACTGTTCCTACCTTTCGGCCGGATGTGACCCGCCCCGCCGACCTGGTCGAGGAAGTGGCCCGCATCCACGGCTTCGACAAGTTCGGGGCCACGGTCCCGACCGGACCGGCGGGATATCTGACACCCGAGCAGCAGAGACTGCGTCGTGCCCACCGGATCCTCGCCGGTGTCGGGTTGAGCCAGGCGATAACCCTTCCTTTCGTCGGGGAGGAAGACATGGTCGCCCTGGGCCGCTCTGCCGACCTGGAGCGGATGCTCGAGGTGAAGAACCCGCTGCGGGAGGAGGAGGGCAGGCTCCGCCCGACCCTGCTCCCGGGCCTGCTCAACGTCGCCAGGTACAACGTGTCGCGGGGAGAGCGGTCGGTCGCAGTGTTCGAGACCGGCCTGGTCTTCACCACCGATCCCCATGAGATCGACCCCAGACTGCCGGCCCAGACCGATCGCATCGCCTGGGTGATGGTCGGAAACGTCGGGCCGTCGGTGCTCGCCGGCGACCAGATCCAATCCGACGCCCGGTACTCACTTGCGGTGTTGCGCCATCTGCTGGGCCAACTCGGAATCGAAGATTTCCGGATCACCCGGGGAGAGGTCGCAGGCTTCCACCCGGGCCGCACTGCGGTCGTCGAACTCGGTGGCCGGGTGATCGGCCATGCGGGGGAGTTGACCCCTGGGGTGAGCCGCTCATTCGACCTTCCGGGAAGGGTGGCGGTCACCGAGCTGGACCTGGGGCCGCTTCTGGAACCCGTCGCCCTCAAATCAGCATCGACGCCCTCGCCGTTCCCACCGGTCGACTTCGACCTGTCCTTCGTGCTGTCGACCGATATCGCAACGTCCGACCTCCTCGCGGCAACCAAATCAGCTGCGGAAGGGATGGTGGAGGCTGCCCGGGTGTTCGACGAGTTCCGCGGCGGGAATCTCGCTGAAGGTGAGCGTGCCATCGCCATCGCTTACCGGATCCGGGCTGCTGACAGGACCCTCACCAACGAAGAGGTTGCTCCGATTCGCTCGGCGATGATCGCTGCCGGCGAAACCTTGGGTGCCCGTCTCCGCGGAGCCGGATGACCTCAGGTCTGCGAAAGCTGTTGTCGGGCTCGCCCGAAGAGGCCGCGCCGCTGCTTCTCGGGTCATACCTCGTCTCGACCCTGGACGACTCGCTGGTGCGGATCCGTATCACCGAAGTCGAGGCGTACAAAGGCTCCGATGACCAGGCATCGCACGCTCACAACGGCCGAACGGTTCGCAACAGCCCGATGTTCGCCGCCCCGGGCACCCTCTACGTGTACCGCTCGTACGGGATCCACTGGTGCGCCAACACCTCCGCAGGGCCGGAGGGAACCGGCTGGGGGATCTTGATGCGTGCCGGCGAAATCGTGGAAGGCGAAGGAGTGGTGGTCAGGCGGCGAGGAAGGGCCACGGACCTGGTCAACGGTCCCGGGAAGCTGACCCAGGCGTTGGGCATAGTGGGCGAGCACAACGGGCTCGACCTGCTCGACCCCGGGAGCCAGATCCGCCTCGAGACGGGGCCGGCCCCCGGATATGTGATGGCCACACCGCGAATTGGCATCTCCCGAGCCCGCGACCTTCCCTGGCGATTCGTTGAGACCCACCCGGTCGGGTCCGGCGGATGAAACCCGACTCGCCGGTTTAACCTGACCACCGATGACACCCGACCAACAACTGGCACTGGCCCTTCGCTACGCCGACCGCGTTGCCCCCGAAGACCTTTTGGAAGCGAAATTGAAGCTCGGCCGCCCACTTCGGGTGAAACTCGGCCTCGACCCGACCGCACCGTCGGTGACCCTGGGTTGGGCAGTTGTCTTACGCAAGCTCCGCCAGTTCCAGGAGATGGGACACACCGCCGTCCTCATCGTCGGCGACTTCACCGCACAGGTCGGGGACCCGTCGGAGCGTGGCGAGACCCGGAAGCGCTTGACCGGCGAGCAGGTCAATGAGTTCGCCGAAAACGTCCTCCGCCAATTCGGTCATGTTCTGCTCGAGGAGAACCTCGAGATCCGACGGAACTCCGAATGGCTGGCTCGGATGGACATGGCCCAGCTCCTCGAGTTGACGTCGGCGGCGACGGTCGCCCAAATGATGGAGAGACAGGACTTCAACAACCGCTTCGGGGAGGGCACCCCGATCTCAGTGATGGAGTTCCTCTACCCGCTGTTCCAGGGATACGACTCGGTCGCCGTCGAAGCCGACATCGAACTCGGCGGCAGCGACCAGTTGTGGAACCTGATGATGGGACGCACCGTCCAGGAACGCTACGGCATGGAACCCCAGGTGGCCCTGACCATGCCTTTGCTGGTGGGGACCGACGGTTCCAAGAAGATGTCACAGTCGTTGGGCAACTACATCGGTGTCGAGGACGATCCATCAGAGATGTTCGGCAAGACGATGAGCCTGCCCGACGAGGCAATGGACCACTGGTTCCGCCTTGCCGCCGACCTCGAGCCCGATGAGGCAGACCGGATCATGGCTGAGTTGGAGTCGGGGGCGATGCACCCGAATGAGGCGAAGCGGTTGCTCGCCCGGAGTGTGGTGGCGCTGTACCACGGTGAGGAGGCGGCCGACGCCGCCGAGGTCGGGTTCGACCAGGTATTCAAACACGGCGGCCTCCCCGACGAGATCGACAGCTTCCGGGTGCCCGATGAGGACCCGGTCAATCTGCCGGCCTTGATCCGGGACGCACTCGGGGGATCCGGCTCCGAAGCGCGCCGGATGCTGCAACAAGGTGCGGTCAAGGTCGACGGGCAGCCGATCAGCGATCAGGAAGTGCCGAGAGATAGCCTGGTTGGCCAGGTTTTGCAGGTCGGAAAGCGGAAATTCATCAAGCTCGTCAATTGACTTGCATAGGGACGGCCGGTCGGTATGATTCCGTCTACGGGAGGGAGAAATCCCTTCCGCCCCACCGATCCGGTGAGGCGCATCGATGCGCGCACCGGGTTTTGAACTTGTCCGGGCAGTGCGGTATGATTATCGACCCGCCTGAGATTTTTCACCAGGTGAGGGGTCTGTCGAGACAACTCGACACTAGATCGTTTCCGAAAGGAAGCCACAAGCGGTCCCATATAGGGATCGCCACGGCGGATTGCGATCCGCCGGCAGTTCTGCGAAGCAGATACTGCAACCTGTCGGACAGGGTCCGACAGGCGGCTCCTTGACAACTGAACAATGTGCTAAAAGCCAGCATGCTCAGACAAAGTCGGACTTCGGTCCGGGTTTTGGGCTGAGCAGCAAAAATACGCAACGACGCCAACCAGTCTTCGGATCGGTTGGTTAGGTGCAAAGTAGCAATCAAAAGCTCTCAGGTTTTCACGAACCTGAGACCCAAATTGCAAACACTCAAATGACAGGAATGACTCCCGGCCTTCGGGTTGGGTTAATGAATGTACGTTGGAGAGTTTGATCCTGGCTCAGGATGAACGCTGGCGGCGTGCCTAATG
>JBBDMR010000120.1:0-14435 GCA_040878225.1 Acidimicrobiia bacterium
CGCAAGCGGAGGGAGAGTTGCAGTTTGCCTGTCCTCCCGCTTTCACAGACCAAGCGTCCGGCCGATGATCTCTTTCATTATCTCGGTGGTCCCGCCGTAGATGGTCTGGACCCTGGCGTCACGGTAGGCCCTGGCTATCGGGTACTCCTCCATGTAGCCCCACCCTCCGAAGAACTGGAGGCAACGGTCGATCACTCTCTTCTCCAACTCGGTGACCCACCACTTGGCCTTCGCCGCCTCATCGGCGCTCAACTCACCGTCGTTGTGGTCGAGGATGAGCCGGTCGACATAGACCCGGGCGATGTCCAACTCGGTCCGCATCTCCGCCATCGAGTGCTTGATGGTCTGGAAGCTGCCCACCGCCTGGCCGAACGCCTTCCGCTCTTGTATGTAGTCCAGGGTCCAACCGAAGGCGGCCTCGGCGTGGGCCAGGGAGCCTACGGCGAGGGAAAGGCGCTCCTGGGGAAGGTTCTCCACGAGGTGGACAAAGCCGCGGCCCTCCTCACCCAGCAGGTTCGCCACCGGCACTTGCACGTCCTCGAAGAAGAGCTCAGCGGTGTCCTGGGCATGAAGGCCGATCTTCTCCAGGTTCCTGCCCCTGGTGAAGCCTTTCATCCCGTCTTCGATGACCAGCAGGCTCATCCCGGCATGGCTCAGGGAGGGGTCGGTCTTGACTGCGGTGATCACCACGTCGGAGTTGATCCCGTTGGTGATGAAGGTCTTGGAGCCGTTGACGACATAGTGATCGCCGTCCCGCATCGCCGTCGTCGCGATCCCCGCCAGATCGGAACCGGCACCGTGCTCGGTCATCGCAATCGCCGACATCAGGTCGCCCGAGGCCATTCCCGGGAGCCACCGTTGCTTCTGCTCGTCGGTGCTGAGCCTGGTGAAGTAAGGGAGGCAGACATCGTTGTGGAGGGTGATGCACATGCCCGAGGCGAACGCTTTGCCCCGCCCCAGTTCCTCGATGACAACCGTGTTGAAGCGGAAGTCGGCGTTGCCGCCGCCTCCGTATTGCTCGGGAATGGCCATCCCCAGAATCCCGGCCTCGCCCGCCTTGCGGAACATCTCTTTGTCGACGATCCCGGCAGCTTCCCAGCGGTCTACGTTCGGCGTGACCTCCCTGGCCACGAACTCCCGCACCGACTCGCGGAAGAGATCGTGGTCAGGTTCGAAGAGTCGTCGCTCCACAGGTCCGGATCACACGCCCTGGTAGAGGTTCTCGATCTCGTCGGTGTACTTCTCCACCACCACATGGCGCTTCAGCTTCAACGAGGGTGTCACTTCGCCCGACTCCGGGGTCCACTCGTCACCGACCACGACCCATTTCTTGACCTGCTCGACCCGGGCCACCGACTCATTCGCCGACTCGACCGCAACCTTGATCTCCTCCTGCACTTCGGGGAGTTGGGAGAACGATGCCAGGTCGTGATACGGCAGTCCGCGTGACTCAGCCCACGCGGGGGCCTCTTCATGGTCGATCGCGATGACCATGGTGAGGAACTTCCTCCCGTCGCCGACCATGCAGGCTTTGGAGACCAGCGGGTGGTTGCCAAGGAGCGTCTCCAACTTGGCCGGGGCAATGTTCTTGCCAGCGGCATTGATGATGATCTCCTTCTTGCGGCCGACAATCCAGAGGAAACCGTCGTCGTCGATCCGGCCCAGGTCACCGCTGTGCAGCCACCCATCCGAATCGAAACTCTCGGCGCTCTCCTCGGGCAGCTTGTAATAACCGGCGGTGATCACCCCGCCGCTCATCAACACTTCGCCATCCTCATCGAGCTTCACCCCGACACCCGGGAGCGCTTTGCCAACTGATCCAATCTTCGCCGCACCGGGGAGATTGGTCGTCGCCGGCCCGGTCGTCTCCGACATCCCGTAGAGCTCGAACAGGGGAATGCCGATAGTGTTGAAGAACCGGATCAGGTCGGGGTTGATCGGCGCAGCAGCAGTGATGGCGATCTCCACCTGGTCCATCCCCAGCCCCTCACGTACTTTGGACAGGGCAATCTTGTCGAGGACACCGGCGAGGAACCCTCCGGAGCCGCCATGCTCTTCGGCTTCGACACGGGCCCGATTGGTCTCGAGCGCTTTGTTGAGCAGAAAGCCCTTGATCCCTGAGGCATCTTCGAAGCGGGCCATGAGCCTGGAATGGAACTTCTCATAGACACGGGGCACAGCCACGAACAACGTGGGACGGGCCTCCACGATGTAGTCGAGGACTCCGGCGAGGTTCGGGCAGAACCAGACTTCTCCAGCGAGATACGTGCCGAGGTAATGCGTCGCGAGCCGTTCGGCGATGTGAGCCAGAGGGAGGTAGGAGACCATCCGGGCGCCGAGTTTGAGGTTGGCGCCACGCCTGAGGCACTCGACTGTCCACACCACGTTGCGCTGGCTGATCATCACGCCTTTGGGCGTGCCGGTAGTGCCCGAGGTGTAGATGAGGGTGGCCAGCGTGTCGGGCGTGATCGAATCGATCGCTCGGTTCACGACCTCGGGGTCTTCTTGAAGCTTTTGGGTGCCTCTGGCCAGCATTTCGTCCCACGACAGCACCCAGTCGGCGGTGTCGTAGTTCTCCGCGCCCTCCATGAGGACCACGTAGCGAAGGTTCGGCAGTTCGGAGCGGACCTCCTCCCAACGCTTCATGAACTCGAGGTTCTCCAGAATCGCCACAGTTGCCTGGCAGTTGTCGGCGATGTACTGGATCTGGTTGGTGGCAAGGGTGGAGTAGATCGTGACCGGGGTGCCACCGGAATGGACAACCGCGTAGTCGGCGATCACGTGCTCGGGGCGGTTGCCGGCCATGATTGCGACAAATTCGCCCCTGGCAACGCCCAAGGAAGCGAGACCTGCAGCGGCCTGGTGGACCACCGAGCGGTACTGGGACCATGTCAGATCCTGGAAGACCCCGTTGTCCTTCCAGTGGATAGCGGGCTTGTCGCCGTGGCGGTCGGCATTGCGGTTGAAGTAGTCGACAATCGTCTTGCCCTCTACAACCGCATCGATCTCGGCGCGCTCTGCGAGCACCGCTTCCTGGTTCATATCTCCTCCGTGGTCAGCCGACAGCTCCGTCATCACGGAGTTTACTGATTCCCTCAGGGCTATAGCCCAGGTCAGCGAGAACCTCATCCGTGTGCTCGCCGGGCAGGGAGGGTGGCGATGGCGTGGCGGCCGGAGTTGTGGCGAAACGCGGGGCCGGGGCCGGCTGCACCACACCGTCGATTTCGACGAAGGTGCCCCGTGCCTCGAGGTGGGGGTCGCCTGGAGCCGCAGACAGCGACCGCACCGGCGCGACGCATCCGTCACTTCCGGCGAACACTTCCACCCATTGCGCCTGGGTAAGTTCCCGGAACGCATTGGAGAACATTTCCCGCATCTCCGGCCAGCGCTCCCGGTCCAGCTGGTGGGGAACATCGACGAGCCCGAGCCGATCGACGAAAACGGCAAAGAAGGCCGGCTCGAGAGCGCCTACAGCCATGTGGCGCCCGTCGGCAGTCTCATAGACGGCATAGAACGGCGCTCCCCCGTCGAGGAAGTTCGACTCCCGTTGGTCGGACCACCCTCCGCCTGCCATCAGGCCGTGGATCGAGGTGCTGAGCAGCGCCGATCCATCGACCATCGCGGCGTCGACGACCTGGCCCGAACCGGACCTCCGGGCCTCGATGAGAGCGGCGAGGACTCCTACAACCAGCAGCATCCCTCCGCCCCCATAGTCACCCAGGAGGTTCAAAGGGACCGCCGGTGTGGCGTGGGGGCCGATGGCGTGCAGAACCCCGGAGGTGGCGATGTAGTCGATGTCGTGGCCTGCGGTTGCGGCGTAGGGACCCTCCTGGCCCCAACCGGTCATCCGCCCATAGACGAGAGCGGGATTGACCCCGAGACACTCCCCGGGCCCGATTCCCAGCCCTTCGGTCACACCGGGGCGAAAGCCCTCGATCAGGGCGTCTGACCGGCTGACGAGGTCGAGCACGACCTTGCGACCGTCCGGGTTCTTCAGGTCGACACCGATCGAACGTTTCCCCCTCTGGTGGAGATCGAACCGGGGTTCGAGCGGAAGCGGCGTGGCGCCGCCACCGACACGGTCGACCCGGATCACATCGGCGCCGAGATCGGCAAAAACCATCCCGCAGAAAGGGGCAGGACCCAGTCCCGCGAGTTCGATAAGAGTGATCCCCTCGAGTGGCCCCGGCATGAGGGGAGGTTAGACCGCTCGTCAGCCCAGACGGATCCTCGGGTCGAGCCAGCCGTAGATGATGTCGGCGACCATGTTGAAGAAGATGACGGCAACCGCGGTGATCATCAGCCAGGCCATCAGCGTGTAGACCTCACCCCGGTTCAACGAGTCGATGAACAGCTTGCCCATACCCGGCCAGGCGAAGATGGTCTCGGTGATCACCGCCCCTCCGAGCACGGCGCCGAAGTTGAGGGCGGCAACCGTCACCACCGGAATCAGGGCGTTGCGCAACCCGTGTTTGAAGGTAACGGTTCTCTCCCTCAGACCCTTGGCGCGAGCGGTGCGGATGTAATCGGAGTGCAACACCTCCAGCATCGATGCTCGCTGGAACCGGGAGAAGGTCGCAATCGACACGTAGGACAGAGTGACGATGGGGAGGATCATGTGCTGGATCCGGTCGAGAAAAGGATTTGCCGGGTCGAACGAGGAAATACCGAATGTGTACACCAGTCGTATTCCCGTCTGCAAGAAGAAAGCGGTTGCCAGGGCCTGCAGGATCAGAGCGAACCAGAAGATGGGCACCGAGAAGCCGAAGAAGCTGATCGTGGTGGTTGCATAGTCGAAGAAGCTGTACTGCTTTTTCGCCGAGAACACTCCAAGGAACACCGCGAGGACCACGGCGATCAGTTGGGAGACAGCCACCAACTGCAGGGTGTTCCCGATCGCCCGGGACAGGTCGGGCCAGATCGGCTGGTCGCCGAGTGCGGTGTTGCCGAATCGGTCGAACACGACGTCCTTCAACCAGAAACCGTATTGGACGAAGATCGGATCATCGAGATGCTTGCGCTCGATGATGTTGTCGATGGTGATCTGGCTCACGTTCGGGGTGAGTCTGATCTGGGATATCGGATCGGTGACTGCTGTCATGCCGAAAAAGACCAGCATGGTCGCGGCGATCAGGACCGGGAGGCTGTAGAGCAGCCGCCGAGCGATGAAAGTTCCCATGCACCTGCCTCTCGTCCTACGCGTTGCCCGGGTATATGTCGGGCCGGCCAGAATCATTTCAGGGTCTGGCGGACGCTGGGTCGGTCAGGCCTTGGCTTTGGAGATCACATCGACCGGCGTCGCGAAGTGACAAGCGCTGAGATGCCCGAACTGCTCGACCAAGGGTGGCTCCTCTTCGGCACAGATGTCCTGTGCCTTCCAGCACCTGGTCCTGAAAACGCATCCTGATGGCGGGTTGGCCGGATTGGGGACGTCACCGGCGAGCACGATCCGGTCCCGTTTGTCCCTGACCCTCGGGTCGGGGATGGGCACCGCAGAAAGGAGCGCCTGCGTGTACGGGTGGGTGGGATTCTGGAAGATCTCTTCGCGGGTCCCGATCTCCACGATATGGCCGAGATACATGACACCAACACGGTGAGAGATGTGACGCACCACCGAAAGGTCGTGTGCGATGAACAAGTACGAGAGTTCGAGCTCACCCTGGATCTCTTCGAGGAGGTTGATCACCTGCGCCTGGATCGAGACGTCGAGAGCCGACACCGGCTCGTCGAGCAGGAGCATCCGCGGATTGAGGGCGAGGGCTCGGGCGACACCGATGCGCTGGCGTTGGCCACCGGAGAACTCATGGGGGAACCGATTCCCGTGCTCCGGTGAGAGTTGGACGGTGCGAAGCAACTCGGCCACCCGGTCCGCTCCCCCGTCGTCATACATTCCGTGGATCCGAAGCGGCTCAGCCACGATCTCACGGACTGTCATTCTCGGGTTGAGTGACGCATAAGGGTCCTGGAAGACAATCTGCATGTCTCTGCGGATTGGGCGCATGTCCTTGCGGCTCAGCCTGGTGATATCAGTGCCCATGAAGTTGACCACGCCGTCGGTGGGGTCGAGAAGCCTGATTATCGCCCTTGCTGTCGTCGACTTCCCACAGCCGGACTCACCAACGAGACCCAGGGTCTCGGCCTGCCCGACGTCGAAAGAGACACCGTCGACCGCATATACATGACCGACCGTTTTCCGACGAAGACCTTCCTTGATCGGGAAGTGCATCTTGAGGTCCCGCACACTGAGGACCACCCCATCGGGAGCTGCGGTCTGAGTCCCGCTCGCAAGGTTCCCTTCAACCACCATCGCTCACCTAGACCTCGAGCCCGGTCACAGTTGCCTCACGCTCCGCCTCCAGGGCGACCTCATCGGGGAAGTGGCAGGCACTGCCATGACCCTCGCCAGCCTGGACGATCTCGGGTACAACGGTCCGGCACAATTCGCGACCTTCCGACATCCGACAGCGCGGGTGGAAGGCACATCCGGGGGGCAGGTTGATCACCGACGGAGGGTTGCCGGGAATCGGCAGGAGCTTTTCCATCTCCCCGGTCACCCTGGGCAAGCTCATCATCAGCCCCAGTGTGTAGGGATGGCGGGGGCTGTGAAATATCTCGTCGACGGTCCCGGTCTCGACGACGCGCCCGGCGTACATGACTGCCACCCGGTCTGCCATCTCGGCCACAACACCGAGGTCATGGGTGATAAGCACCGTGCCGGCCCCGGTCTCCTCCGCGGCCACCTTCATGACTTCCAGCACCTGGGCCTGGATGGTCACGTCGAGCGCAGTAGTCGGCTCGTCGGCGATCAGGACCGACGGCCTGTTTGCCATCGCCATGGCGATCATCGCGCGCTGTCTCATTCCGCCGGAGTATTCGTGGGGGTACTGGTCGTAGCGACGGGCAGGATTCGGAACACCGACCATTTCGAGGAGATCGATGGTCTGCTTCTGGGCGTCATCGTCGGATAGGTCGTCGTCGTGGACGAGGAGGGCCTCAGCAATCTGATGGCCGACCTTGAAAACCGGGTTCAGCGATGTCATCGGATCCTGGAAGATCATCGCGATCTCTTTGTTCCTGATCTTGCGCAGCTCCTCCACGGGAAGTCCGAGGATGTTGCGGCCGCGGTAAAGCACCTCACCGCTGACGATCCGGCCCGGCGGGACCTGGATCAGGCCCAGTGCTGCCATAACGGTGACGCTCTTGCCCGAACCCGACTCGCCAACGACTCCGAGCGTTTCGCCGGGATAGACGTCGTAGCTGACACCGTCGACGGCATGAACTACCCCGTCGGTCGTGTCGAACTCCACGACCAAGTCGCGAATAGAGAGAACCGGTTCTGTCACT
Source organism: Acidimicrobiia bacterium (assembly GCA_040878225.1). Taxonomy (GTDB): domain Bacteria; phylum Actinomycetota; class Acidimicrobiia; order Spongiisociales; family ZC4RG35; genus MA-ANB-1. Next base: position 7,345 of record JBBDMR010000120.1, read on the forward strand.
TGACGCGTTGCTTCGGATCGAGTGCGTCGCGGAGGCCGTCACCCACGAAGTTGATGCACAAGGCAATCAACACGATTGTCAGGCCTGGGAATGTGGCGAGCCACCACAATGTCGTCAGTGAATCCTGTCCCTCTGCGATGAGGACCCCGAGGGCGGGGAAGGGGGGCTGCACGCCGAACCCGAGGAAACTCAAGGCTGCTTCGACAAGGATTGCAGCGGCGACCGTGAGCGTCGCATTGACGATGATCGGACCCATTGTGTTGGGCAGGATGTGGCGGAAGATGATCCGTTTGTCGGACGCACCAAGGACCTTCGCCGCTTCGACGAACTCCTTCTCCCGCAAACTCAAGAACTCCCCTCGCACAATCCGGGCGAGCCCGGTCCAGAACAGGAGGCCGAGGATGATCGCCACCCGCACCGGGCTGCCCGCTCCGAGGAAAGCAGAGAGCACAAGGAGGATTGCGAGGAAGGGGACAGTGAGGAAAAGGTCGGTGATTCGCATCAGGATGTTGTCGACGGCGCCGCCGTAGTAGCCGGCGATCCCTCCGACGACCGCCCCGATCGCTGTCGACAGCCCGGCAACGATGAAGGCGACGTACACCGAAGTCCTCGTCCCGTAGAGGGTGCGGCTGAAGTAGTCCCTGCCGATCTTGTCCGTGCCGAAGTAGTGCTGAGCTTCAAGGGTCGGCCCCAGGGAACGGTTGGGCACGTCCGGTTCGGCATAGCCGTAAGGGGCGATGTAGTCGGCCAGCAGCGCTGCGGTGAATACGAACAACAGGATCACCAACGAGGTCATGGCCAGTTTGTGTTGGAAGAACTTCCGCCGGGCCAGCTGCCATTGAGTGAGTGACACGATCTCAAGCCCCTCGAGATGCATCGAGTCCAGGGCGAGCTGGGTCTGGGCCGCTTCGAGAGACTCGTGTTGTGGCGTCTTTTGGTCAGTCATATCGGATCCTCGGGTCGAGCCAGCCGTAGACGATGTCCGCCACGAGGTTGGCGAAGATAACCGCGACCGCAGTGATCATCAACCAGGCCATCAAAGTGAACACCTCTCCCCGGTTCAGCGCGTCGATGAACAGCTTGCCCATCCCCGGCCAGGCGAAGATAGTCTCGGTGATCACCGCTCCGCCGAGTACGGCACCGAAGCTCAGGGCTGCGATTGTGACCACCGGGATCATCGCATTGCGGAGAGCGTGCTTCATGGTCACAACCCTCTCCTTCACCCCTTTGGCCCGCGCAGTTCGCACGTAGTCCGAGTGCAGGACTTCGAGCATCGAGGCCCGCTGGTAGCGGGAGTAGGTCGCGATCGACACATATGACAATGTCAAAACAGGCAAAACCATGTGTTGAATTCTGTCGAGAAACGGGTTCTCCGGCGCAAATGAGCTCTGTCCGAAGGTGTAGACGAGCCGGATGCCGGTCTTCAGGAAGAATGCGGTGGCGAGCGCCTGAAGGATCAGGGCGAACCAGAAGATCGGCACCGAGAAGCCGAAAAAGCTGATTGTCGTCGTGGCGTAGTCGAAGAAACTGTATTGCTTCTTGGCAGAGAACACACCGAGGATCACCGCGAGTACCACAGCGATGAGCTCAGAAACGAATACGAGTTGCATCGTGTTGCCGATAGCCCGGGAGAGGTCGGGCCAGATCGGCTTGTCGCCGAGGGCCGTGTTACCGAACTGGTTGACGAACACGTCCTTCACCCAGAATCCGTACTGGGCGATGATGGGCTCGTCGAGGTGCTTGCGTTCGATGATGTTGTCGATCGTCGACTGGCTGACATTCGGAATCAGTCGGATCTGTGAGATCGGGTCGGTCACGGCGGTCATACCGAAGAAGACCAGCATCGTCGCTGCAACCAATACCGGAATGCTGTAGAGCAATCTCCGCGCTATGAATGTGCCCATTTGCCTCTCGTCCTACTGGGAAGCTTTCCTCAACTCTACATGGCGGACCGTCATCGTGCGGTCCTGCCGGCTCGGGGATTGAAGAGGGGGTTGCCAAGGCAACCCCCTCTTCCTAATCGCTTATCGCTTGACCGAACTATCCCCCAGCGGGAACGATCGGCTCAGCACTCGTGATGAGCACTTCTTTGTACGAGAAGTCAGGAAGCACCGTGTAGGCACCTTCCAGGACAGCCGTAGCGACCATGCCAGCGGCAAACAGGTTGCCATCGGGCTCGAATGTGTTCATCGACTCGGGCTCCTGGTCAGCACCAAAGGTGACCAGTTCCTTGCCGGTCCATGCACCGATGTTCCAGAACGGGCCAATCTGCGTGGCGTTGTCCTGCGGTCCGAGGATCGCGGAGTTCCATGCGAAGAAGGTCGGCTTCTGGTACAGCGGAATCAACGGGACTTCCTCCAGCCAGAGAGCGTCTGCTTCGTTGTACAGAGCAGCGCGGGCGGCCGGGTCGACCTCCGTGTCTGTCTGCTTGATGAGAGCATCCACTTCCTCGTTGCAGTACTGCAGGTTGTTGATGTCGCCAAACCCGGTGGGAGCTCCACCCTCGCAGTAGTACAGCGTGTTACCGCCGGCGGGGTCAGGTGAACCGACCCATGCGAAGTTGAAGATCTGCCACACCGACGAGTCACCGTAGAAGTGCTCATCGGCGAACACCTCGGCGGCAGGACCGAAAGCCGCATTGACTTCGATACCGACCTCAGCGAGGTTTGCCTGCGCCAGGGCGAACTGCAACTCGCGTCCTTCGTTACCGGCCGTTGTGGCCCAGTTGAAGGAGAGTCGCTGCCCGTCGCACTCGTAGATTCCATCGGAACCACGGGTGCATCCATTGTCCGTGAGGAAGGCCTCAGCGGCAACGGGGTCGTAGGGGTACTGCGTCATGTGATCTTCATAGTTGGAGCTGGTGTTCAGCCAAACACTGTTGTTCAGCTGCACGGCGTCAGCGGCTATGGGGCGCACCACGGCTTCGACGATCGCGTCGCGGTCGATACCGCTGACGATGGCCTGACGGACGAACTTCTGCGAGAGAAGCGGGTCCGTGTGGTTGAAGTCGACATGCTCCCAGACCGGACCGAGACCGGCTTCCCACTCGACACCTTCGATCGCGTCGACTTCTTCCACCAGCGAAACCTGAGGCTGCGGGTAGAACATGTCGATCTCCTGACCCCTGAGGGCCTGGATCTGGGTCTGCGAGTCTTCGAGGAAGACGATGTTGATGGTCTGGACGTCACCGAGAGGCTGGCCTGAGGCGCGCTCTTCGGATGCCCAATAGTTTGCATTCCGTTCCAGAACGATGCGCTCGGTCGGAGTCCATTCGGTCATTGTGAATGGGCCGGATCCGAGTGTGATCATCTCGTCCCACACGCTATTGAAGGGCTGGCCCTCCAGAACGTGGGCGGGCATGATCGCGCTGAACATCGTCTGCCACGGGGCATACAACTCACCGAATACAGCGAGGAACGTCTTGTCGTCGACAACCTCGTAACTGGTCATCTTGTTGTATCCCTCACGGCTGGTGATATCCAGCTGATCGTTCATGATGGTGTCGTACGTAAACGCGAAGTCTGTCGCGGTCACGGGCTCACCATCGGCCCAGGTGGCATCCGGGTGAATGTTGTACTTCACACAGAATGCGTCCGGGCAGTCACCTTCCACGGGCGCAAGCGTCGTGGTGGTTTCTTCTGGCGCCTCGGCGGTTGTCGTTGTCTCCTCTTCACCAGAGGTCGTCTCGGTTGGTTCTGCATCGCCACAGGCGGCAGCTACGAGAGCGAACACGGCGAGGAGCGACATCCATCGGATGGCGCGCTTTGTGCGCAGGGATCGCACTATTTTCTTCCTCCCTTAATTGGCTTACTTCAAGGATCGGAACCTGGGGCTCCTACCTCGGACCTTCAGACATACAGAAAGAAGGGCCGCCGGAAATATATCCCGATTATGGACAAAGGTAAAGCGATGTCGCCGTAATAACAAACGGCCCGGTCGGCTTTCTGTCAGTCTGACGCGACTTCTTCGCGACCCTGATACACCACTTCGTGCCGATGAATGCTGGTTGAAATCAATGCCTGGACGATGGCGGCGAATGGCAAAGCAAGAATTATTCCTATCGGCCCCATAAGCGACCCGCCGGCGATGATCGCCGCTACTGACACTGCCGGGTGGAGCGACATCGTGCGCTCGGTGATCTTCGGGGAAATGAGGAAATTCTCGATCTGCTGGTAGATCACAAAGAACACGACGACCCAAAGGGCTGTGGTCTCGCTGACCGAAAGCGCCACGATCGCGGGCAGGATCGCCGCGAGATAGGTGCCGACAACGGGAACGAACTGGCTGAGCACACCAATCCAGATCCCGAGTGGCACGCTGAACGGGACTTTCAGGGCCGTGAAGAAGATGGTGGCAAGCGTCCCCCCGAGCACGGCGAGGATCAACCTCGAATAGATATACCCACCCATCTTCTCCACTGCGGTTTCCCAGACTTCGATGGCCCGCTTCTGTCGCTCCGGTGTCAGCACCGAGAGAACGGTCTGCTGCAACTTCGGAAGCTCGGCGACTATGTAGAAGGAGAAGAGCCCGACGGTGATCACGAAAAAGATGAAGCCGAACACTGTCGAGCCGAAACCGACCACTCCCCCGAGGAGGCTGCCCACATTCTCGGTGACCCAGTCCTGTGCGGCATTGGATTGGTCCGAGATCTCGCTCTGGGAAATCTCGAACCCGAACCAATCCTCGAGCAGAAGGCTCACCGACTCGACATACCTGGGCAGCTGGTCGATGAGTTGACTTCCCTGACTCACGAGAAGGGGCACCAGCGCGACGAGGAAAACGGCGGTGACGATCACCGCAGCGAGGAATACCAGTGCGGTGGCGGCTCCCCGCGACCATCCCCTCTTGGCAAGGGTGTGCACGGGAGGCTCCATCGCAACCGCGACGAACAACGCGACGAAGACCATGAATAGGAGGGCCGAGATCTGGTCCACGACCCAGAGTCCGGCGGCCGCAAGGAGGAGGATCACAACCACCGTCACCACACGGCGACGGAACAGCCGATCGCCGTGGGGGTCGCTCGCAACTGCCCCGGTCTGAGGGCCTTCGACTTCCTGGTTGGTCGCATTCATCGGATGGACATTACAAGTGGCGGCCCGGGGGCTGTTCCAACCGGTGAGTGTTTCAGGCCGCGTTAGCCTGAACGCCCACGGCAAGGCATAAGGATCAGCTTTGGAATACGACATCGTTTGGACCGCCGGCCCGGACCGGGCAGCAGTCAGCAACACCGCCCGATTCATGTCGCAGCACCACATCGAGACTTACCCGGACCTCCTGAGACGTTCGACTGCAGACCCCGAATGGTTCTGGTCGGCTGTCGTCGATTTTCTCGGCCTGCCCTTCGACCCGCCGTATCGAATCGTGAGAGACACTTCGAGGGGACACCCCTGGGCGACGTGGTTCAAAGACGGTGGATTCAACCTCAGCGTTGCCTGCGTCGATCGATGGCTCGACGATCCCGACGCTCTCGCTCTGCGCTCTGAGAAGGAGTCAGGCGAGAAACGGGAGCTCTCCTACGGCGAACTCCACCGATCCGTGGAGTCTCTCGCCGGGGCGCTCACCGCGTTGGGCGTTGCCCGAGGGGATGCGGTTGCCGTGTATCTACCGATGAGCGAAGAAGCCGTGGTCTCCCTTCTGGCTGTCGCCAGGATCGGAGCGATCTTCATCCCGGTGTTCTCCGGTTACGGAGCTGAGGCGGTGGCGACACGACTGGAGGACCCGAAGCCGAAAGCGGTCATTTGCGCCAACGGCTATCAGCGGCGCGGGTCATTGGTCCGGATGAAAGAGGTCGCCGACATCGCCATCGAGAGCACCGGTGGCGTCGACTCGGTCCTCGTGGTCGATTACCTGCCCCGGGACGACACCCCGATGACTGGAGGGCGGGACCGCTGGTGGCACGAGGAAATGGAGAATGCAGTTCCGCAACCTGCTGCGAGAACATATGCCGAGGACCCTGTCCTACTCGCTTACACCTCGGGGACCACGGGACGTCCCAAGGGAGCGGTGCACGTGCACGCCGGCCTGACCGTCAAGCTCGCCGAGGAGGGTGCATTCCAACTCGAAGTGACCCGTGACGACGTGCTCATGTGGTCGACCGATATGGGCTGGATCATGGGGCCGTGGATGGTCGTCGCCGGTCTCGCCAACGGATCGGCCATAGCCACATACGACGGCGCTCCCGATTATCCAGGCCCTGACCGGATCTGGCAGGTCGTCGACAACCTCGGGATCACGATCCTCGGGCTGTCGCCCACATTGGTCCGGGCCCTCCAACCGTACGGGTCCGAACAAGCTCGAAAGCACGATCTGTCCCGTCTCCGCACCTTCGGCTCGACCGGAGAGCCGTGGAACCCGGAGCCATGGCGATGGCTCTTCGAAGAGGTTGGCGAATCGGAGCGGCCGATCATCAACATCTCGGGAGGCACCGAAGTCGGGGCATGCATTCTGTCCTGCAACATCCTCCAGGGGATCAAGCCGACCGCACTCGGAGCACCATCGCTCGGGATCGACGCCGACGTGTACGACCGGGACGGAAATCCGGTACGCGGTGAGGTTGGCGAATTGGTGATTCGCGGCTCGTGGCCCGGGATGACACGCGGGTTCTGGAAGGACCCGGAGCGCTACCTGGAGACATACTGGACTCGATTCGCCGACACATGGGTCCACGGCGACTGGGCCGAGGTCGACGAAGACGGATTCTGGTACCTCCACGGTCGCTCAGACGACACCCTCAACATCGCCGGCAAGAGGATCGGCCCGGCTGAGATCGAGTCTGTCGCGGTTGCCCGCGAGGAGGTGGTGATGGCAGCTGCCATCGGTGTCCCCGACGACGTCAAGGGTGAAACCATTCGGCTGTTCCTGGTGCCCGCCCCCGGGACCGAGATCACCGACGTCCTCACCGGGCAGATCTCCGATGCGGTCGCAACGACCATGGGCAAGGCATTCCGACCATCGAGCATCAAGTGGGTCGATGACCTCCCGCGGACCAGGTCGGCAAAGATCATGCGCCGGGTGGTGAAAGCCGTAGCCCTCGGCCAGGACCCGGGAGACCTGACCAGTCTCGAAAACCCCCAAAGCATCGAAGACCTGGC
>JBBDMR010000121.1:0-14426 GCA_040878225.1 Acidimicrobiia bacterium
TCGCGGGTCGGCGGCCATCCTTCTTGCCACGGTCGAACCAGCGGTTGGGAGAAAGACACCTGGCTGAGGCCCGTAGCTGCTGTCCCCGCCCCGTCTTGGTTGGCGCAGGCTTGAATAGTCGTACTTTTCTCGGAGTCCTATACCAACGGAGAACCCCTCAGACACACCCGAAGCTAGGGCTGCCGGTCCGATGATCCCTTGGTAGCCGAGAACGACGTTCTGGATGCTCTCTTCAAAGTCCGCGACTACCGAGAAGATGGATCGCACCTTGCTGAGCGACATGTCGCGGTCGCCGGTCGGCGAAACCCGAAGCTCGAGATTTGAAACACCAAGCCCGGCAAGGCTGTCAGCCAGGTGGCGAGCAGCCTGGCCGTCATTGCGGACGAGGCGATCGCGGTTGGCGGCGACCACCACACGGAGATCCGAGCTCCCGACTGTCTGCAGAGTCTCTTCGGCGAGCTCAAGTATGAGGTGATCGTCTCGATCGTCGGATGCGAACACGTGAGGTGCAACGAGCTGAGTTACAACCGGCTGCTGGAATTCCAATGTTGCATCCACCAGACGGGAGCGTTCAGCCCGGGACGTGCGCAGGATTCGGTTGCTGATGCCATCATCCCGTAGGTAGGGAAGTGGACCGTAATCAAAGCCAGGATTGGTCAGCCTCTCGAGGAGCAGGTCGACTCGAACGGACACCCCCGCCCGTTGAGCAGCTTCGACTACTTCCTGCTGGCGTTGGACATTGTGGGCTTCAACTGTGATCCCATCGACTACACGGTGTCCACCGCTGAGGAAGTCCTCTGTCACCTTGTGATCGTTTCGCCCCAGATGGAATTCGATTCCCATCTTGCATCAGTCCTAGCTCGTCGGGTACGTCATACTAGACGACACTATAGTCGACAGACTAGGGTACATTAGTACCGACAGTCCACATGACAGGAGAGCCCGGCTTTGAGCACCGCAGTCGCGCAGAAGATCAGCACGATCTCTGGTTCAACGCATCTCAGCTATGACGAGATCGCGGAGATCGTTGATGCAAGCGCCCGATCAGTAAGTAGATGGTCCACCGGAGCTGCTGAACCCCAGAAGCTGTCTCGGCAGCGACTTCTGGAACTCGCGTACGTGGCGGAAGAACTCAGATCTGTGCTCAAACCCGAAGATGCCAACCTATGGATCCTCTCCCCCAACAAGCTTCTTGACGGCGACAGCCCTGCCCAACGAATCAACGCCGGTGACTTCAAATCTGTAGTCGGATTGATCGAAGCCCTAGCGGACGGCATCGTCGTCTAGCCGCCGGCGGGAATCATGCCTGAGATCGATCTATATCTGGCTCTCGATGTACTCGGGCCAACTTCGATCGATGGCGTTTTCTATCGACACACGGCCGAACGCAGGAACCCGCTCTCAGGAGAGGGCGCTCGAATGACCGGCGGACGCTGGAACCCGGCGGGCACAGAGACGCTTTACCTCGCCCGGCCCATCAGCACTTGTCGAGCTGAGTTCCTGAGAATGGCCGAGGGACAGGCACGAGGACCCGATTCCTTCCTGCCTCGAAGGGTCCACACCATTGCGGTCACGAGCCTCGATGTTGTAGACCTACGGAGCGAAGAAGCCTTGGCGGAAGTTGGCCTGGGGCGGGAGTCCATTAGTGGCGATTGGGCGCCTTTTCAGGCAGTCGGTGACGCTGCCGACACGCTTGGTATGGGCGGTCTGCTGGTTCCTTCGGCTACCGAGTCTGGGGAGGTCTTGGCAGTCTTTGTGCGCCATGCTCATCACGGGGAACTGTCCGTGGTTCGCTCAATTACGATTCACGATCCATCCTGGTCTTCGCTCGAGGACGAGTAAGGGGCGCAGAGGTGTGCCGTGCGTTCAAGGAATGGGACGTAATTGCCGATGGCCAACACCATGGACATCGAGCAGCAAAAAACCGACGGAACGCCGTTCTACCGACGTTGGTGGTTCATAGTCCTCGCAGTCATCATTGTGCTGGGCGCGATAGGGAGCATCGGCGGAGACGACGATGAGGATCCGATAGCGGCCGCCACGACTACCACTACAGGAATAGACCGAACTACCACCTCAACAATTGAACCGGCCACGACGTCCACTGAAGCTGCAACGACGACCACCACCACTCAACCGCCCACCACCACGACGACCCAGCCAACTACTACCACTACCGCGGCCCCTGTTGATGGTTCGGGTGATGACTTCATCGAGTTCTCGGTGCCTGGGGATCAGGCGGCCGTCCTGGATATCAGCTATAGCGGAGGTTCCAACTTCGTAGTGTCAAGCTACGACGCCAACAACGAGTCAATCGATCTGCTCATAAACGAGATCGGGGCGTACCAGGGCCGAGTACCGGTGAACTTCTTCGTTGGTGAGGAGGTGGCATTCCTCGAGATCACGGCTTCTGGGCCCTGGACCATCCAAGCGGTCATGCTGTCCGAGCTGGAGCTCAATGTCGCCAGCGTCTCGGGCAGCGGTGATGATGTCGTAGCCATGGAGGTTTCATCGCCAACAATGGAGATCACGCACAATGGTGAATCCAACTTCGTCGTGCTGGCCTTCACCAACTCCCGTGATCTGTTGGTCAACGAGATTGGTGCCTACGACGGAACAGTCCGAAGTCCTACCGGGACAGTTGTATTCCAGATCACCGCCGACGGAGATTGGACACTGGCCGAGGGCTGATTCCAACACGACGCTAGAACCCAGACGGCGGATACGCGCGCCGTCCCTATTGCGATACAGATCAACAGATCCCGAGCACAATCCTCGATCTATGAGACCACCCGGGATCGGTCACTTCGAGGGCGGGACGTCCATACTACCGGCTATGAAAGTCACATCCCGCAGGTTGCTCTCGGCGTTGGCCGGAGTGGCGGCCCTCCTAGTCGCATTTCTCTTCCTAATGCCGTGGCTTGGGGGGCTTAGGCACGCAGACCACCCATAACCGCACGTCTCTCTAGGGCACGTAGTTTGCCGATCGGCGGATAGTGCCCTGTCAATTCGGACCAAGACCGGATTTGTCCTGCGCGTTGTGCGGCGGAACTGCTCGGCTCGGCTGATTTCGGTGTCCGATTCGGACAGGTTGTCGTGCGTCTCTACTCGGCGAGACGATCAGCGATATCAGCCATCCATCGGTATTGGGTGGGGCCACCGTGTCCCTCGGTTTCGGCGATGAATAGCTCGGCATCGGGAATCGATGTGGCGAGAGTGACAGGGATATCGGCTGGTGCGCTTATGTCGCGGCGCCCATGGGCTAAGAAGGTAGGGACCCCCGCAAGGTTCCTGGCGTCTCGGAATAGCTGACCATCTTCGAGGAAACCTGCATTGGCCCAATAGTGGGTTACGAGTCGGGAGAAGCACAGCCGAACCTTCGGATCCTGATTCCGGAGGAACGGCTCATAGCCGTCGGCGATTGATACGTGGATGTCTTCCCAGTCACACCACGCCATCGCTGCCGGTTCGTGAACTCCCGGGTCGGGATCCATCAGGAGGCGGTTGTATGCCGAAGCGAGTTCACCGTCCCGGGAATCGGGCGGCAGAAAGTCATGAAAGTCTTGCCACCGCTCGGGGAAGATCCGTCCCATCGTTCGGGTGACCCACTCGACCTCGGCCCGAGTGGTGGTGACGACACTTCCAAGCAGAAGCTCGGTGACCGAGCCAGGATGTGTCTGCGCGTAGGCAAGGCCGAGTGTGGTTCCCCACGATCCGCCCCAGACGAGCCACCTGTCGACGCCGAGGGTGGTTCGTAGCTGTTCGATGTCGGCGATCAGATGCTGTGTGGTGTTCGTTGAGAGGTCTATTCGGGGCTCACCCGCGTTCGGGGTGCTCTGTCCGCAGTTGCGTTGATCGAACTGTACGATCATGTACTTCTCCGGATTGAACATGCGGCTGAGGCCTGGTATTGAGCCGGATCCCGGCCCACCGTGTAGCACGACGGCAGGCTTGCCGTCAGGGTTGCCGACAACCTCCCAGTGGACCTTATGTCCATCAGCGACGTCCAGTTTCCCACTGGAATACGGCTCGGTGATCGGATACGGGTAAGCCATAAATCAAGTATCGCATGCCCTTCTACGACCAGACTTGATCCGAAGCCGCCGACCAGATCACCAAATAGCTGCATATTGCTCGCCTATTCGGTTCCTGGCGGATCAGTTTGGTGGTCCGATCGATGGGAAGTGACGCTGGATCGCCTGATGACCTAACGACCAGATCCTCAGTCGGAAACGCTCTTTCCGGAGAGCCACCGGTCGTACAACTTCGAGTGGCCCCACGGGCCCCCCGAAACAGGACAGCCTGACGTCGACCTCACCTTTGTCGACACTTGGGGTCGCGTTGGATTAAGACTTGGAACGGTGCTCTGGTCGCGCATGGAGAACCCGAACTTCCGTTCCGGGAGATCACGCAAGACGACTGAACCCGCCTGGCGGGACGCAGACGAAGGCGCCAGCTCCTCCCGCTGGTCCTACCGCCGAGATGTCAACTGCGGTCGGGATCATGTCGTGTGCAGTGTTGAACTTCCTTCCGCGCCCCCCGTCGATCTTGTGTCACACTTCGGGCCGTGTTGTGCGTGTTACTTGTATGACGCATCGGCGAACTATCGATGATCCCACGGAGGAACCAGTCGACGACGAGGTTCTGATCGTTCGGGGCGTGGAGCCTTTCGAGAGTTTCTACAGACGTGAACGTCGTGGGATGGTGGCTCTGGCGTTCGCGTTGTCTCGGAGTCGTCTCGGCGCCGAAGATCTCGCTCAGGACGCTCTGATGGCGGCCTTCCGCCGGTGGGATGAAGTCGGCCGGCTCGACCAGCCTGCGGGGTGGGTTCGCAAGGTCGTCGCCAACAACGCGTGGTCCTTCCTTCGTCGAGCCAAGGCTGAGGTGCGCGCGATGACACGGGCCGTGGTGTCCTCCGGATGGAGCCAACTTCCCAGGCTGCCGGACACAAGTGTTGAGACCTGGGAGCAGGTGGCTCGTCTGCCCAAACGTCAAGTTCAAGTGGTGGCGCTCTACTACGTGGCAGGAATGACGATGCCCGAGATAGCTGAGCTCCTGGACTGCAGCAAAGAAACCGTCAACACCCATCTTCGCCGAGCGAGAGCAACTCTCGCCCAGCGGCTTGGAACCGAGGAGATATGATGACCGTAGACGAAAGACTTCGCGAAGCATCACAAGATGTGCATCAGGCGGCTGCACAGCTGAACGACCGCCTACTTCCTGATAGACCCCACCGACGATCCGTCCTCGCTGCGGTATCGGCAGCTGCCTTCGTCCTTGTACTCGCGGTCCCGGTTGTGCTGATACGGGGCCAGGGCGGCGACGGCTCGCTGTCCACCATTGCCTCACAGGAACCCACAGCCACACCCGCGACGACCGGAACGGCGGAGGAAAGTCCCGACAGCTCATCGGTCCCTGATGAGGTTCGCGCATACTGGGCTCTGGAAGGAACTCTCGAGTCGGTTGGAAACGAACCTGGCTGGCTTTGTCCCGCCAAACCCAACGTTGGATACAGCTCGATAGTCACCGCCTCGGATACGCCGGCAGAACTCAGCGTCGAGCTCGCGGAGCAGGCTCCGGTCGAGTCGTACTTCCGCGATGAAGGACCGGTCTGCAACCAGCCCCCTGGCGTCGTGATGCTTGCCTTTACGGACCAGACCGGATCTGCTGCCACGGCGGGCATGACTGTGTCTCCGTCGGTGACGAGATTCGAAGACACATGCCCACCCGGATCATGCAGTGTGGAAGGAGGCTCAGCAGAAGGCGCAACCGACCCTTCCCCACTTGATGATCTGACCATCAATGGCCAACCGGCCAAACTATTCACCTACGTAGGATCTTTCCGGTTGTGGTGGGTCGACCCCAATGGTGTTCCGCTTTATGCCCAAGCCTCGGGCCTCACTCGCGACCAAATGCTGATCCTCGCAGAATCGATCACGGTTGACCCAGCCACTCACCTGGTCGAGATCGGCGCCGAACTGCCTGCTGGTTTGCAGACCGTCGAACAGGAACCGAGTGTCGGAGTCTGGGAGTCCGGGTTGAGCCGAACCGACGTCTACGACATCGAGGGGACCGACGGGACCTTGATCGCGATCTCGACTCGATACAACAGTGGCGAAACCCCCTACGCCCGATACGCAGCCAATGTGGAGTTCCTCGAACTCGCCGATATTGACGGCACCAACGCGCTTTGGATCCCCGAAGGGGGAAACTTCCTCTCCTTCAAATCAGCGGCAGGCGTCAACGTCAACATCGAAGGCGCCCCCACGAAAGAGGACGCCGTGCAGATAGCACGAGATCTGAGCTGACACCGCCGAATCAACTCTCGTAACAATCATGACCGTGCCCGTCATGGGACGACTCCCTGCTTCTCACGAGTTAGTGCGGGTCGTCGGTGTCGTCCCGAGTGGAACGTTATCGAGTCGATCCAGATTAAAATTCAGAAGCGGAACCGCTCACTTCATTCACCCACCCCAGATCGGCACGTCCTGAGCGGTGCTTTCCCTTGCTACCGCCACAAATACGCGGTTCTAGGAAACAAAGCTGGTGACTGTCACTCCCGTGTCTCCGCTTTCGGTGACCACCCAGGAGGAGCCGTCCCACGTGAACTGGATGGTCTGCCCGTGGACCGACGTAGAGATGACTGCGATGTCGACCCCAGCGACTCCCGGGGCCAGCTCGGTGACAGGAGCCAGATTGACCAGGACGGCCTCGCCGGCGTCGACCTCCGCGATAATCGCCTCAACTTCGTCGAAGTCCACGAACGTTGCGTCCGGGAAGGCGTCGGCTATAGCTTCCTTCATCTCAACCGGTATCGGTTCGGCATGGTCAAGGCTTTCGATGTCGAGGAGCTGATCTCGTACGTACATCGGAGTCACCGAGCACGTGTCGCCACAAGCAAGTCTGATTGCCTGAACCGTGAGCTCACCTTTCTTGCTCGCTTCCATCGTCGATACATCGGGCGTTGAGCTCGTCGGCTCAGAGGAACACGAAACGACGATCGAGCCCAACAGAACGGCAAGGGCAATACGTTTCACAACTGTTCCGACGTACCGGATGACATAATAGTTCCTCGCTTGGGTCCAACATCCCCGTCAGCAACGCATATCACTAGATATGCAAATGATCCTTGGCGGAGCCGCCCATGTATCTAATGACCGACAGAGAACGGCACTTATGTGGGTCGATCATCTTTGCTCGCCTAAAGGTCGTATCCCTCGCACCCAGAAACGGTTGAGACTGCCCAGCCCCCCGCGGGAACCTCGATGGCGGTGGCAACAACCTGTTCCCGATCGTCGATGAGAAGAGAGGCAGTGTTGTCGTCGATGAACACGATCTCGCCTCCGTGGCCATCCTGGTAGGCCTGCAACATCTTTAGGGCTGCGTCTCCCGGGTTTGGATCGCCGGGGATCTCAGGGTCGAAGCTGGCTTGCATGATCCAGCTGGCCTCGTTTACACAGTCGAGCGAACCATCGGTTGGGGCAGGCCCGGTGTCTGGTTCGCCGCAGACCTGCACGTCATGAACCACCCAGGCGCCGTCCCCTTCGACCTCGGGGTAGGCGATCGCAACATCTCGACCGTTTTCGACAGCTGCCCACGATTCGTCCCCAGAACGCTCGACTATCTCAGCGCCCTCTTCGACCCATTCCGCCAACGCGTCTTCGACGACCTCGGTTTCGGTGGACCCTGAAACTCGAATATCGGCTCCACGGTGAACCTGCCCTTCATAACAGTCGAGCACACCATCACCCGAAGCCGATGGTTCGGCCGGTGTGCCGCATGTTGTCAACACCACCAACAGCAACACCAGGACCGAACGCGCGACAGCTGTCATTTCTTCATTATCGACCGAGATCACTAGTTCGGTAGCGGAATCGCCCACATCTGAGACCGGCCGCCATCGCCGACCGCTTCCCACATCAACAGGAATCAGCAGCACCCGATCAGCGGCAACACCCCTCAACCGAGAAACGAACTCGGCCTGATCGGCACCACGAAACAGGCTGCCCAACGAAAGTACTCGTCGAAAACGTCCCCCTAGAAATCCCGGTGCCTTTGGCCAGCGACGGTACAACACAGCTCTCAAAAAGACCTCATGGCTGGGCCACATCTGGGCGAACGCCTGTATGCACGGCCTTTTCACTACAGTCCGGTACTGCTCAATACGGGCGTGATCGGATTCAGGTCCCTGTGAGCGAGAGGGATCGTTTGGGAGGACCAGCCCGCCGAGTATCCGCCCACTCGTCCCCATCCTTCGATGTATGTCGAATGTATGCATTCGTATCGTGTCGGCCGGTGTCACGTCGTGTTAGCTGTTCCCGGAACCCTGCCAAAACCCCAGCTAGACGGCATGTGTCGACAGCGGGCACCACCAGGCGAACGTGCCCTGTCCTGCCTACGGATCAGGAGGTTGGGGGTTCAAGTCCTCCCGAGCGCGCCACGAGGAGCCTTGCGGGTAAAGGGCTTTCATTGTCCCGTCTTCGTTGCCGGGTCCGCCAGGGCGATCGTGGCCACCCGTCCATTCGATCACATCGTGCAGTTGGGCGTCTATCTCTCACAGACCTGCCTGTCTTCCATCGCGCCACGCACGCCTTCTTGCTGATGGTTCCGTTAGCTGCAGGTCGTCGAATCGAGAAAGCGGCGGCACTCATCCTCGGTGAGCGGACGGGTGATCCGGCTTCGAGCCAAGTCGACCATGTGGTCGGTGTCGAGATAGAACTTGCGGAGCACGTTTCCTGCATCGGGATACAACAGGTAGCTCCCGTCGCGCTGAAATTGAGCTGGGGCGGCGACGATCCGTCGAGACCGGTTCGAAGCTCGGCGAGGAGTTCTCCGGTGTGGATGTTCCACAGACGGACCTGGATGCGCCATCACACCTCTTCGTGTATGCGATAGGTGTCGGCGCAGGAACCTATGCCGGCCTGACGGTCGACCGGAAGTTGCTGTGCTTTTCCCGTGGAGGCGCAAGTTCGGGTACCAGAGGGACGTTCCTCATACAACCCCCATCAAATGGAAGGAAATGAAGTGACTGAGACAAACACAGCAACGCAAAGTGCGCCGTCGTACAGCGAGTGCAGTTGCCAGACGGCTCCGCCACCGAGACGTTGTCATGCGATTTGAGCGACGAGCCGGTGATGGTCCCTGAGCTCCAAGGAAGCCCGCCGACGTCGGCATTGAACTACGGCGGCGGATCTTGCGAGTGGATGTCGGGTATTGGTACGCCATGAGAGGCGCCATCGTCTTCGCCGAGCGTTACAGCGTTGTCGTCACCCCGGTCCGGAAATGTGCACGCTACTTCCACCTACTCCGAAGCCCGCTCGACTGTGGGTGACCTTGTCGTGACGGCTTCTCCAGATGGCCTACGGCTTCCTCCGCAGTGCGAGCAAGGGGTTCAAGGTCGAGGTCGCTTCTCGCTTTATAGCTTCTTGAAAAACCGGAGACCCACTCCTTCTCTGGCTTTGGCAACCCGCTAGGCACGGGAGTCGACCCTAATGCGTCCAAACTCGATTCCCGTGATGATGGCTGCGGCTACGAACATGACCGCCGCACCAACCACTGACAGCCTGCCGTACATCTCTCCGGCAATCGCCAAGCCGCCGACCACCGGGCCGAACATCCTGCCCATGGCCATGACTGCCTGTGCATCCCCGATGCGCTCACTGGCGACGAGGGATCGCTCCACGAGCATTTTGAACGCTGCGGGGATCACGACCCAGAAGGAGAAGCCCCACATCGCCATCGCCAGGAAGTAGACAATCGGGATTTTCACCGTACCGAGGACAAGGGCGGGTATCGCTGTCCCGAGGAGCCAGAATCCCACGGTGCGGGGGGGCGCCTTGACCCTGGTCCCGAGCACTCCGGCGAGCGCGTTGAGGCTGAGGGCCCATGCGACGTTCACCGGGGAGATCCCGACGAAGCCGGTGCCGGTGGCGACGGCAAAAACGAACACGGCTGAGCCGCCGACGGTGAGTAACAACAGGGCGAAGAGGAGCAGCGGGTTCGATCGCGACCTGCTCACCGTGCGCCCGATGCGGGGGAGATCGGCGAAACCGACGCGAAACACCAGAGTGCACGCAGCAAGGATGGCAAGTGCGGCGAATGCCCACGGGTATCCGCCACGCTCGACCAACCAGGCTATGCCCGGCGAGGCGATTGCCGCGGTGATCGGCGCAACAGCAGCAACCTCACCGATACCGCGGGAGAATCTGGTGGCATCCGCCCATGCAATCCAGGTAAGAATCCCCATCCCGATACCGGCAAAGGCCCGGGTGAGGACGAGGAGCCCGAAACTCGTTACGAGGGCCGAGGCGAGACATGAGACCGCGAGCAGGGCAACGCCCCCGTAGTGGAGACGACGTCTTGGACGTAAGAACCTGCCGACCAGGAAGGAAGCAACGGCGAAGCTTCCCACTTGGGCCGTGCTGAGGAATCCGGTTGCACCGAGGGGAACATCGAGTCGGTCTGAAACATCCGGAAGGAGGAAGGGTGTCGCTGCGAACACTGCCGCTACCAGGGCCGCTCCGGCAATGACTCCGGGCGACGCCTGCGGTCGGATCGCCTGGATGGCGCGAAGCGGCAATGCCATAACTGCGCAAGTATGGACCCGCCTCCGGTCGGATCGGGGTTATGTGCGGTCTCTCTACACGCGTTCAGGCTTCGAGCGTGTACTTCTCGAGATCCTCCGTTGCGGGCCCTTCCAAGACTTCACCTTCCATCGAGAACCTGGATCCATGACAGGGGCAGTCCCAACTTCGCTCTGCGTCGTTCCATGCGACGGTGCATCCGAGGTGGGTGCAGGTGAGGGAAACAGCGTGAACATCTCCCCCGGCGTCGCGGTAGGCGCCGACCGTCTTTCCGTCGAACTCCACCAGGCGAGCGTCGCCCCGCGGAAGGTCCTCCAAATCCGTGGGGCTCAATCGGCTGATTGTTCCTATCACCAGTTCCTTGCCCACCTTTGCATTGAAGGCGAGGAGGTTCTTCACTCCCGTCAGCCCCGGCAGGCGAGTCGCCTCGAATGCTGTCTGCCACCTGTTGCTTGCACCAGTCACGAGATCACTCAGGATCGCCGCAGCCACTGTTCCGTTGGTCAGCCCCCACTTCCCAAAGCCGGTGGCCACATAAGTTCGGGACATGCGCGGGGCACGTCCGACGAGGGGTAAACCGTCGAACGTCTCATAGTCCTGCGACGACCATCTGTATTCGAATGACTCGACGTCAAAATTCTCTCTCGCCCATCTCTCGAGTTCGCCCCATCGGCCGGGGGTTGCATCAGGGTGACCCGGGGCGTGGCCCTCACCGATGATGATCAGGCCGCGCTCACCCCAAGGTCGTAGGGAGATCTTGGGCGAACCGGAGCTTATATACATCCCATGGGGTGGCCGGTCTCGCAGGAGAGCCGCAATGCCATAGGTACGCCCGGGGCGGGTCTTGGCGAAGAATCCGGCTCGGTCCACAAAGGGGAGCAGCGTGGCAACCACGGCTTTTGCCCCTGTCAACTCGGCTTGGCGGGTGCTGACGACGACGCGTTCGGAATCCTCGGTCAATCCGGTCGCGCTCGTCTCCTCGAAGATCAACCCGCCCCGCTCCGATATCTCCCGGGCCAGTCCGTCACAGTATCTCGCCGGGTGGACGAGTCCCTGGTCCTCGAAGAGCAAGCAGAGGGCGACATCGAATGGCAGGTCGCAGTCAGAGGTCAGACTCGAGGGCAGCCCGAGGCGGAGTGAAGCGGCGTATTCGGACTCGAGGGGTTTAGTGGCCTCAGGGTCTGTGGTAAAGACGATCGCCGGGGAGGACTGAAACTCTGCTTCCGGAGCGAGCTCCGCGGCCAGTTCGGACACCATTCCGACCGCCCACTGATTTGCCTCGGCATAGGTACCGGCGACGTTGGGCCCATGTCGATCCAGCAGATCGTGATAGATAAGCCCGTGCTGAGAAGTGACTTTCCCGGTGGAGTGTCCGGTGGTGCCGGTGCCGATGCGATTCCGCTCGACGACTGCGACGCTCGCCCCGGCGCGTTGGGCTAAGAGCGCTGTGGTCAGCCCGGTGATCCCTCCACCGACAACGACGACATCTACACGGTGATTCCCCGACGGCTCGGGGTATTCAACGGCATTGCGATCGGCCAACCAGACAGATTCTCGTTGGGACATTGTGCCCCATATACCCGTACCGGAGGTTCACAAACCGTGCCGCCTGGCGTCTAGATTGCCGGTCGACACATTGCCTACCGACAGTCGATCGCGATTGGCTCAAGGGCGGATCTCACTTCGGGCGATCAGATATCCCTCCGCCCTCTCGCCGAGCTGGTACTGACTGACGATCTGCTGAAACTGCGGGCCGTGGTGGGGGACTACAAGATGGGCAAGTTCGTGGAGAATCACCCAGTCGAGCACCCACTCGGGCATGGAAGCGAGCCGGTCGGAGATCCGGATGCGACCTTCCGACACGGTGCAAGAGCCCCAACGTCGCAACTGTCGGTTGGACCAATCGATCGTGGCCGGTGTGGGCAGACCATATTGTTTTGCCAGCTTCGCCGCCCGCGAGTGGAGATTGACACCTTCAGAGGAGACTCGTCTCGTCGTTTTCCTCACCAGGTCTGCAACGAGCCCGGCTTCGGCGTCAGGTTCCATTCCCTCCGGTATCAGGACCCGCAGCCGGCCTTCGACGATGTATGCCTGCGCCGTCTTCTTTCTCTTCTTGCTGCGGACTACCTCGACGGCGAGTTCACTCATGCCTCGATCCTATGTGCGGTGTGGGACGGAAAAGGACCGGGTTTCGGCGACTGGAGGCGGGGGTATGTCGGTGCAAGGAGAAAGGAACGTCATGAGATGTGCCCACGATGTATGCACCTGTCTCGTCACCACCGGCGAGAAGTTCTGCAGTGAGGCTTGTGGACCTGGAATGAGCAGCGAGCCATATTGTGGCTGCGCCCACACGGAGTGCGAGTCAGCGCCTCCGGTCGCCAAACCACCGCTCGACTGAGGTTGTGACGGGAGGAGCCGCTTTCCCCTCGGCTCCTCCCGGTCACGTTCAAGTCGTTGTTGTCGACTTGTCTGACATAGACATGTAGACGACAATCGCCAATGCGGCAACCCCGACCTGGATCGCATGCTTGAGCCAGTCGATACCGTCCGTGTCCCCGACTCCCAGCCATTGGGCAATCAGGCCACCGATAATTGCACCTACGGCACCGACGACAATCGTCATTGGCAGGGATATGTCTTGCTTTCCGGGCATGACCAGCCTGGCAAGGGGCCCGATGATGATTCCGGCCAGAAGGCCCCAGATCAGGATTCCCAAGAACTCGCCCATTTTCTCCTCCTTTGGATGCGGTTCCTTTTGCGCACAGCATGCTACCGGTTGGGGGCCTGACCTGACGAACAATCGGAACGGGGCAACAGGCCCCTAACAGCTGTGGAGAAACAAATGCGGTATTTTCCACAGGTTTGGGTCGGTCGGCCCATAGTGATTAGTCCGTTTGTCCGATATCTATTGGTCATGGCGGAAATTGCCCTGGGAGGCCTTCACGTGGAAGTCAAGCGGACCCGACCCGGATTGTGCATGCATGAGGAGACGCTCACCACGATCACCTGCGGATTGCAGCGGATCGTGTGCGAATCCTGCGGGCATGTCGGGGTCCGCTACATAAGGCCGATTGCTGGCCCGATCGATCGGCGAAGATTCGCCCGACAGGCCGACCTCATCCACGAAGCCAACCTGCACCACGAGGAACTCCGCGAGGAAGTAGGCGGCTTCTCTTACTCCGCCGTTGGGGTTTTCAGCTCGAAAGAGCTGGTCCCGATCCGGAACCGAGCCTGACACCACCCGGCACTGCCACAGACTGACTTCGCCACATCCCACCAGCCCGGAACTGAGATGCCCGACTGAGGGCTGGCCAGGAGCCCGTTGAACAATGCATGTCACCCATCTTGACAACCATGCATCACCACTCGCTACGTTCTCGGCCCCGCCATTCCGGCCCGAGGGTGGCGAAACCTCGGCCTTGCGAGCTGTGCGCGCCTGCTCCGCCAATCTGAGCAACGGCATTATCCAACAGACTCCTAGACTCGGCACATGAGCGGGATGGTCGACCGTGGGCGCCTTCATCCAATCACTCTGAGGTTCGTTGACTCCGGTCTGGAGGCGAGATACCAGACAGAGGAAGGCGCCGCCGGACTGGGCGGATACCGTATCATCACTGGCGCAACCGTCGTTTTGTGGGCTTTGGCAGCGGTGCTCTTCCCGCTCGGAACAGAATTTCCGGCCGAGCCAACGAGGGTGTTCGGGATCTTGATGTCCTTCGTCGGGCTTGCGTGTTTCATCTTTGCTCGGTGGGCCGTGACGATGAACAGTCAGCACCTGATGGCCTCATTCCTCACCGCGGCCAACGGATTGGTGATCATCCTGCTCGCCAGCATCGGCGATGT
>JBBDMR010000122.1:0-14221 GCA_040878225.1 Acidimicrobiia bacterium
GGTGGGAACGCCCCACCCTCCCCTCCGACCTAACGGTCGGAGGTACTCCCTCCGCCAGCGGAGGGAGGGTTGCATGCGGAGGGAGAGACGCGAATCAGGCCGGAGTGGACTCCAGCTCCTCGAGCATCTTGGCGATGCGGCCCGTGCACGTCTCCATGTCGGCGGGCGGGATCAGCTGAACCAGCTCGTCGGCCGTGTGGGCCAGGGCCAGCGCTGCCGCTGACCCCGGGCTGGAGATGACGACCGGGCTCCCGGTGTCACCGCCGGGGACCACGTGTGGGTCGAGCGGGATTCGAGAAATCAGCCTGACTCCAAGGTCGGCGGCGAGGCGGGCACCGCCGCCTTCACCGAATAGCGCATGGTGTCGGCCACATTCGCAGTCGAAGCCGGACATGTTCTCGATGACGCCGACGATCGGCATGTGGGAACGTCGAGCCATGTCGGCAACCCTGATCGCCACTTTCTGCGCCGCGAGCTGGGGGGTGGTGACCACCGCCATCTCCGCCTGCGGGAGCATTCGGCTCAGGGCCATCTGGACATCGCCGGTCCCGGGGGGCAGGTCGATGATCAGATAGTCGAGCTCACCCCACTCGACCTGCTGGAGGAACTGTTCGAGTGCTTTGGACAGCATCAGGCCACGCCACATCAGAGCCGTTTCCTCGGTCTCGATGATCAATCCGGTCGACACCACCTTGACCCCGTGGGCGACAGCGGGCTGGATCAGCTTTGTCGTTTCGTGGGCTTCAAGCCGGTCTTCGATTCCGAGCATTCGCGGGACCGAGAAACCCCAGATGTCGGCGTCGAGCAAGCCCACCCGGAACCCCTCCTTCGCCAGCGATACCGCAACGTTCACCGAAATCGACGACTTGCCCACTCCACCCTTGCCCGATCCGATGGCGATGACCCTGGTTGTAGGGGACACCTGGGTTGGCTCCGCGTTCTCGCGTGCCTGTCGACGTGCGGTCGACATCAGGTTGGCCCGCTGTTTCTTGGTCATGGCCGTGGTGCGTACGATTGCCTCGTCGACTCCTGGAAGACTGGCGACACGCCTGTTGGTGTCATTTTCGATCTGGTTGCGGAGGGGACACTCGGCGATGGTCAACGCCAGGCCAATCTCAACCGTTGATCCTTCGATCTTGACGTCGCTGATCATGCCCAGCTCGACGACATTTCCGCCGAGTTCCGGGTCGCGAACGCCTTCGAGGGCCTTGAGGACATCGTCTCGCGTGACCACAATGTCAGGGTAATTGGAAGCCGGCGGCTAACTGTGTTGTTTGATAGGGGGAACGCCGGGTACAATAGGAACAGCAATATGACACAAGTTCTCAGCATCAAGTCGAACAAGCCGCAGAAGGTAGTGAACGTCACAGACACCGCCGCGGCCAAGATCGGTGAACTCATCACCGCCGAAGGAGACACCAGCCTCGCTCTGAGGGTGGCCGTCCGCCCCGGCGGCTGTTCGGGTTTCTCCTACGAGATGTACTTCGACAGCGAGATTGATGACGCCGACTTCGTTGAGGAGCATGGCGACATCAAGGTCGTTGTCGACCCACAGAGCGCCGAAATGGTCAAGGGTTCCACCCTCGACTACAAGGATGGTCTGATGGGCGCAGGGTTCGCCATCGAGAACCCCAACACCACCCGCTCCTGCGGGTGCGGCAACTCCTTCTCCTAGCCGACCCGAAGACGCCTTCGTAGACGATGGCCGCGTCCGTATACCCCTGCCGGTGGCTCGCACCTTGCCGTTACAATCGGCGATATACACCGCTAGGAGTCCTCGTTGCCCAAAACCATCCCCGAAACCCCATCTGCTCCCACCCCGCTGGCGCCATATTCGGTCGCAGCGGAAGCCAACGGGTTCGTTTTCCTCTCTGGACAGGTAGCCCTCGATCCCAGCTCGGGCCAGCGTGAGCCGGATGATGTTGGAGACCAGGCCCACCGGGTCATGAAGAACATCGGGCTGGTGCTCGGTGACCTCGGGCTCTCCTACCCGGACATCGTCAAGACCACGATCTTCCTCGCCGATATCGCAGACTTCCCGAAGGTCAACGAGGTCTACGCCGGATACTTCCAAGACGCACCGCCAGCCAGGTCGACTGTTCAGGCAGGCGCCCTCCCCGGCGGGTTCCTGGTCGAGATCGAAGTGGTGGCAGCACGATGAGCATCACCAAAGAACAGGTATTCGAGTCGCTTGGCCTCGCCGAGCACAACTCCGGTGTCTACGCCGGCGGTTGGCTCGAGGCGACTGGGGAGTCGATCGAGGTAGTGAATCCATCTTCGGGTGAAGTGCTCGCCACCGTGCAGATGGCGTCCGTCGACGATTACGACAAGGTTGTTGCTGACTCCGTCGAAACCTTCGACCGTTGGCGCCTGCTCCCCGCGCCGAAACGCGGCGAGTACATCAGGCTCCTCGGCGAGGCGTTGCGAGACAACGTTGAAGCACTCGGTGCCCTGGTTAGCCTCGAAGTGGGCAAGATTCTCCCGGAAGGAATTGGCGAGGTCCAGGAGATGATCGACATCTGCGACTTTGCGGTCGGGTTGAGCCGCCAGCTCTACGGCAAGACGATGGCCACCGAGCGACCCAATCACCGCATGTACGAGCACTGGCATCCCCTGGGCCCGGTCGGGGTGATCTCCGCATTCAACTTTCCGGTGGCCGTATGGTCGTGGAACTCAGCGATTGCCGCTGTCTGTGGCGACACCATGGTCTGGAAGCCTTCGGAACGGACTCCGCTCACCGCGATTGCAGTCACCAAGATCGCGGCGAAGGTGATGGAGGGTTCCGGTTTCGAGGGTGTGTTCAACCTGGTCGTCGGTGACGGCAAGACGGTGGGCAACGCCATGAATCATGACTCCAGGCTTCCCCTCATTTCGGCGACCGGCTCGTGCAATATGGGCCGGATAGTCGGTCCTGCGGTGGCCTCCCGGATGGGCCGCAGCATCCTCGAGCTTGGCGGCAACAACGCGGTGATCGTCATGGACGACGCCGACCTCGACCTCGCGGTTCGGGCCACGCTGTTCTCGGCGGTGGGGACTGCCGGCCAACGCTGCACATCCCTGCGTCGTCTCCTGGTTCACAAGGCAGTTGCCGACAAGATGGTGTCCCGTCTGGTCGAGGCCTACCAGCAGGTGACCATCGGCGACCCGCTCGACGATGGTGTACTCATGGGCCCGCTCGTCGGGGAAGGAGCCATCGAGCAGATGATGAATGCGCTCGACATCGCCCGCGATCAGGGGGCCAACATCGTAACCGGCGGCAACCGGATCGACCGTCCCGGATACTTTGTCGAGCCCACCATCGCCCTTGTCTCCAAGGACGCGCCGATCACCCGCGAGGAAACCTTCGCCCCGATCCTGTGGGTGATCGAATTCGAGACCCTCGACGAGGCGATCGAGATCCAGAATGGTGTCACCCAGGGCCTGTCATCTGCGATATTCACCGAGTCGGTCAAAAATGCAGAGAAGTTCCTCAGCGCGGCCGGGTCTGACTGTGGCATCGCCAACGTCAACATCGGTACTTCGGGTGCAGAGATCGGCGGTGCATTCGGCGGCGAGAAGGAAACCGGAGGCGGCCGGGAGGCAGGTTCCGACTCCTGGAAGGCTTACATGCGCCGCCAGACCACCACCATCAACTGGGGCGACGACCTCCCCCTCGCCCAAGGGATCGAATTCGGGTAGGTCAACCCGTCCGCAGGCGGCAGGGGCAGGCACCGCACCGCTTAGTAACCTCCAGTGACGTCTAAACGAGTCTCGGAGAGTCACATGAACCAGATGCTGCCGACCACGATCGCTGGCAGTCTCCCCAAGCCGCGGTGGCTGAGCACCACAGACCAACTTTGGGCCGGGTGGTTGCATGAAGGCGAGGCTTTGGATGAGGCGAAGCGGGATGCGGTCCGTTTGGCCGTGGCCGACCAGGAAGAGGCCGGCATCGATGTGATCTCCGACGGGGAGCAGACCCGCCAACACTTCGTAACCACCTTCATCGAAGGGCTCGACGGGGTCGACGCCGAGCATCGTGCAACCGTCCGCATCCGCCAGCGCTACGACGCGTCAGTGCCGCGCGTCATCGGCCCGGTGAGCCGGACGCGGCCCGTCTACGTCGAAGACGCCCGGTTCCTGCGTTCATTGACCGACCGGCCGATCAAGTGGCAGCTCCCCGGACCCATGACCATGGTCGACACCCTGGAGGACGACCATTACGGGGATCGACAGGAGCTAGCCATGGTCTTTGCCTCGATCCTCAACGAGGAAGCCCGAGATCTGGAGGCGGCCGGGGTCGACTTGATCCAGTTCGACGAGCCCGCGTTCAACGTGTTCATGGATCAGGTCGGTGGCTGGGGAATCGAAGCGCTGGAACGGGCATGTGCAGGTCTAACGGCGGAAACGGCGGTCCACATCTGTTACGGATACGGTGTCAAAGCGAACATCGATTGGAAGGCGACCCTGGGACAGGAATGGCGACAGTACGAACAGACTTTCCCGATTCTCGCCCAATCGACGATCGACCAGGTTTCCATCGAGGTGGCCAACTCCAGGGTACCGCTCGAGCTACTCGACCTCCTCGGCGACAAGGTGATAATGGCCGGCGCTATCGATGTCGCATCGGAGAATGTGGAAACGCCCGAGCACGTAGCAGATACGATCCGGGCCGTACTCCAACACGCTCCAGCTGACCGTGTTCATCCCTGCACCAACTGTGGCATGGTCCCGCTCCCGCGGGGAGTTGCCCGCGCCAAGATGTCTGCCCTCGCCGCCGGGACCGCCATTGTGCGCCTCGAGCTTGGCGAAGGCACATAGCGCGGGGCATCGCCGCCAAAGTGTGTTACTTGGGCGGGAGGCTTTCGGCGTAGGACACCCCCCTCTCGCCACAGGAGGTGAAATCGGCCTCGGTCGAATACCCCTTGTCCGAGACGAGAACCCAACCGCGCATCGGTCGTCCCGACATGTCGAACTCGCGAACTCCCGGCCTGGTCAAGGCTTCGTCGTAGGTCTCCCTGCCGACGCGCACCATCAGGTCGTCACCGCTGACCCCGACCGCCATATTCCCACCAACCATGAAGGCGATCCCCCCGAACATCTCCCTCTCGGTCAGGTCGGCCCGAATGCCAATGCGCGCTCTGATGTCGTCAGCCAGTCCCGAGTTGTACGCCATCGGCGAATGGTAAGCCCCTCCGGAATGACCATGTCGGGACTCTCGAGAACACAAGTCCGGATTGCTTACCCATTATCCGCTCTGCGAAAGATCCGTTACGAACTCCTTGATGATGCGAGCCCTGGTCTCGGGCGTTTTGGTGTGGTGGAGGCGATAGAGCACCGAGTAGCGGTCGGCTGATCTGATCGAAGCGAAGGCCGCTGCAGCCCGAGGATCGGCTTCGATAGCACGACGAAGGTCTTCGGGCACCTCCATCGCGCTCGGACTCGGGTAGGCATCGTCCCAGCGACCATCAGCCTTCGCCTTATCGACCTCCCCCAACCCGGTCGGGCGCATACGCCCTTCTTCGGTGAGACGGCGCACCCTCTCAACGTTGATCTCCGACCAGCGACTCCGTGGCCTCCGGGGGGTGAAGCGCTGCAGATACCACGTGTCGTCATGTCCCCGACCCTGGCCATCGATCCACCCGAAGCAGATCGCGACGTCGATCGCCTCGCTGATACTAACGGTCGGAATGCCCGAGGCCTTCTTGGCGAATTTCATCCAGACCCCCCGGGATTCGGCGTGGTTCGTCTCGAGCCAATCCTGCCAGTCCTGCTGGGACGGGAACGGGATAATGGGAAGATCGTCTTTGCCTGTTTCCATCAAAGCTCTACCCGGTTTTCTCGTTGGCGGTTACTCGGAGCGCCGGGAAGTGACGAGGGCGCCGATAAGGAAGCCGGCAGCGACTGAAAGGGTGATCACCAGCACCATCGGCGCCTGGGTCTCGGCGATGACCCAATCGACTCCCACGCGGTGCGAATTGGCCACGGCGAACACGACGATCAGAGCGAGAAGCACAACGACCAGGGTGACTCGAAGTGTCTGGCTCCGGCGGATCTTGTGCTCCTGTTCCCCCCGCTCACGGCCCCTCCTCGAGGCGATGGCGATGAGACCAATGAGAGCCAGTGCCCCGGCGCCGATCAGCATCCATATCGAGGTGTCGAAGTCGGGCATTGCCATCTCCTCTACGTCTCCTTCCACCGACAGAGCGGCAGCTGAGGACAATCTAGTGACCCATCTTGGCCTTGCCAGGAGACTCACAAGATGGGCCACCAGGCATTAGATCCTCTTGGAGGCCTCCGATGAGATCTATTAGGGCCCGGGCCCGGTGCTCTCGAATTCGACGAGGTTGAACGTCAGACAGGCGCGGTCGTTGGCGAGGCCACACAGCCGATAGACGTCAGGGGAGGCATCCAACGGCATCCGCACCAGGATCAGGCTGTCTTCGACATCCTGACAGGGTGGGTCGTCCGTTGCCTGCTGCCAGTTCCCGTTTGTCGTCTGGGTAAGGCTGTGGGTCTGGCCGATGACAGTCCAACCGAAGAGACTCCACTGCTCGAGTTGGAGACATGGCCCTCCCAGCCGTCGGAAATTCGCGGTTCGGTCCTCTTCAGGGTTGGCCCGGTCATTGCGGCCACGATGAGAATGGCAGCAACGGCGATCGCCGCACCCACCATCAGCTTGTACCTGCCCAGGCGCGGGCTCATGTCGAGATGCTACGGAAATGACCAAGCGACGCCCTGTGCCCCATACGCGCCACTACCGGACGCACGAGGACAGGGTTAGAGGGACTGCAGCGCCTTGTCCAGGTCGGCGGTCAGGTCTTCGACATCTTCGAGGCCGACGGAGAGGCGGACCAGGCCATCGGTGATACCCGCGGCGACTCGTTCCTCATAGGGGATCGCGGCGTGGGTCATCGTCGCCGGGTGGGTCACCAGTGACTCCACCGATCCCAGGTTTTCTGCCAGGGACCACAACTCGACGGTGTCCATGAGCTTCTTGCCGGCGTCGACACCACCGGAGACTTCGAAACACACCATGGCCCCGAATCCCGATGCCTGGGTTCTCGCTAGATCGTGCTGCGGATGCTCCTCGAGGCCGGGGTAATTGACGTACTCGACCCCGGGATGGCTCTGGAGCCAACTGGCGATCTCCATGGCGTTGGCGGATTGGCGGTCCATGCGCTCACTCAGCGTCTTGCTTCCCTGAAGGGTTAGCCAGGCGACCATCGGCGACATCACAAGGCCGGCCGAGATCCTGGCGAAAGCGATCTTCTCCTGGAGGGCGGCGTCGTTGACCACAACCGCGCCACCGAGGGTCGCGTTGTGGCCGTCGAGGAATTTGGTCGTCGAGTGCACGATGACATCGGCGCCGAGCTCGAACGGGCGCTGAAAGTACGGAGTGAGGAAGGTGTTGTCGGTCACATGGAGAACGCCGGAGCGCTGACACAGGTCGGAGACCGCCTGCAGGTCGGTGAGCTTCAGGGTCGGGTTCGCCGGCGTCTCGGTGAAGATCATCCTGGTGTTGTCACGGACCGCAGATGCGAGGGCGTCGGGGTCAGCGGCGTCGGCAAAGCTGACTTCGACCCCGAATTTGCGCAGGAACTGATCGGCGAACCGGTAGGTGCCGCCGTAGACGACATCGGCGATGATGATGTGGTCACCGGCTTCGAGGAGCGCGAGGAACACCGCGACGGTCGCGGCCATCCCCGATCCGTAAGCGGTGGTGTCGAGCCCGCCTTCGAGCGCCGTCAGTTTGTTCTCAAAAGCCCTGACTGTGGGGTTTCCAGCCCGTGCATAGCTGTAGCCCTTGGCCATGTACTCGTCGACCGACTCCTGGACGAAGGTGGTGGACTGGTAGATCGGAGTGAGGATGGCGCCAGTCGTGGGATCAGGCTCGACCCCGGCGTGCACTTGTTTGGTACGAAAACCCATACGTCGATTCTATGCGGTGCCGCAGGCTGTGCCCGTAGACCCCCCCCGTGCTCTCTCCCGCCGCCAACCCCGGCGGGCTGTTTGGCGTGGTGTCGGTGCCGCCGAGCCCCACAGGGCCCGCTGCTGGTTATCCGAACCGGTAGCCCACCGACCTCACCGTGGCAATCCACGATGCGCGCTCTTCGCCCAGTTTCGAGCGAAGTCTTCGCACGTGGACGTCTACGGTGCGGGCGCCCCCGTAGTACTCATAGCCCCACACCCTGGAGAGGAGCTGCTCCCGGGACCAGACCCGGGTCGGATTGGTGACGAGGTACCTGAGCAGTTCGTACTCCATGTAGGTGAGGTCCATCGGGACCCCACCCAGCTCCGCCTGATACGTGAGGGTGTTCAACACCAGATCTTTGAAGGTGATCACCTCCTCGTCGTGGTCGGGGTTGGCCAAACGGTTGATGCGAAGCCGGAACTCGGCAGGCTCGATAGGGGCGATCTGAAAGTCGACGAAGGGGGTGTCCGAGTCGATCAGCGCCAGTTGGTCGGCTTCGACGACCAGGAAGACCGGGACGCCGAGGTCTTCGGTAACCCGACCCGCCTCTCTGAGGCGCCGCATGGGCTGATCGCCGAGCTCGACCACTACGAGGTCGACCTCCTGCAACGCAGGGTCGGCGGCGTCGAGCGCCTTGGGCCGCTCGATCTGGCTGGAGACAAAATCGAGCCCTTCCTCGAGCGAGCCGGTAGGCCCTGGAGGGAAGACCGCGATAATCACAGCATCGGCAGATAGGTTTCGAGCTCGTATCGGGATACGTGCTCCTGATAACGATCCCACTCGGCCCGCTTGTTCCTGAGGAACCAGTTGAAAACATGTTCGCCGAGAGCCTCGGCCACCAGTTCGGACTCCTCCATCAGGTCGAGTGCGGAGGCAAGAGTGTCAGGAAGTCGTTTCACCCCGATTGCCGCACGTTCCGATGAGCTGAGCCGGTCGACATCAGCCGTCACTTCGGGTGGCAGTTCATAACCCTCGCGAACGCCTGCGAGGCCGGCGGCGAGCATCACCGAAAGGGCAAGGTAGGGGTTGCATGCGCCATCGGCGGCCCGGTATTCAACACGGACGCTCGACGGCTTGCCCCGCTTGACCGAAGGAACGCGGACCAGCGCAGACTGGTTGTTCCGGGCCCACGAGACAAAGATCGGCGCGTCGAAACCGGAGACGAGGCGTTTGTAGGAGTTGACCCACTGGTTGGTGATCGCAGTTATCTCCGGCGCGTGCTGAAGGAGGCCGGCGATGAAGGCCTCCGCTACCTTCGACAACCCGCCTTGGGTCCCTGGCTCGTGGAAAGCGTTGATGTCGTCTTCGAACAGGGAAAGGTGGAGGTGGAGGCCGGACCCGTCGTGTTTTTCGAGAGGCTTGGGCATGAAAGTGGCGTAGATGCCGTTCTGGAGGGCAACCTCCTTGACCGTGAGCCGGGAGGTCATGATGTTGTCGGCCATCGTCAGGGCGTCGGTGTACCGGGCGATGATCTCGTGCTGGCTCGGTGCGACCTCATGGTGGGAGTGCTCGATGGGGATCCCCATCCGCTCCAGCGCGTTGATCGTGTCCCGCCGGTAGTTCTGGGCTACGTCCAGAGGAGTGAGGTCGAAGTAGCCCCCTTTGTCGAGGACCTTCGGTTTGGGCCCGGAATCCTCGAAATAGAAGAACTCGATCTCCGGGGCCACGTAGAAGGTGTATCCCATTTCGGAGGCACGTTCCAGATTTCGCTTGAGAACCGTGCGCGGGTCGCCGAGGAAAGGCTCACCTTCGGGTGTGTAGATGTCGCAGAACATCCGGGCAACCTGGCTTTCTTCCCGCCAGGGGAGCACGGCGAAGGTCGACGGGTCCGGTTTGGCCAGCATGTCGGCTTCCTGGACGCGGGCGTATCCGTCGATTGCCGAGCCGTCGAAAGTCATTCCCTCGTCGAATGCGACCTCGAGCTCGGCCGGGCTGATCGAAACGGACTTGAGCATCCCCTGGACGTCGGTGAACCAGAGTCGGATGAACCGGATCCCTCGTTCTTCGACGGTCCGGAGCACGTAGTCGGCCTGTTTGCTCATGGGGCTCCTTGTGCGTTGCGGCGCACGGTGATTGTATCCGGGGGGAAATCGGTCCGAATCAGCCGGTTCGCTTGCGGTCGGCGAGCCACCTGCGGCGCAATGAGCGGCGCTCTCGTTCGGTGGTCCCACCCCAGATGCCGGCACGCTGATTCGATTCCAGAGCGTAGGTGAGACACTCGTCGACGACCCTGCAGCCTTCACAGACCGAGAGGGCCGTGGCTACCTGCTCCGCATCGGTGTCACCGGCAGGGAAGAACAGATCGTCCGGATATCCTCGGCATGCTGCCTGGGTTTTCCAGTCGACCGGTGCATCTTGTATCAGGTCTCGTAGCCCTTGGGTCACCCTCCAAGTGTGGTGCCCCGTTCGGGTTTTGCCAAGAAGAATTTGGATGAGTAGGTGGTTATCTCAATCGGAACGGTATTGAGACGAGCCATCTTCCCCGTCTCCCGACGAACCTCCGGGGTGGTCGGAGCCGGTTTCGGTGGAGCCGCGATCACCGCCGTCGGTGCCGGGGCGACTGTCTGTCGTCGCGCCGACCACGACATGATCGCTCGTTTCCGACACGCCCTCCTGGCCCTCCGGAAGTGCCCGGGACCGCTCGGTGAAAGCCACCATCCAGAAGATGCCGAGGGCGATCAGCCCGAGGACAAGGGCAACCCAGGAGGCGATGCTGCCCAAGAACCCTCCCTCGATCTTCACGAAGCCAAACCCGTCGCAGGATCCGCCCTCGCCATCGATGTAACCGCCGACTTCGTAGATTCCCTGGATCTGGGTTGCAGCTCTGAACCCCAGGTCCTCGACGTACGCCCGCACATCGGGGACATCCCCGTTGTTGGAGGTAGTCATGTCGCCGTTGGGGTCGCCCCCGTCGGCTACGACAAACTCGTACCCACCGATGACCACCCAGATCTCCCATTCGTGGTCGGTGATCGGCCCGGGAGAAGTGGCAACCCATGACAGGCCACCGTCGGGGTCGATCGCAAATGGGTTCGCCCGGGATGTGTCGGTGACCACCGTGGTATCGAGGTCGGATAAAGCCTCGACGGTGCATCCTCCGTTCAGCTGACCCTTTTCACCGGCCTCGCCGATCCCGGTGAGGCCATATGCAACCGGTGCTATCAGCAGGATGAGCGCAATTGCCAGCGGAACCGCTGAAGCGGTCCTACGAATACGCGAAAGGAGGACGAAGATGAGCCCGAGCAGGCCGGGGAGGAGAAATGTGGTCAGCTTGTCCAGCGGCCACACCCCGCCCTGCTGGAGAATCACGGCCACGCAGAGACCCACGATCAGGCCCATGAACATTGCAGTCACCGGTCTTGCAGGTACAGGTTCCATCATCTCCTCGACTTCTCGGTTCGGAATCTGCCATAAGCTACGTGCTTTTTGAGATCGTCGACGGCATTCTTGTGGTTTTGGGTGGGACGGGCGATAGCCTGATACAAGTCATGCCACGGATCCGCGCAGCTTCAATCGATGAGCACAAGGAAATGACGAGGCGCGCCATCCTCGAGGCCGCCAAGGAATTGATCGCCGAGATGGGCACCGCCGAGGTGTCCCTTGCTGACTTGACAGCAGCAGCAGGGATTGGCCGCACCACGTTCTATGAGTACTTCTCGGACCGGGATGACGTCATAGCTTCTCTCGTCGAGGACGAACTCCCCGGGGTCATCGAAGAGCTGATCTCTTCTATCCCTGTGGAATCGACCGAGGACCGCCTCGCCGACCTGGTGATAGCAACAGTCGAATTCGTGGTCGACAATCCGGTCCTCGGGTTGATACTGCATCGTGAGGTACCGAGGCTTGGAACGGACGCGCAGGACCGGATCATGGCCGCCCACGCCGGCCTGTCCCGGGAGATGGGACAGATCTACATGACCGGGGTGAAAGAGGGAGTGTTCCGCGCCATCGATCCGGAGCTGGCGGGACGGCTGATTCAGGACACGATCATGTCGACGGCCAAGACAATCATCGCCTCGGTCCAACCCGCGGTGCGTGCAGCGGAGATCACCGGGGGCCTGCGCGACTTTTTACTTTCCGGCCTCAGCGCTGAAACCCGGGTCGGGTAAGCAGTAGGTGCGCTGATGATCGAAGACAACCAGGTCAGTACAGAAACCTACGTGAACCGGGAGCTATCCTGGCTCGACTTCAACGAGCGCGTCCTCAGTCTGGTGAAACGCCCGGACTTCCCGCTGTTGGAGAAAGCCAAGTTCCTCGCCATCTGGTCGTCGAATCTCGACGAGTTCTTCCAGGTCCGCGTCGCCGGGCTCAAAGAACAGCTGGCCCATGGTCTGGGTGCAGGCACACCCGATGGCATGACCCCGATCCAGCAACTTGCCGCCATCAGAGAGGTTGTCGAAGAGCAGTACATCGAAGTCTCGAAGCTATTCCTCTCCGAAGTCGCACCGGCATTGGCCGCGAGCGGGATCGTGTTCAGCGACTACTCCACATTGGACGGAGAGGATCGGGAGTTTCTCGACCGCCAGTTTCGTGACATCGTGTTTCCCGTGGTCACCCCGCTCGCGGTCGACCCGGCACACCCGTTCCCCTATATCTCGAATCTTTCGATGAACCTTGCTGTCTTCGTGCGAAACCCCGAAACCGGTGTCTCCAGGTTCGCAAGGGTCAAGGTTCCCCCGATCCTTCCCCGCTTCGTCGTGCTTCCCGATGGCGAGCGTTTTGTCCCGCTCGAGGATGTGATCGCGGCCCATCTCGATTCGCTGTTCCCGGGCATGGAGGTGGTGGCCCATCACGTGTTCAGGGTGACCCGCAATGCCGACTTCGAGATCGAAGAAGACGAAGGCGGCGATCTTCTCCTGGCCATCGAGTCCGAACTGACACAGCGGCGTCTCGGCAGGGTTGTCAGACTCGAAGTCCATCCCGGAATCCCCGAGGAGGTGCTCGACCTCCTGCTCAGAGAGATGGGGGGGACCAAGGAGGACGTTTACTACGTTGACGGGCCGCTCGACCTCTCCGGGATGTGGTCGGTGTTCGACCTCGACCACCCCAAACTCAAGTTCGACACCTACGCCTGGGTTACCCCTCCAAGATTTGCTGCCACCGCCACCGAGAGAAGCGACATCTTCGCGACCATCAGACAAGGCGACGTGCTGGTTCACCACCCCTACGACTCGTTCATCACTTCGGTGGAGGCTTTCCTGAAACAGGCTTCTCTCGACCCCAATGTCCTCGCAGTGAAGGTGACCCTCTATCGAACTTCGAAGGACAGTTCGATCATGGCGTCTCTCATCGAAGCTGCCGAAGAAGGCAAACAGGTCGTGGTGCTCGTCGAACTCAAGGCCCGCTTCGACGAGGAAAGGAACATCGAATGGGCGCAACGTCTCGAAGACGCCGGCGTTCATGTGATGTACGGGGTGGTCGGCCTGAAGACCCACACCAAGCTCGCCCTGGTCGTCCGGAGAGAAGGTGATCACGTCGCCCGCTACGCACACATCGGTACCGGCAACTACAACGAGACCACCGCCCGCACCTACGAGGATGTCGGGATCTTCACGGTCGACCCGGACATCGGTTCCGACCTGTCGGATCTGTTCAACTTTCTCACCGGGTACAGCCGTCAGACGAAGTACCGGAGGCTTGCCGTTTCACCGAACGGGATCCGGAGCCGCATCATGGAACTGATCGAGGCGGAGGCCTTCAAACGTGAGGGTTTGATCACCCTCAAGATCAACTCACTCGTTGATGAGGGCATCATCGACGCCCTGTACAAGGCCTCACAGGCGGGGACCCGCATCGACCTGATCGTCCGCGGGATCTGCTGTCTCCGCCCGGGGATCCCCGATCTCTCGGAGAACGTCCGGGTTCGCTCGATCGTGGGCCGATATCTGGAGCACTCGCGGCTGTTCCGATTCGGGGCGCGGGGGAGTCAGCGTCATTACTACCTGGGCTCGGCCGACCTGATGCCACGAAACCTCGACCGTCGGGTGGAGGCACTGGCCCCGATACTCGACCCGGATCTACAGTTTCGCATCGACGAGATCCTCGATGTTCTGCTTGCAGACGATGTCCTTGCATGGGAACTCGACAGTGAAGGCAAATGGAACCGGATGCCCACAGTCGCCGGGATCGACACTCACGTCACCCTCCAGGACCTGGCAATGACCCGAGCCAAAGCCCTAGGCACGTGACAGCGCGATGAGTACTCCCTCCGCGTGCAACTCTCCCTCCGCTTGCGGAGGGAGTACCTCCGACCGTTAGGTCGGAGGGGAG
>JBBDMR010000123.1:0-14188 GCA_040878225.1 Acidimicrobiia bacterium
CCATCGCACCCTCGAACTCGAAGTGATCTCCACTCGCGACTGCTGGGATGACCACGCCCAAGTGTCCAGGAGGCGTTCGATCGGTGGCGGTCGATCTACAACCATCAGCGGCCTCACGACGCCCTCGATGGTGATGTTCCCGCCGACCGCTATCAGCCCTCCACCAGGTCCATGCCCGCTCGGATCGAACCCGTCGAATACCCCAATCACCTCCACGTACGGAAGGTCAGCAAACAAAGCAAGATCTCGTTTCAGAATCGGCGGATCAGGATCGGAACAGCGTTCGTAGGCCGATACGTCGCTGTCGCACCAACCGATGTCGACGGCGTCTTCGACATCTACTACAGAGACCAACACGTCAGAACAATCACCCTGACATAATGATGAACGACTGTTACCCATCTCCCCGAACGAGTATTACCTATCTCCCCGGTCCATACATTTACGGAGGGAGTACCGGCGACGTAGGAGCCGGGGAGGGTGGGGCGATCCCACCAACGCCGCTCAATCTCCCGGCCCGAGAGAATCTCTCCCTCCTACCTCCACCCGCCTGACGGCGGGTGCAGGAACCTTCCTCCCGCAAGCGGGAGGACAGCCAAAAGAGGTTCAGAGGAATTCACCAGGCTCGAACCTTGTCGACCTTGATCCGTATCGCTACCGGGTAATCGCGGCTGAAGATCTCCGGCGTCCAACCGCTGTCTGCGATACGGCTCTGGTATTTCTCCAGATAGGCGGGATTGTCTTTCGGCGCCGGAGCATCGCCATCGATGCGGGCGGTTCCCTCCATCGTCACCACCGCGCCGCCTCCTTGGTCACCGTTGAGGTTCAGCGCGACCTTTGGATTCGCTACCACACTCCGGTTTCGAATCGTGCCGTCCTTTGAGTAGACCAGGAGTTCGTCGTCCTCGAGCAGGAACCACACGACCGAGGTCTGCGGCTGACCGTCCGACCTGACTGTGGTCATCCAGATCACCGGCTCTTGTTCGAGTCTTGCCTTCGACTTTTCGTTGAACATGCACCCACGATACGCGATCTCGCCTCAGCATCTAAGGGGGCAGCGGTTTAACAAACGAGTGATGTCCGGACCTGACCCGCGAGACCATGCGCGTTCCTTGATCGGGTGGAGGCGGCAAAGAGTGGTGAGCCGCCCCGACCCGCAGGTGCGCCGAACATGATCCGGATCACGGAGGAAGTGTGAACCGCATCGCCTGACACAGGTAGCTAAATCATCCCGGGTTAAGAAGTGGTGTGCCCGAGATTGCCTTACGGTTAAAGCTCGGAAATCTGCGAAGCAGCCGACATGGACCACAATCTGTCGATGGCAACTATCTATCACTGGTGCCCTGCCGAAGCCTGGGAGTCGGCAGACGACGAATACGTGGCGCCAAGTCTTACCGAAGAGGGCTTCATCCACTTCTCCTATGAGCACCAGGTGGAGCGCACCGCCACCGCCCTCGACCGGGGAAGAACAGGCCTCGTTCTCCTCTGTGTCGACCCCAACGCCCTCGAAGTGTTCGACGAGGATTGTTATGAGATCGGGGAACGCTTCCCCCACGTTTACGGCCCGATTCCAGTCAAAGCAGTGACCGATGTCTACCCGTTCCCGCCGCAGCCCGATGGCTCGTTCCGACTACCCGGCCTGGCCAACTAGAACGGGCGGATCCGTCCCCGCCCTCGTCGCTCCGGTCGAGATTGGGTACTCTCGAAGCCGTATGCCGACCCTGGAACGAGATGACTTACTTCATGAGTTAACCGGGTATCTCGAACTCGCCAGCAGAGGCACTGGCAGCTTTGTCTTTCTCGATGGGGAAGCCGGCGCCGGCAAGACCACGGTGGCCATCGCGACAGCTGAGAGGGCCGGTTCCAAAGTTCTGGTCCTTACCGGCCATTGCGATCCTTTGAGCACACCCAGACCGCTCGGCCCGCTTCGCGACATAGCCGCCGACCGGGATTCGGGCTTGGGCGATGTTGTCGATACCGATGACCGATACGAGATATTCTCGGAGGTCCTCGACCGCCTGCAGCACAGCATCCGTCCGATCCTTATGGTCCTGGAGGACATCCATTGGGCGGACGCCGCGACCCTCGACATGCTGACCTACCTGGGACGACGGATCGGAAACAGCAAGGCTCTGATACTGACCACCTATCGGGGCGATGAGATCGGCCCCGATTATCAGCTCCGGCCGGTCCTCGGTGACCTGCTCACCAAACCCGGGGTCCATCGCCGTACAGTCCAGATGCTGTCGTCGGATGCGATCCGTGCCCTCGCCGGTGAGCGTTCGGTGGATGCCGACATGATTCATCGGATCACCGGTGGAAACGCCTTCTATGTAACCGAACTCCTCGCCACGGAAGGTTCGGTCCCGCCCACCGTTCAGGACGCGGTTTTGGCCCGCGTCGGCAAACTCAACTCGGATGCCAGACGGGCCGTTCAAGGAGTCTCGATCGCCCCGAGATCGATGGAGCCGGCACACATCAGCGCCTTGGTCGGCACTCCCCCGGAAGCCGCCGAAGACGCTCTCCATGCAGGAGTCCTGGTTGGCGATGCCCGCGGATACCGGTTCCGTCACGAGATTGCCCGCCTTGCGGTAGAGGAGTCGATACCGTCGCCGCGTCGTGTCGAATATCACCGGAAGATGCTCGCGATCCTCGCCAATTTGGACGACTCTGCCCGGCTTGCTCATCACGCCATCGAGACCGGCGATCGGCAGCTGATTCTCGAGCATGGTCCCGATGCCGCGCGAGACGCGGTTGCTCGCCAGTCGCTTCACGAGGCCGTCCGATTCTTCGCTGCCACGTATCCGTATCTGGATGCAATGCCACCAATCGACCGATTCCGCATCCTCGACCAGTATCAGACCTGTCTGTTCGCCATCGACGATCAGGCGGGCGCCGGGCGGATTGCCGAAGAGATGCTGGGCATCGCACGCGAACTCGACGACCCCCTGGTCCTCGGGCGTGCACTCCGGACACATAGCCGCTCCCTGTGGGTGGCCGGAGACAACAAGGGTTCCAGAGTTGAGGCCGAACAGGCACTGGAGGTCCTCGAGCACCTGGGCGACTCCGAAGAGCTCACGATGACACTCCGGTTGTGCGCACACGACGAAATGCTGGATCGGCACTACGAAGCGGGCATGGACTACTGCAGGAGAGCGGTCGCAATGGCCGAGCGAATCGGATTCCGGGCCGAACATGCCATGGCCATCCTGACCATGGGAACCCTGGAGATCGTCAACAACGATGTTGAAAAGGGGATCCGACTTCTCGAAGAGAGCGTCGAACTGGGTAGGAAGGCGGGGGCGTCTAGGTTGGAAAACCTGGCCTATGGGATGCTCGGGACCGGTGGCGGTGAGGTGCGGGTGTACGAGAGAGCGCTCGACTGGCTCGACAAGGGAATCGCTCTCGGTATCACCCAGGACGAGGACTATGCCGTCGCCTACAACACAGCATGGAAGGCCCGGATCAAGTGCGAGCAGGGGAAATGGGACGAAGCCGTCACGCTTGCCGAAGAAGTCGCCACCTATGATCCGTCGGTCGCCCGGATCTCACCGGTCACCGCCCTCGGCGCTCTCGGCCGGGTCAGGGTGAGGAGGGGTGACCCCGGAGCGGAGAAAGCGCTTCGCGAATCGATCGACATGGGTGCTACCGGTGCGTTGCAGCACATCTGGGCACCGCTGTGCGCTCTCGCCGAGATGTACTGGCTGCAGAACAAGCCGGACAAGGCAAATGATGTGCTCGAAGAGCCGCTGCATCGGGTGCTGACCACCGATACGGTCTGGGGCCGAGGGGAGATCGCCTACTGGATGTGGCGAGTGGGAGGGCTGGACCAGATCCCGGACCGGCTTGCCCCGCCTTACGAGATGATGATCACCGGGGACTGGCAAGGGGCTGCTGCCGAATGGCAGCGCATCGGATGCCCCTACGAAGAGGCTTTGGCATTGAGCGAGGGAGATGTCGAGGCGAAGTTCCGTGCCCTCGAGATCTTCGATTCGCTCGGCGCCAGACCTGCCGGCCAGTGGTTACGCAGCCTGTTGCGTGAGGAGGGTATCGAGGCGATCCCGAGAGGCCCGCGCCGGACCACACTGGAGAATCCCGCAGGTCTCACCGCACGCCAGGCAGAGGTCTATGACTTGATGGGTCACGGTCTTTCCAACGGGGAAATCGCGCGGCGACTCTTCATCTCGCAGAAGACCGTGGAACACCACGTTTCGGCGATCTTCACCAAGCTCGGAGTGAGCACCCGGAGTGAGGCGGTTGCCCGGACCCGGGAGCATGAGGCGTAACTTAGGGGCACGCCCCGATTAGCGACCGGGCCTTGTGCAGATACTTTGCCGTCAAACGGTTCGGACGAACCAACCGTAACCAGCAAGGAGACAACGATGCCAAGGTACCTGATCGAAAGAACTTTCCCCGATGGGCTCGAGATCCCTCAAAACGAGGCCGGAGCAGCGATGGTCGCCGGGGTTGTGTCGAACAACAGTGCAGAGAACGTGACCTGGGTGAGGTCGTTCGTGACCGGCGACAAGTCAAAGACCTTCTGCGTTTACGACGGGCCAACGCCGGAGTCGATCCGCCGGGCAGCGACGTCGAACGGCCTTCCCG
Source organism: Acidimicrobiia bacterium (assembly GCA_040878225.1). Taxonomy (GTDB): domain Bacteria; phylum Actinomycetota; class Acidimicrobiia; order Spongiisociales; family ZC4RG35; genus MA-ANB-1. The sequence goes on from JBBDMR010000123.1 coordinate 4,606, forward strand.
TCGACTCCATTTCCGAGGTAAGCGTCCTCGACCCATACTTCTATATGGGCGGCTGAGTGGAGCGCTCTGGTGGTTGCAACCAGGCGGCTGCCAGGGCGAACCGGTAGACCGATTTCCAACGATAGGGGGTGAAGATCCCAGGGCTTACTGCCGATAAGCCTCCATGACTCCGCACTCTGAAGACGAAGGTGCCCTGCATCAATTCGCCTCGACCTACGCCAACGCTCGCTGGTTTATCGGCGCTGGCATGATCGGCCTCACGTCCCTCCTTTACGCGGTCGATTCAGGATCCACTCCCGACCACCCATGGGTGATGGCAGTTGCAGGAGCTGTCATAATCGCCCACGCTTTGGCCATGCGGATGTGGGACATACACGACATCACTGTCGCCCTGCTCGTCGATGCAACCGCAACCTTTCTCGCCGCTTCCGTACTCACCACTTCTGGCGACCACACTCCGGCCCTGCTGACGATGGTTGGTGCCTCGGTGCTCATCGCACTGTTCACCCAGGGTTGGGTGCGGTACTCGATTCTTGGCTACGGAGCCGCCTTTGGGCTGGTCGCCTTGTTAGTGGCTGAGGACTGGGCCTGGTCGAAGTTTATTGCAAATTACCTGAGCGCGGTCTTCGTGGCGACGCTCATCATCGGTGCCATCTCGGCGATCAGATCGCGGCTGGTCGAACTTGAGGCATCGCGAGCGCAAACTATCGGTGTAGTGAGCCACGAGCTGAGAAACCACCTGACAGGTGTGATCGCTGTAGCCGAGATGATTCGGGACGACGACAGCAGGCTCCAGCCGGGGGAGATGACCGAACTGTTGGACCTCGCATATCAACAGGCTGTCGAGGCCGGAGAGGTAATCGAGGACCTCCTCACTGCAAGCCGGGCCGAACGCGGGATCCTCGATGCGATACCTGAATTGGTCGACCTGTGCCCGATCACCGAGACGGTGATCCGTCGCACATCGGTCGGCGGACGGGAATTCGTCTTCGACTTCTCCCGAGGCCCGGTCCTGGCCATCGCCGATCCGCTTCGCTACAAGCAGATAATGCGCAATCTCCTCACCAATGCCATCCGTTATGGGGGTGAGACCGTCCGGGTTTCGATCGAGTCAATCGGGCCTGTGATCTCGGTGGTTGTGGCAGACAATGGCGAGGGTGTAGACCCGGCTGACGAACAGGCGATGTTTCAACCCTACCGGGGGGGCCGTCAGATGAAGGCGGTGTCCGGATCGTCCGGGCTGGGTTTGTGGATCGCTCGCGGGCTCGCACAGAAAATGGGCGGCGATCTCACCTACCGGCGGCATAGCGGCCAGTCACTCTTCGAGTTGGTACTCCCAGCAGCGGACGGTGTCGAGCCAACAAGCCCGACACCGGCTCTGATCTCGTCATCGCACTGACGAGAAAACTCAATCGCCAAACCCGAGATCTACCAGAATAGCCTTCGAATTCGGGCTTCCTCCAGCTCCAATACGCCCTTCTTTCCGAACCACTTGACAGATAAATCTGAGTGCTATAGCATCAACTTACCTGACAACCTATACGCACCATTCGATGGGTCCGACCGTTATCTCCAACCCACCAGAGTCTCTCTGGAAGTGCTGCGAATGTGTTGGGTGCGCGATACCCCCGTCCGGATGTGCGTTGCCTAACGAGAAAGGAGAAAGGAGTAGTGAATATGCTCAGGTTTACCGACCCCTTCGAAGAACTCGAAAGGGCCATGACCCAGTTCGGCGGTCGCTGGCGCGGGGGAATCATGCCGATGGACGCCTTTGAGAAAGATGGGAACTACACCCTTCGATTCGACCTTCCTGATGTCGATCCCGAAGATGTCGATCTTTCCGTCGAGAACAACACCCTCACAGTCACCGCAGCACGACGTATCGAAGACCTCGAAGACGTCAACTGGCTGTTGAGAGAGCGCCCCACCGGCCATCACAGCCGTCAGGTGCGTCTGTCGGACTCCCTCGACACAGGGAAGGTCGAGGCGAAGTACGACAACGGCGTACTCACCGTCACCCTCCCCATGCGCGAAGAGTCAAAGCCACGCAAGGTGAGCATCCAGGCCTCGAATCGTGAGGCCATAAGCGCTTCGATCGGCTTGTAGACGGGCAAGGACAATCCCGTCCCGGCTACCGATGCCGGGACGGGATTTGCCTCTCACACGGGTCTGAAGGTGCGGGCCAACGCCGTCGCCACCAGAGCGGCCAGCACCGGGACAAGTAACACCACCTCGTTCGCAGTGGACGCGAGCAGGCCCCCGATTACGACAAACCCAGCCATGACCCTGGCCGCCCTCACGTTCGGCCACCGAATCGGATGGTCATAGATGTCGGTTCGGGAGCGGATCTTGGTCAGGCGCACCGCAAGGGGAATCGCGGCGATCGTGACCAGTGCCCACAGATAGACCTCGTCGGACATCGTGCCTCCCGGCAGTCCCACCTCCGCCAGGTAGCCAGCCAGCCCTGCTCCTATGAGCATGGCCGGGAGGGCATACAGGTAGCCGTGGGGCCTTGAATCGAGAAGCCCGAGGACGAGAAGCAACACAACTACCCACCCTTCGATCCGTGTTCCAGCGAACACCGCCAGACCGACAAACACAACAAGGTCGACGGGCTTCAGATCGCCGCCCACCGTGCCGGCCAGGACCCGCAATCCGAGCAAGACAGCCGCTGAAATCACAAGCGGGATCTCCCAGAAGCCGACGATCGCGGCCATGGCGGCCAACCCCATAGCGAGTGTGGCGGTGTGCGGCCGGTCAGGATCGAGCTCGCGCGCTGTTGCCCACGCCAGAAACGCTGTTACCGAGGCCCAGACCGCCTCGAGGAACTGAGGCGAGTTGCCGGTGGCGATGTCGGCTCCAAGCGAGCCCAGAGCGACTACGACCGGGCCGAGCATACCGATCCAACTCGAAGTGCTGCGGAGGTCGAACGGCCGCATGAGACGGGTGATCCGATAGAGCTTCAACGGCATACCCCCGACGAGGCGCACCCGGCGCCAGGCTCAGAACGGCAGGTGATGGAAATCCTCAATATGCACATTTAACCGCGAACCACGGTCGATAGTCCCCTTTCCTGGATCGTAACTTTCTTCCCGTTCTCTGGCGACTCTTGGTATCGGCCTCTTCCCCCCGGTCAGCCGGTTGGCCCCGGCGATCCGCCCCAATGCCGATCTGCCCCAATGTGGGTCGTTTAGCCCGCTCCTTGACAGGGAAAGGACCAGCCGGTGCCGTTCGGTGCCCACCAAACCAACCAAAGGAAAACTCTATGAGAAAGAGAAATGTGCTTGCCCTGGCACTCACCGGATTGCTGATCCTCGCAGCTTGTGGCGAAACCAACCTGACGGCGACTACTGCCGATCCCGCGTCGGTGACCACCGGGGATTCCGTAGTCAACGACATCGCCACGACTGTCGCCGAGATTCAGACCGAGGTCACCGAACTGGCCACAGCGGTTCAGAATTCGGCGGCTGCGACTGAGCTCGGAGAAACGTGGAATGCGCTGCAGGCTGAGGTTCTGACAGCCGCCGCAGCCATCAACGACGACGGCACCATCGATGGATCAGCGGTGCAGGACGAGATAGATGCATTCCAGGCCCAAATCGACATTCTTGGGGACGAAGCTGAACCGGCCCTGGTGGAGGCGTGGGAGACCCTTCGCGACCGGCTACGGCGCCTGATGTCCTGATACCAGGTCGCATCGCAACAGGGGGGCCGTGCTTCACGGCCCCCCTTTCTTGTGCCGGCGTCAATCTGCAGCTGACATCACATCTTTCCTGGCGAAGAACCAGGCGAGGACGCTCATCACCACTACGTAGCCAGCGAGGCCGGCGAGGATTTCCGGATCGGGGACCGCCCCCCGGAAAACGATGTCCTGCACCGCGGTGATACCGAAGGTCGCCGGGAGCAGGAACGAGACGACCTGGACCGGGGGAAGCAACCGATCCAAGGGGATGATGAACCCGGTGAAGAATATGGATACTAGGAGCACCAGCATCGCGTACTGGATCGCCTGGCTATCGGTTTGGGAGGCCGCGGATACCACAAACCCCAGGCCGAGCGAGGCCAACAACACCAGCATCACGGTTATGGGGTACAGCCAGCCGGCTCCCCCGATGGCCACGCCGAATGCAAACATCAGTCCGGTGAGGGCAAGCGAGACTGTGCCCACGATCAGCACGAAGGCGATGTACTTGCCGGTGAGAAACTCGGAGATCGACAGCGGTGAAACCCGAAAGACCTCAGTGACGCCCAACTGCCGTTCCCGGACGAGCGATAGTGCTGCGAAGGTGACGGCAAGATGCTGCACCAGGAGCATCAGAACTCCTGGCGAGTAAAAGACGGCAGGTTCGGAAGGGAAGGCGCTCAGGGTCTTGACGCTCACATCGAACGGGCTGACGAGAAGCTGCGGGTCGATCTCTTGTGCTTGGTCGAGTTGGGACTCGAATTCAATGAGTCGGGTCTCAACCGAACGCGCTGACTCCAGAGCATCGGCATTGTCGGGGTCAGTTGAGTCCAGGTCGAGGAGAGCCTCGCCGATCAGTCCTCCCGCCGCTACCCCTAGGGTCTCTGCAACCCTCCCCAGGAGAGCATCTGAGGTACTCCCCTCGATCGAGGTGAGCTGTTCTTCGAGTTCGGCCCGAACGGCGCGGGCAGACTGGTCGTCACCCGATTCCAACGCTTCAACAAGGCTCGCCGCCGTCGCGGTGAGCCCCGATGCCGGGGCTTCTACCGCCACTGAACCCTCTTGAGCCTCGGCGACGATGGCAGCCAAGACCTGGCGGTTCACCTCATCGACTGAAAGCGTGGCCAGTAGGCCAATGCTCTGCCGGGTGATCGGGTCGACTTCTTCGTGTATGACGCTGAATTCCGCTTGCTCACCGCCTTCGATCGTTTCCAGGGCATCGGTCGGTGCGATGATCAGGAGGTCGACCTCCTTGCGTTCCAACCGGTCAAAACCGTCCGCGGGGTCGGTGGTCGTTCCCACCAGGTCGATACTGGAACCAAATGCATCGCCGAGCCCTTCGATATCAGTCGCCAGGCCGGCGTCGTCGCTCTCGAGAACGAGCAAGGTCCGGAATGGGTCAGTCTTCTCGGTATACCCGAATCCGAAGATCAGGAGTATCAGGAACGGCCCGACCACAAGCGAGAGGATCAGCCTCGGCTGTCGCAGCACAGACCTCAACTCTTTCCGAACAAAGCCAGCCGTGCGGATGAGGTTGGCAACGAAGCCCTGTTTTACGGGCATTCACACCACCTCTCCATGATTGTCCGAAAGCTGTTCCACCAACTCGACGAAGATGTCGTCGAATGGTGGGGAGAAGGCCTCCGCTCGCTCGATCTCGACCCCATTCTCCGTGCCCCAGTCGAGGATCATCGGAACCGCCGCTCCCGGGTCATCGACCACGATCCGCACGGTGTGATCATCGATTAGCCGCGCGCCTTCGCCCGATGTCATGGTCGTCAGGAAGTCCATCGCCGAAGAGGAGGTCGGCGCCACGAACACAACGTCGACCGGTTCGCCGCCGAAGGCCCGTCGTCTCAGGCCTTGCGGCGTGTCGACTGTGAGGATCCGGCCATTTCCGAGCACCGCTACATGGTCGCAATATGCCGCCTCACCCACATACTGGGTAGTCACAACCAGCGTTCTCCCCGACCGGGCCAGGTGGTCGAACCGGTCCCATAGCTTTTTGCGCAGAACGGGGTCGAGTCCGGCTGTCGGCTCGTCGAGGAAGACCAGCTCCGGGTTGTGGATCAGGGTCGATGCAAGGGCGATCCTCCGCTTCTCCCCACCCGAAGATGCCGTCGGCAGTCGTTCCGCCGCACCTTCGAGTTCGAGGAAGTCGATGAGCTCGTCAATTCGCTCCCTTCTCGCCTTGCGGCGCATCCCGAACAGCGAGCCGGCAAAATCGAGGTTCTGTCTCAAAGTGAGCGCCGGGTAAAGCACCGAGTCCTGAGGCATGTACCCGAGTCTCGCCATGGTCTCCCTCTTGAAGTTCACCGGACGCTCCCCGAACACCTCGGCGGTCCCCGACGAAGGGGTGAGCACTCCGGCGAGAAGCCGAACCGTGGTCGTCTTGCCGGACCCGCTCGGTCCGATCAAGCCGAGGACGGTTCCGGACTCGACTTCCAGGTCGATGTCGAAGACTCCCGTATCGCCGTTGAAGTTCTTCGTCAATTCATGGGCGCGGATTGCGCTCTGTCGGGGTTCATGCGCGCGATTAGGGCTCTGAGGGGCATCCATGGTCGGCGCAGGTACCCGACTGCCGCCCGCCGCAAACGTTTGCGTCCAAAGTCCGAAGGGTACGCAACTGGCTCATGGTCAGAAGTCCGGCGCAAGTCGCCCGCGTTTTGTATGTGACCGGTTACACCGCCGCAGTCACAAGCGGTATCGCGCTGGTGCTCGGACTGTTGATGGTCCAGGTGGGGGCACGCGATCTCCGCGCCACCATCGATGTCTCCGGCGAAGCAATAAATGCAATCGTCGGCACCGTCGACGTCGTCGACGACGCAATATCGGAGATTCGCAGTGGCATCGATGCTGCTGCCGACGGCGTCTCCGGGGTCTCTGCCACGGCGGTCACCGGGGCGTCGAGCATCGAAGAGGTGGCCACATTTCTCGAAACCGACCTTCCCGCCGACCTCGAGGCGATCAGCAGCGCCATGCCCGCCGCGATCCAGGCCGCCGGGGCAATCGACGAGACTCTACGTGCCCTCAGTTTTGTGGGAGTGAGCTACTCCCCCGAGCAACCCTTCGACGAGTCTCTACGAAGCGTTGAAGCGGCCCTCGCGGACTTGCCCGACGACTTGCGCACGCAGAGCGAGTCGCTGCGAGAACTGGTGCCGGCAGCCACCGGGCTGGCAGGAGAGGCTGATCGTCTATCGCTGGCCCTCCTCAGACTGGGGACCGACCTGGAGACCCTCGAGGGCATCACAGAGACGTATGACGCCACCCTGACCGAAGCGAGCGTCACGATCGAGCGAACCGCATCGACATTGGGACGAAACTTGTGGCTGCTGCGGCTCACGATGATCGCCATGTCCATCGCCGGCGTTGCCGTCGGGGTCGGCTTGGTCGTCATGAGCCGATTTGTCGAGTTTCATCTCGCCAACAGCCCGCGGGCGCTGCCCGCCCGATCCGCCGACGACTAGTGAATGTAGGGCTGGAGTATGTCTCTTGCGATGAGGAAGCCCCGTTTGAGCAATTCGTCGGTGGACTCAAAGTCGCTGTCTTCGTGTTCGATGATGATCGGTCCGTCATATCCCACCCGGTAGAGGGCCGAGAAGACGCGGCCCCAGTCGATATCGCCCAGACCGGGCAGGCGGGGGACCTGCCATCCGATTCCCGCCGAAAGAGTCCCGTTCTCGTGAAGGCCCCGGTAATCAATCATCACATCCTTGGCCTGGAAGTGATAGAAGCGTGATCCGAATTCTTCGATCGCGCTCTCGATGTCGATCATCAGCCACACCAGATGGGACGGATCGAAGTTGAGGCCGATCGTCTCGCCGAAGTGATCGAACATTCGCCGCCATATCTTCGGGTTGTAGGCAATGTTGTGCCCTGACGGCCACTCGTCCTTGGAGAAGATCATCGGACAGTTCTCGATCGCGATCCTGACTCCGTTGGCATCGGCTGTCGAGATGATCTCGGGCCAAACCTGAGTGGCTTCCTCCCAGTTCTCGTCCTGGGTCAAAGTTCGATCGGCGCCGATAAAAGTGTTGACTACTGGAACCTTCATCTTTCCAGCGGCAACGATCACCTTCTTGAGGTGGTCGACAACCACTTGACGATGTTCCTGGTCGGGGTGGAGCGGGTTGGGGTAGTAACCGAGGCCGGAGATCTCAAGGCCACGTTGGGACATGTCGTCCACGACTTCGGAGGCCCGGGCATCGGAGATGTCTTCGACATCGATGTGGCTGGTCCCGGCGTAGCGGCGGGTAACGCCGACCGACGCCGGCCACGCAGCAATCTCGATCGTTGTGAAACCGGCGGCGGCGGTCCAGTCTGCAACGTCGTTGAGGGATGTTTCAGAGAACGGCGCGGTCAAAAGCCCGAGTTTCATGGTCGTGTCTCCTTATCTGTCGACAGATGTCCATCGCTGGTCGCGGCTGCTGGCGAAGACCGCGTCGGTTACCAGGACGGCATCGTGGCCATCGGCAAAGGTGGGATAGGCAGGATCGTCCGAGGGGCCACCGTTTTCGACCGCCCGATAGACCTGGCTGAAGAGAGCCCGGAACGTGTCGGGGAATCCTTCGACATGCCCGCCGGGGAACGCCATGTTTCGACTCGCTGCCGGGAATGCCATTGCTGGATCTCGATAGAGGACCTCGTTGGGCCGGTCACGGTGTCCGATCGACAGCTGATCAGGGTGCTGGGAATACCACCGCAGCGATCCTTCGCTCCCTGCGATCTCGTACCTCACCGAATTCTTCTCCCCTGCCGAAACCTGTGAGATCGTCACCGCGCCGCGAGCACCGCCTGAGTATCGAAGAAGAATCCCAGCGGCATCGTCACTCGATATCTCCTCCTCGACTAGATCGCCAACCGCTTCTGTCCTGGCGAACGCCTCGACCGGTCCGACCGGGTGGCGACGGATCGGGACCAGTGTGTGGAGGTCGGCCATAACCGCCTCGACATCGCGACCGGAGATGAAGCGGGTCAGATCGAGCCAGTGCGATCCGATATCGGCCACGGCACGGAGCTGACCTGCCCTTTCGGGCTGCAAGCGCCAGTTCCAGTCGGTGTCTTTCAACAGCCAGTCCTGGTGATAAGAGCCGGTAATGAATCGTGGCTCCCCGATGTCACCGGCCGCGACCATCGCCATGGCCTGATGATTGAGTGCGTAGTGACGAATGTTGAAACAGACGGCATGCACGAGTCCGGACGCCTCGGCGCGCCGGACGAGCTCGGCAGTCTCTTCTGATGTGATACCCAGCGGTTTCTCGCAAACCACGTGTTTTCCGGCTTCTATTGCGACTCGCACTTGATCGGCGTGGGCGTAGTTGGGGCTTGCGATATGAATTACATCGATCGAGTCGTCAGCCGCCAACGCTTCCACCGACTCGTAGACCGGCGGAAGCGCAGCGGTCTCAGCTTTGGCCCGGGCACGTTCGGGGCTCGACCCGACGACACCGGCCACCGTGACTCCAAGCCGCCGAATCGCCTCGACATGGGCAACGCCGATGAAACCGACGCCAACGACTCCGGCACGGATGTCAGTCATCTCCATGTCGATTCTCGAATCTCATTCGCAGGTTTCATATCTAGCAGCCGAGCCTCATACCGGTGTTTAGCACGGAACTCAGAACTGGTGCCCTGTCCGGCAGATCGTGCTCGTATTTCAACGGCCCTTGTCCCCCCTGGCGGCGTCCTCGTCCTTGACGAACGGCCCGGTGCGCCTGCGTCCTGCGTCCTTGCCAGGAACGACAATGCGGATTTCATCCGTTGGAGTTTGAGCAACTCAAACTCCAGGCAACCCGATTTCATCGGGTTGCCCTCGCCGAAATAGCAAGCGAATCCACCGGACAGGACACTAGGACCCGTTGGACAACACATGTCACGGCATTATCCAACCGACTCATGGCG
>JBBDMR010000124.1:0-14165 GCA_040878225.1 Acidimicrobiia bacterium
GTACCCGGTCCTGGCGATCATCGTCGTCGTCGTTCTCGTGATCCTCGGAGCGCTGTTGATGCGGGCGCTGATCGGCGCCGCAAAAATTGGGATCGAGAAGGTCAAGAACAGCTGGCGCAACCTGGCGTCGCCCTGAAGCTGTTCCCCCCAGCGACCGAAGGGAGGTAAGGGGGACTGAGACTTCCCAAGTTGAGAGCGGAAGCGTCTTGACCTCCGTTGGTGGGTGCGCCCCACCCTCCCCGGCTCCTTCGTCGCCGGTGCTCCCTCCGTAAACGGAGGGAGAGACGCGTGTTGCGGTCCTCCCGTTTTGACTGTCCTCCCGCTTGCGGGAGGAAGGTCCGCGAAGCTGTTCCCCCAGAGGCGGAGCCGAACGGGGGAAAGGTTCCTGCGCCCGCCGATAGGCGGGCGGAGGTAAGGGGGACTGAGACTCTCCGAGTTGAGAGCGGACGCGTCCAAACAACGTTGGTGGGAACGCCTCACCCTCCCCGGCTCCTTAACGCGGCTTCTCTCCCGGTCGGTTTTCCGGTCCCCCTCTGTCGTGACTTTGTCACGACATCTCCCCCATGCGACTTCGTCTTTGGGGGGAGAGACGCAATAAGCCTTCTAGCTTATTGCTTGGGCGTGTCCCAGTCTTGGACGTTTTTGCCTTCTTCTATGGCGAGGATGTCTAGGGCTGCCGTCGCTCCGGCGCCGGCGGAGATGATTGCCTGGCTCCGCTCCGGTCGTGCCGACCGCCCGATCACGTATACACCTTTCATGGAGGACCGGTAGTCACGATTGACTTCGACGACACCGTTGAGATCGGTCTTGAGCTCGAGGCTTTTGGCGAGTTCGGGGCTCTTCCCTTCGGAGAGGATCAGATAGTCAGAGTTGTGGCTGCCACCGTCGGTTGAGATGGCGAATCGGTTGGCCACCGACACGGCAGTCACTTCCTCTTCGCGGATCACTGCGCCAAACGACTCGGCCTGGCGGCGGGCGATCTCCTGGAAGTCGCTCCCGTCGATCTCGGGCAGACCGAGGTAGTTGTAGAGGTAGGCGTGGTGCATGGCGGTCTTATCCATGCCGAAAACGGTGACCGACTGCTTGTTCTTGGAAAGGAACAGCGCGGCGGAGAGTCCGCCGGGGCCGTCACCCACTATTGCCACAGTTGCCATCTGGTAACTCCTTGTCGTCCGACTTCTCGCCCGGTAAACGTACAGGAGAGCTCCGGTATGCCGACCGGGTCTCTGTGGGATCATGGATTGTGGCGAAAGTTTCGATACCGATCGCGGTCCCGCTCGACCTGAGGAGAACCCTCGCCCCACTCCACGGGACGTTCCGGGAGGGTGCGTGGTGGTACACGGCCCGGACCGGGGACGGCCCTGCCACGCTGCGGGTCACCAGAACAACGTCGACCCTCGACGGGGAAGCATGGGGTGGCGGTGCCGGACGCCTGCTCGAGCGATTGGCAGGTATCGGTGGCCTGGAGGACAAACCCGAAACTTTCGTCTCCGGGCATCCGGTGGTGTCCGAGCTCCACAGGAGGAACCCGGGTCTCCGCTTCGCTGCGACCGGAGACGTCTTCTCCCAGCTGGTGGTGGCGATTGTGGGCCAGAAAGTGACGGGAGCCGAAGCCGGCAGGGCGATGGCAGGGCTGGGACGCGTGTTCTCCGATCCGGCTCCCGGCCCCGTTCCAGGGTTGAAGCTTCCTCCCGACCCGGAGCGGATCGCCGGCGCTCGATACTGGGATCTCCATCCGTTGCATCTGGAGAAGAAGCGGGCCGAGACCCTGATCACCGCGGCCAGAAAGGCAAAACTGATCGAGTCTCTGGCAGAAGTCGCCGCCGCCGCGGCTACCGAGACTCTCCTCACCCTTCCCGGTGTTGGCCCCTGGACCGTCGCCGAGACCCTCGCCCGCAGCCACGGCGACCCCGACCAGGTGTCCGTCGGCGATTACCACATCAAGAACCTCGTGGTCTATCACCTGACGGGCATGGCCCGGGGCACCGATCAGGAGATGCTGGAGCTCCTAGAGGAGTTCCGGCCGCACCGGGGCCGGGTGATCCGCCTTCTCCACCAACTCGGTCACGCCCCCAAGTTCGGTCCGAGGAGCGCACCGCGTAATATCACGCGGATCTAGGCGGTTCAATCGGCTGAGGGCGGTTCCGCGGGTGGCCGCAACGCCAGGCCCACCGATAGCGCTGTTAGCGGCGACAGAAAGAACGTAACGCTGGTTGGAAGCAAAGTTGCGGCGAACATGGCGATCCAGCCGACTCGGCGAAGAGAAACAGTACGGAATCGCTGGCTACCATCGAGGCTGAGCAGGAAGAAAGTGGAGCCGACCATACCGGTCAGGCCGAAGAGGTAGAACAAGGCCAGCCATCCGGCACCGTAGGAGCCGTTGGTCGTATTGATCACCGTTGCGATTATCAGCCAGGCCCCGTAGATGAGGTTGGCCACTCCGATGAACCTCCCATACCAGAGGTATGCACTCTTCATCCTTCGATCCACTCCACGATCAGATCACCGACCACCTGTGGTGAGGTGACCCGGGAGTGGTCCACGCCGGGGAGGATGGACAGTTCGACGATCACGCCGCCTGCCTCGAGGCTTGTCGCGAACGACTCGGAGAAGTCGACCGGGACGACACCGTCGGCATCGCCATGGAGGAGCAATACCTCGAGATCGGTGTCGCCGTCGACCAGGTTCATCGGGTTGCCTGAAGCCCACAGTTCCGGGTCCGCCTCCTGGTCGGCTCCGAAGAACGCCGCAACGATCCCGCCGACTCGCTCGGTGTCGTATGGCCCGGCCAGGCCGACGAATCGGGCCGGAGAGCCCGAATCTGGTGGCTCGCAACCATCGTCGTAGCTGTCGGCGGCCAGTGCCACGATCGCCCCGATGTGGGCCCCCGCCGAGTGCCCGATGACGGTCACCTCCCCATTCGATCTCGGGTGGTTGGCGGCCCGGGCGACCGCGCAGCTGACGTCTTCGACCGCGCCGGGAAACCCGGGTGAGTTGATTGACAGTTGATAGGCAGTGTTGACTGTTAGATAGCCCTGGAGGTTCAGGTAGTCGGCGAGGGGGGTCATCGAGGCCGGGCTGCCCACGACCCATCCACCGCCGTGAACGAGGACAACTGCAGGAAACGTGCCGTCGCCTTCCGGGATGCCCACTCCCGTTTCTGCCGGCCCGGTGGTGCTGGTCGTCGCTGATGACGTTGTTGTCGTGTCACCGACGGTCGAGGAGGTCGGACGAACGGTTGTGGTCGTGATCCTCAACGACGTAACGACGCTGTCCGGGGTCACAGCTTCTCCGCCGCTGCCGGAGCATGCCGCCAGGACGGCAACCGATATCAGGAGAGCCGGGAGGCGGCCGGGCGATCTACGTGCCATTCGACCCTCGTCTCACTCCCGCCGACTCTTCCCGCCGGAGTCTTCCCGGCCAGGCTTGCTTCCAGCGCCAGCGCCTTCGCCTCGCCGACAACGAGGAACACGATTCTCCGGGCGGTGTTCAAAAAGGGGTAGGTGGCTGTTAGCCGGATCTCACCGGTTTCGGGGATCACGTTGGACACGTATCGGTGCCGGGTCTCATCGAGGGCCCTCGAACCGGGGAACAACGAAGCGGTGTGCCCATCGTCACCGAGGCCGAGGAGGACCAGATCGGGCGGGGTCTCGAGGTGGAGGTCACGGAGGAACCGCCCGTACCCGGCCGCCGACTCATCGGGCGCCATCTCCTCCGAAAACTCGGGTCGGACCAGCTTCGCCGGCACATGGTCGAATAGGGCCTGCGCCGCCATCAGGCCGTTGGATCGGGGAGAGTCGTGGGGAACCCAGCGCTCATCGGCAAGCCAAGCCGTCACGGTTTGCCAATCTGTGGAGGTCGCGGCCAGGTTCTTGTAGGTCGATTCAGGGGTCGAGCCACCCGCCAGACCAAGAGAAAACGTTGTTTCCCCTGTGGAGGCCTTTTCGTTGATCTCCTGAGATACCGATGAACTCACTGCGCCGGCAACCGCGGCCGGGGAGTCGTGGACGACAAGTTCCATTGGACCGACGCTAACCGAAAACTCGCACTTCACGACTCCGGTCGGGTTGTTCTGCTCAGTTGTTGTCGTTCCAGGGTTGCCGACCCCTCGGTCTCGTCTCAACCTCCGAGATCGACTGGATCTCATCCCGGGGGATCTCGATGATCCGACCTTCGTTGCGCTCCGGCCATGTGACGAGCAGACGGTAGGAGACAGGGCCGGTACAAACCGGTATGCCGACCCGGGTCAGCGTCCGTCCATCGCGCTTCAACTCAATGACATGTTTGTTTTCATTCATAGCGATACCAGCCTCTCTATACCTGCGGCGCACCTGAGATAAACGCTCTTTGCCGCCGAGAAATGGACTGGGACCGGAAATGGCGCGACAACGCCCGCTGTGGGATAACGTCTTGCAAGTGACCGACTCATCTGCAGTATCTGAATCTCCGGAGCTGATGGTGCCTCCGGATCGGCGCCTTCCCTCCTGGTTTGTCACACTGGGAGCGGCTTCCTGGCGCCTGATCGCAATCGGGGTGGTCATCTACTTCGGCTTCGAAGTGCTTCGCAGTGTGAAGGTGGTCATCATCGCTGTCGTCATCTCCCTTTTCCTCGCCTCGGTTCTCTGGGCTCCGGTCAAGTGGCTGATCGATTCGGCGAATTGGCCGCCAACCGTCGCCAGTCTCACCGCAATGCTGGTAGCGCTCGCGGCTTTGACCGGTCTCATGTCTTTCGTTGTCCCGTCGATAGCGTCGAACTTCGACAATTTGAGCAACGACGTGGTGCGCGCCTGGGAGAGCCTTACCGAGTGGCTGATCACAGGCCCCCTCGGGCTTACTCAGAGCCAGGTCGATGGGTTCGTAGAGTCAGTGCTCGACCAGCTCCAGTCGATTCGGGGCGAGTCGGTGCTCGGAGGCGCCGCGGCGGTCGCAGAGTTCTTCAGCGGAGTCTTCCTGGCCGTGATCGTCACGTTTTTTATCCTCAAGGACGGCAGGCCGATGGCGAAAAAGTTCATCGCACGGCTTCCGGAACATCGGGCGAATGACTTCGCTGTCGCCATAAAGGTGGGTTGGCGCACCCTTACCGATTACATGCGGGGCATCGCTCTGGTTGGCCTCTTCGATGCCACGGTCATTGCCATCGGACTGTGGATCGTGGGCGTCCCCCTCATCCTGCCGCTGGCGATTCTGGTCTTCTTCGGTGCGTTCTTCCCTCTCGTAGGTGCGTTCGCCTCTGGCCTGTTCGCGGTGGCGGTGGCTTTCGTCAACGGTGGCTGGGTCGACGGCTTCATCGTCCTTGTCATAGTGGTTGTCGTCCAGCAGGTCGAGGGTGATGTCGTCTTGCCACTGGTTTTTGGCCAGAGGATGCAACTCCATCCTCTGGTGATCCTCCTCGGGATCGCAGCCGGAGGTTTCGCCTTCGGGCTCCTCGGGGCTTTCCTCGCCATCCCGCTCATGGCGGTCGTCGTGTCGGTCCACGAGGCCCTCAATGACAACCACGACACCTCCTATTGGGGTTTGATTCGGGGCTGAGCGCCGCTCAGAATCAGGACGAATGGCACGCCGGCTGAAAATCGTGTGGGATGCAGGTGAGGTGACCGCAATTCGCGATGGGTCGGGTGCCGACGGAGTTCTCCTCGCTCATGGGGCCGGCACCAACCAGGAGCACCCGAACATGGTTGCCCTCCGAGAAAGTCTGGCGGAGCAGGGCCTCACCGTCATGAGCTTCAACTACCCCTACACCGAGCGTGGCTCCAAGCGGCCCGACGGTCCCGAGAAACTCGTCGAATGCCATCAGGCGGCTGCCGAAGCCTTGCGTCAGGATGTGGATCGGGTGTTCCTCGCTGGCCGATCGATGGGGGGCCGGATGGGCACATACCTGGCTGCGGAAGGCTATGACTGCGCCGGCCTGATTCTCTATTCCTATCCGCTGCACCCTGCCGGCAAGCCGGAGAAGCTCAGGGTTGCACACTTCCCCGACATCACGCGGCCCATGCTCTTCTTCCAGGGGACCCGGGACCCGCTCAGCCGGATGGAGTTGTTCGACCGGTACATCAGGCCGCTGCCCAACGCGACGGTCGAGGTTCTCGACGGTGCCAACCATGGATTCAGAGGAGGAGGATGGACACCGGAGTCGATGATCGAGCGGCTGGCAGCAGGATCGGCCGCCTTCATTTCATCGGTCTCGTCTGGCGAAAGTGACCGGACCACGGCATAATCGGGTTTTCACCCCTCACCTTGAAGGAGTCTTTCCAATGTCGCAGGTCACCTTGCGCGCCGAAGCCGGACGAACCTCCGGTTCCCGCGAATCACGCCGGATCCGCCGCACAGGCAATGTGCCGGCTGTCGTATACGGCCACGGAACAGAAGCACGCCCGATCTCAGTAGATGCCCATGACCTTCGGGTCGCGCTGCACACCGAGGCTGGCACCAACGCACTCATCAACCTCGAAATCGAGAATGAGAAGCCACTGCTGACAATGGCCCGCGTCGTCGACAAGCACCCGTTCCGAAACGAGTACCGACACGTCGACTTCGTCGCCATTTCGCTCGATGAGAAGCTCAGCTTCGAGATCCCGATCCATTTCGAAGGCACCGCCGCGGGTGTGATCGAGGGCGGCGTCTTCTCTCCACGACGCACCACCGTCCAGGTTTTGACCCTGGCCTCAACAATCCCGTCGTTCGTCGAGCTCGATATCTCGGGGGTAGAACTGGGGGAATCGCTGCGGATCAGCGACCTTCCCGTGCTCGAGGGGGTCGAGTACGCCGAGGATCCCGAAGCCGTGGTCATGTCTGTCACCGTCCCCGAAGCCGAGATCGAGGAAGAGCCCGCCGAGGTCGAAATGCTGGAGGGCGAAGAACTGCCCGAAGGCGAGGAGGCCGCCGAAGGCGAGAAGACCGGCGACGAAGACGGGTCCGCCGAGGGCTCGGACGAGGAAGCCTCCGACTGATCAAGCGGTCGCAGCACACCTCGCTCGTCGTCGGGCTCCGCAACCCGGGGTCCGAATACGAAGGCACCCGCCACAACGCGGGATTCGAGGTGTTGGAGCGTTTGCTCGACCGCCTCGGTGAGAAGCTTGGCCGCGGACCGCTCCGGGTCCATGCACAAGTTGCAGAGTCCGGTTTCGGTGACAGCAAGGTTATGTATCTCGCGCCCAACCGCTTCATGAACGAGTCGGGAGAATCGGTTCGCGCCGCTGCGCTGTATTACAAGGTGGTTACGGAGGACCTGCTGGTTGTCCACGATGACATCGACCTACCGTTCGGTCGCCTCCGGCTCCAGGTGGCTGGGGGAAGTGGCGGGCATAACGGCATACGCTCTTTGGAGCGGGCACTGGGCACCAAAGAGTTCTCGAGGTTGAAAGTCGGGGTGGGGCGACCTCCGGGCTCTGTCGACCCGGCAACCTTTGTGCTCAAACCATTCTCACGCAAGGAGCGTCCCGCAGCCGATCTTATGGTCGAGGCTGCCGCAGACGTCGTCGAGATGTGGCTGACCGATCGGCCCCGGGCGCAGGAGAAGGCGGCACTGTTCGAAGCCGGCCCTCCGCTCCACTAACTTCAACGGTTATGCCTGAGTTCATCGGCTCTCTCGACCAGGGAACTACGTCGACCCGATTCATGGTCTTCGACCACGACGGCGCGGTTGTCGCCTCGGATCAACGGGAGCACGAGCAGATCCTTCCCGCCCCCGGACGTGTTGAACACGACGCAGTCGAGATCTGGTCGAAGACCACGTCGGTGGTCGAGGGTGCCCTCAACAAGTCGGGGCTCTCCCGTAGAGACCTGGTGGCGGTCGGGGTGACCAACCAGCGTGAGACCACCGTGGTCTGGGAGGCGGCATCGGGACGACCGGTGTCGAACGCAATTGTCTGGCAGGACACCCGTACCGCCGCCCTTTGCGATGAACTCGCAAAGAAAGGGGGCAATGATCGCTTTCGCGAGAAGACAGGTCTCCCGATCGCCACTTACTTCAGCGGTCCCAAGGCCCGCTGGATCATCGACGACCTCGATCTCCGGGAAGCGGCAGAACAGGGTGAGATCCTGTTTGGCACCATCGACTCCTGGCTCGCCTGGAACCTGACGGGGGAGCATGTGACTGACACCACCAACGCATCCCGCTCCCTCCTGATGGACCTGGGGGCGAGAACCTGGGATTCCGATCTATGTGTGGAACTCGGCGTGCCGTCGGTGATGCTGCCCCGTATCGTCGACTCCGTAGGCATCATCGCCGAATGCCGCGGCTCGCTCGAAGGGGTTCCTCTTGCCGCCATTCTCGGGGATCAACAGGCTGCGTTATTCGGCCAGGTATGTTTCTCTCCCGGCGAGACCAAGAACACTTACGGCACCGGGAACTTCATGCTGATGAACACGGGGCCGACCCCTGTGGCGTCGACGGCCGGCCTGATCACCACCGTGGCACATACCGGGACAGCCTCCGGGCCGGCGTATGCACTCGAAGGCTCGGTTGCAGTCACCGGCTCTCTGGTCCAGTGGCTCCGCGACAATCTGGGAATCATCGCAACCGCCAGTGAAGTCGAGACGTTGGCCTCATCGGTGGACGACAACGGCGATGTCTATTTTGTGCCGGCGTTTTCCGGGTTGTTTGCCCCGCACTGGCGGCCTGACGCCCGCGGCGTCATCGCCGGCCTCACCCGATTCTCCAACAAGGGCCATATCGCCCGGGCTGCGCTCGAATCGACCGCGTTCCAGACCCGAGACGTTCTCGAAGCAATGGTCGCCGACTCCGGCGTCGACCTGACAGAGCTGAAAGTGGACGGGGGGATGACCGCCAACTCACTGCTGATGCAATTCCAGGCAGACCTACTCGACGTGGTCGTTATCCGTCCGGAGATCACCGAGACGACAGCCCTGGGAGCGGCTTACGCGGCAGGTCTTGCTTCGGGCTTCTGGGATTCGATGGACGAGTTGAGGTCTCTGTGGTCGGAGGATGAGCGTTGGGAGTCGACCATGGACACCACGACTCGGGATCATCTCGTGGGCCGATGGAAGGCGGCGATCCAACGCTCGTTGGATTGGACATGACGCTTCGGAGGTTTTCGTCTTTGTCTTATTACTATCTCAGTTCGAACACCTGAGGAGTTCCTGATTTCACTGGCCGACTTTCTGGCGCTGATTCGCATCGCCCTCGTCCCGGTGATCATGGCGTTCACCCGGTCCGAGCAGATCGACCACGCTCTCTGGATTGCCGCCGCCCTCTTCGCGGTAGCCGCTTTCACCGATTTCCTGGACGGTTATGTCGCGAGGCGTACCACGGGCGGGACGACCCTTGGCGCATTCCTCGACACGACAGCAGACAAGATCCTCGTCACCGGGACCCTGTTCGCATTGGTATCCATCGATAGGGTCTCGATCTGGCCGGCAGTGATCATCGTCTTCAGGGAATTCACCGTGATGGCCCTGCGCGGGGTTGTCGCCGAGCGGGGTGGGCTGATCCGACCATCGACCTGGGGGAAGATAAAGGCGCTAACCCAGTTCACCGCGATCTTCTGGGCATATCTCCGGTTTGCCGAGCCCATTGGGCCATGGTATTTCGATGAGTGGTTGATGCTCATCGCCGTCATCGCGACCGTGGGCTCTGCATGGGGATATATGTCTGCCTTCTGGTACACAATCCATGAGGACGACGGAGGTGCCGTGGCCGTCGAAGTCGACTCCGACGGGCACCGGTTCATGGTGCCGGCGCCCGAAGCGGACAAAGAGATTGAGTAAGCGCTTCGGGCCTACGCGATGAAGGTCGCCGTCACTGGCGGCTCCGGTGTCGTAGGGGCTGCTGTAGTCAGGATGCTCACCGCCGGCGGGTACGAAGAGGTGCGGGCTCTGGCCCGATCCGCGGAGAGCAGGAAGCAGTTCGAGGGGTTGGGAGCCGTTCCCGTCCCCGGCGACCTCCTCGACACCGGATCGCTGCAACTCCTGGTTGCCGGGTGTGAGATCGTCTTCAACATCGCAGGCATAAATCAGATGTGCGTGCGTCACACTTCGTTGATGCATCGGGTCAACGTCGATGGTGTTTCGGCTGTTGTCGAGGCGTCCCGGAGGGCCGGGGTGAGACGGCTGGTCCACACCTCGTCGGCGGTGACGATTGGAGAACGTAAGGGCCAGGTCGGTAACGAGGAGTCGGAGCACCGCGGTTTCTTTCTCTCCGGGTACGAGCGCACCAAGTTCCTCGGCGAGCAGAGACTCTTTGCGGGTGCCGGGGACCTCGAGGTGGTGGCAGTGAATCCTTCCTCTGTGCAGGGCCCGGGACGCGCCACCGGCACCGGGAAGCTGATCCTCGACGTGGTGAACGGGCGGCTCCGCTGCCTGATCGACTCTCCGATCTCGTTGGTCGACATCGACGACTGCGCCCGGGGCCATGTCCTCGCTGCGGGTAGGGGGGAGCCGGGAGGCCGCTATATCCTCAGTGGTGGCACCCTCACGGTCCGGGAGGCAGTGCGGATTGCCGCTGACGCCTCGGGGAGGGAACTGGACCCGCGATTCGTTCCCGGCCCGCTGGTTACTGCCCTGGCTGCGGTTGCCGAACCGGCGGCACGGCTGGCCGGCAGGAACCTGCCGTACTGCAAGGAAATGGTCCGGGTCATGCGATTTGGCCATCGCTATGACGGGTCGAGAGCGTCATCCGCGCTCGGGCTGGAGTATCGCCCGGTTGCCGAGACCATCGCCAGGACCATCTCGTGGTTTGCCGCCGAAGGGCTGCTGGATAGTTGACCCTTGGATAGTTGACCCTTGCCTCCGGTTAGCATCGACGGGTCCATGACCGCCCCCCTTGCCCCCCTTCTCGACGGTTGGCGATCGGCCCCTCTTCCCGATCCGGGCGGGGTCTGGGCGGTCGCGCATACGGGCCGAGCGTTCGCAATTGCAGGCCTGGTCAGCCAGTTGGAGAAGACCGCCCTCGTCGTTGTGCCCGGCGAAAGGGAGGCAGGGGACCTTGCCGACGATCTCGGCCTCTTCCTCGATGACGTTGTGTTTGCACCGGCCTGGGAGACGCTCCCATTCGAGCATGTGTCTCCGAACCTGTCGACGATGGCGGGTCGAGCTCGGGCCAGGCACCGACTCCAGGAGCCAACGAAGACGGGAGTTGTCGTCGCCAGTGTCCGCGGGGCCATCCAGAGACTGTCACCCAGTTCATTCTCTCCGCTTGTCCTCCACTCCGGCCAGGCGGTGGAACTGCAACAATTGGGCTCGACCCTTGCCGCGCTTGGATATCAGCGAACCGACAGGGTCGAGGCCCGGGGAGAGTTCGCGGTACGTGGAGGGATCGTCGACATTTTTCCCGCTCATGGCGACGAACCGGCACGGCTCGACTTCTGGGGAGATGAGGTCGAGGAGATACGAGCCTTCTCTGCGGCAAGTCAGAGGTCGGAGGAGATCATCGATGAACTGGTGGTTTACCCGGCGCGGGAGCTTCGCCCGGGCGGCGGAGTCAGCGAAAAGGCCTCGGGCCTGCTGTCCACTGCCCCATGGGCAGCCTCTACCTGGGAGCGAATCGTTCAAGGGCAGGTCTTCTCGGGGATCGAGTCCTGGCTCCCATGGCTTGCCGATGAGGTCTCACTGATCGACGAGGCTCCCGAAGAGACAATCGTGATTCTCACCGATCCTACTCGAGCCCGGGACCGGGCCCGGGAACTTCGTGAAGAGGAAACCGACCTCGCCGCCGCCCTGGCGCCCACCTGGGGTGAGTCCGCACCGGTAGCCGGCGAACATCCGATGCTGTTTCTCGACATCGACGACTCTCTGGCCAGACGCCACCTTTCGATGCCCACGGCGCCGACCGGGCCGTCGGATCCTGTTTTTGAGATCCGGGGATTCGATGCCGTTGCAGGAGATCCGGAATCGGTGGCAAGCGCGATCAACCGTCTACTCGACCGGGGAACCACCCCGGTAGTGGCGATGGATGGCGCCGCCGCAGCCGATCGGGTGGCAGGCGTCCTGCTCGAGCACGGCCTCGCCCTCGATCGCAGGGATCGTCTTTCCAACCTGCGACCTGCAGTCGTCCCAACCGGGATCCACCATGGGTTCGTCTCCACCACTCCAGCTATCGCCGTCCTTGGGGAACAGGAGATCGCCGGGAGACGGCGCGCGCATCGCCGGGTAGGCCGGTCGCGGGCAATGGGCCAGCCCCAATATCGCGACCTCGCTGAGGGCGACTATGTGGTCCACCATCAGCACGGCATCGGGAAATTCGAGGGCCTGGTCACCAGGACGATGATGGGCATCGAGAGGGACTACTTGATCATCAGATACGCCGGGGAGGACAGACTTTATGTCCCGGTAGACCAGCTGGCTGCGGTGAAGAAGTACACCGGCGGTGAGGCACCGCGGGTTTCTCGCATGGGAGGGAAAGACTGGTCCGACCAGAAGAGTCGGGTCAGACGCGCCGTGGCCGCAGTCGCCCAGGAGGTTGTCGAGCTACATCGTCAACGTGCCCGGGCCACCGGCCACGCATTTGATGCTGATAGCCCCTGGCAATCGGAGATGGAATCGACGTTCCCGTTCGAGGAGACTGTCGACCAGGACCGCGCCATAGTCGAGGTGAAGGCAGACATGGAGTCGCCGAAGCCGATGGATCGCCTGGTTTTCGGGGATGTCGGGTTCGGAAAAACCGAGGTGGCGATCCGGGCAGCCTTCAAGGCGATTCAGTCGGGAAGCCAGGTTGCAGTGCTCTGCCCGACGACACTCCTCGCCCAACAACATCATCAGACCTTCGGTGAGCGGTTCGCCCCGTATCCGATCCGGGTCGAGCAGTTGTCGAGATTTCTCTCGCCCAAACAGCAGAGGGAAGTGGTACGCGGGATCGAAAGCGGAGAGGTCGACCTGGTTATAGGCACCCACCGGCTCCTCTCCGAAGACATCGACTTCAAGTCGCTGGGGCTCCTGGTCATCGATGAGGAGCAGAGGTTCGGGGTTGCGGCAAAAGATGCGATGAAGCGACTCAAAGTGGGAGTGGATGTCCTCACCCTCACCGCCACCCCGATCCCGCGAACGCTGGAGATGGCGCTGACCGGAATTCGTGAGGTGTCCCACATCCGAACACCACCCGAGGATCGCCATCCGATCCTCACCTATGTGGGGTCGATGGACGACCAGGCGGTGTCGGCGGCGATACGCAGGGAAATCCTCCGCGAGGGCCAGGTGTTCTACGTCCACAACAGGGTTCAATCGATCGACCGTGCCGTCGCCCACCTTCGAGAGCTGGTCCCCGACGCTCGCTATGCGGTTGCTCACGGCCAGATGTCGGAAGGTCAGCTCGAACAGGTGATGATCGACTTCTGGAACGGCGACTACGACGTGCTGGTGGCCACGACGATCATCGAATCGGGACTCGACCTGCCCAAGGTCAACACCCTCATCGTGGAGAGGGCTGACCTCCTCGGGCTTGCCCAGCTGTACCAGCTGAGGGGTCGGGTCGGGCGCTCCGACCAGCGGGCATACGCCTACCTGTTCCATCCCGCAGACCGCACCCTCAGCGAAGATGCCCACCGCAGGTTGGAGGCGATCGGGGAAGCAACCGATCTGGGCTCGGGTTTTCAGCTCGCCATCCGTGACCTCGAAATCCGCGGGGCAGGGTCGATTCTCGGTGAGGTTCAGACGGGCCACATCTCGGCAGTCGGCTTCGACCTATACGCCGAACTGGTAGCCGAGGCGGTCGACGAGCTCGAAGGAAGGGAACCCGCCGACAGCGGGCCGGCCGAGGTGCGAATCGACCTGCCGGTCGACGCTCACCTGCCGGAGAGTTATATCGAGGACCAGGAGCTTCGACTGGAGGCGTACCGTCGGCTGGCGGCAGCCACAACCCACGCTGGCGTCGACGATGTGGTAGCCGAATGGGCCGACCGGTATGGTCCGCTTCCCGGCTCTGCGAAAACCCTCGTCGAACTGGCGCGGTTGCGGGTAGAGGCGATCAGGGTGGGGCTCGAAGAGATCGTAAGACTTCGCAACGAGGTCCGGCTCGGACCGGTCGATCTCAAGCCCTCCCAGGAGATCAGACTGCAACGGCTCAGGCCCGGTGCGGTCCTGCGCGCGGCAGAGGGCGTGATGTTCATCCCCGAGCCGAAGCCGATTCTCTCGGGCTTGATCGACTTTGTTAAGAAGATGTGGGACTAGTGCAGCCGCGCAGAAGTAATACGCGTGTGGTTCATGCTGCCTTGAGG
>JBBDMR010000125.1:0-13959 GCA_040878225.1 Acidimicrobiia bacterium
CTCCCCACCCTCCCGTGCGACCTACCGGTCGGAGGTACTCCCTCCGTAAACGGAGGGAGAGATCCGCTCGGGCTGGGAGCTCAAGCTCCGTTGTTGGAACCTATCGGTTCGAACCCTTGGGCTCGGCGAATCGAACGTTGAGCGACCTGCCGCCCATTGTCGAACCCTTGAGGGCGTCGATTGCTCCCCTGGCCTCGCCTTGGGACATCTCGACGAAACCGAAGCCCTTAGACCTGCCGCTGCGGCGGTCGGTGATGACGGTTGCATTGTGCACTTTGCCGTGACGGGCGAAGAGGGCTTGGATGTCGGAATCGGTCGCAGTCCAGGGAAGGTTCCCTACGAACACGCTCGGTTCCCTATCGTCCTGTCTCACCGACTCCCGGTTCCAGTCGCCACGCTTGGCCGCAGCCGGACGGGGGGATGGTGCCCCGCGTCGGGGCTTGCTCTCGCCGCGGGTCGCTTTCTCGCCGTTCGGTGCTGCACCCATATGGTGACCACCGCCATTGAGCTCACTCAACCGGGGGTCGCCGAAGGGAACATTGATGTCGAGCAGGCGCTGCAGCTTCTGCACGGAGCTTCTCTTGTCTCTCGTCACGAGGCTCACGACCGATCCCGATGCACCAGCGCGGGCTGTCCGCCCGGAGCGGTGCAGATAGTCCTTGTGGTCGGCGGCCGGGTCGTAGTGAATCACCGTTTCGACCGCTTCGATATGGATACCCCTGGCAGCGACATCGGTAGCGATCAGAGCCTGGACCCTCCCGTTGGAGAAGTCCTTCAACGCGCGCTGTCTTTGACTTTGGGAGCGTCCGCCATGCATTGCCACGGCCTTGACCCCAGCCGCAGCCAGTTGTTTGGAAAGACGGTCTGCGCCGTGTCGGGTCCGGGTGAAGACGATCGACCTTCCGGAATGGGCGATCACGTCGGCGGTGTGCTGGATCCGATCATGATGCTCCACGTTCCAGAAGTGATGACGTGCATCGTCGGCAGCTGACTCCACCGTCCCGGTCTCATGCCGGACCGGGTCCTTCTGATAGTCCCTCACCAGGACAGCAACATCTCCATCGAGGGTTGCCGAGAAGAGGAGCGTCTGTTTCTTCGATGCCGTCTGATCGAGGATCCTCTTGACCGCCGGGAGAAAGCCCATGTCGGCCATACGGTCTGCCTCGTCGACTACCACTATGTCGATGTCAGCGAGACTCACCAGGCCCTGATCGATGAGGTCCTCGAGTCGTCCCGGGGTTGCGACGAGGATGTCGACGCCACGGTTCATTGCGGTGCGCTGCTGGCCGTAGGGAACGCCACCGTACACGGCGAAGATGTCCCGGCCCATCGCACGCGCCAGCGGAGCGATCTCATCTTTGATCTGCTCGGCGAGCTCGCGGGTGGGAGCGAGGATCAGGCCACGGGGGTGGCGTTTGGTCGCCTTTCCCACGCGGGCGACCATCGGAATCCCGAAAGCCAGTGTCTTGCCCGATCCAGTCGGTGCCTTACCGGCGACATCGCGGCCGTCGAGACCGTCGGGGATCGTTGCCATCTGGACCGGAAAGGGCGAGACGATGCCCTTCTTCTCCAGGATGCGTGACACCTGATCAGGCACGCCAATAGCTGCGAAAGTGTTTTCCATGATTTTCTCCCGTCCCCTTGCGGAGACTTAGTTTGGTTGGATGTCGCTTCGACGACGTGGTGTCACCACATCATGATTTGACGTAGGCGGCCGAAGAGGCGGTCCAACCGATAGAGAACTGGAAGTCGTGATCACCGAGGAAGCGTGTGAACGCTGGCCTCCACTCGGTGCGATAAACGCATGCTACCAGGGTCGGGCCGCTACACGGTGTCAGGCAGACTCCTGAAGCAGGTACGGCCGCCAGGCGGGATCGAGCTGGTACCCCGTCGACGCATAGATCCATCCGAAGCGGCGGGGAGGGGCAGGGTTCTCGGACAGCTGGAGGCCGGCCTCGTTCGGGGTGCGGTCAGCTTTACGCACGTTGCAACTACGGCAACAGGCGACCACGTTCTCCCACGAGTGGTCGCCGCCCTTCGAACGGGGAAGGACATGATCGATGGACTCGGCCGGGCCACCGCAGTACTGGCATCGATTCCCATCGCGGCCGAAGACCGCACGACGCGACACCGGGACCGAGCGACGGTAGGGCACGTTCACATATCGCAGGAGGCGAACCACGGAGGGGACATCGAATCTGGTATGCGCGGATGCCCAGACCTCTTCGCGGCCGGCGACGACGATCGCCTTCTCCCGGAGCACGAGCACAACCCCCCTCCGGGCGCTGACTACGGAAAGCGGCTCATAGCTTGCGTTCAGTACGAGTACTCGTGACATGGTTTCGTCTTCTTGTCAGAGAAGACGTTACCAAGCAGAGCGGACCATATCGGATTGTTTGGCCCCATCGGGGGTCAGGAAGCCAAGAGCGGAGCCAACCGATCGGACCAGGGCTTTCGCCCAGCCTTGGCTGGTGTCGGCGATGCCTCTGTGCTCGTTGGTCCCGTCGGAGACCACAACGGTCAAACCACCTGCGCTGGTCAGTGTGACCGATCGGACTTCCTGAGGCGCCCGGCCGAGCACCTGACACCAGGCGTCCACAAGGCCCTGTGCAATCGCTTCGGGTGTTGCCGCAACCGGCCGCGAAGACTGCACCTCACCGACGGCAACCTGAATGCGCGCGCCGGACCCGGTAGGCGTTATCTGCACATCCACACCGGGGTCGGGCTCCACGCCCCGCTTCTGGCCAAGCGTGACCCGGGGCCGGACCAGGCCCCTCACCCCGTATGCCACCAAAAGCGCGTGCACTTCCTTGAGCACCTGCACTTCGTCAGCTTCGGGGGAAAGGCGCAGGTTGAGACCTCCGGCGTCGGAGGCCAGGTCGACGGCGACAGCCTCGACTCCATCGATGTCCTGGATGCGGGTGATCAGGCCCGGGGTCACGATGCAGCTCTCATCTTGCGACGCCAGCCCAGGAACTTGACGACATCCTCCGGCGTTGTCTCCGACATGTCATTGCCGTAAGCGGTATGAACTCTCCAGTGGAGATATTCGGCGGAAGGACGCAGCCCACGATGGACACGCACAGCGAAGAGAAACCTCAAAGCCTCCCACAAAATGGCAGGTCTGAAAGCGAGACCTCTCACGGTTTTTCCCACACCCGTATTCCAGCTCATGATTCGATAGCCATTCCCCGAGGCCAGTCTACCTCCCACAGCACAGGAGTGTCAGTAAAGTCCGGTGAAATTCGCAAGACCCGGGAGATTTCGTTGATCGAAGCCAGCCCACAGCAAATCGAGCTCTTCGGCGAGCGGTTCCATCGGATCGCGAGCAACGTGGAAACGGTGATCCAGGGCAAGCGGGAGGTCATCGAATTGGTCGTGATGGCCCTCGTCGCGGAGGGCCATGTCCTGGTCGAAGATGTTCCGGGTGTCGGCAAGACCCAGCTGGCCAAATCGATCGCCCGCAGCATCGATGGGGCGTTCAACCGGATTCAGTTCACCCCCGACCTGCTCCCCTCCGACGTGACCGGGGTTTCGGTATGGGATAGGAATCGCAGCGAATTCGAGTTCAAACCCGGCCCGATATTCGCCAACATCGTGGTAGGTGACGAAATCAACCGGGCGAGCCCGAAGACCCAATCTGCCCTTCTCGAGGCAATGGAGGAGCGCCAGGTGACCTCCGACGGCATGACCAGGGAATTGGGGCTTCCGTTCATGGTGGTGGCAACACAGAACCCTCTCGAGCACGAGGGAACATATCCACTCCCTGAAGCCCAGCTCGACCGGTTCATGATGCGGGTGGTTATCGGGTATCCGAGCCGCCAGAAGGAATTGGAGATGATGGACACACACGGGGTCCGATCGACGTTCCTCGACCTCGAGGCTGTGGTGACAACGGACGAAGTCGGCGAGATGATCTCGATTGCCCGGGGGGTAACAGTTTCGCAATCGGTCAAGACCTACATTGTCGACCTTGTCGAAGGCACCCGGAACCACTCCGACATCCTCCTCGGAGCGTCACCGCGCTCCGCCCTCTTCCTCCAGAGACTTTCCCGGGCCCGCGCCGCGGCGGAAGGCCGGGAGTATGTGACCCCTGATGATGTCAAGGCGTTGGCGAGTCCAGTCCTCGTGCATCGGATGTCGCTTCGACCTGAAGCCCAGATGAGGGGCGAAACCATCGACGAGATCATCGACGAGGTGATGACCCGCCTGCGGGTTCCCGGCACGACGTCCCGACTCGCCACCTGATGCCGACAGTCCGCGGCTGGGCGCTGACCGGTAGCGGTGTCGCCCTGCTCATCCTCTGGTATGCATTCGGGGACCTCGAACTTCTGCTGGCCGCAATCTTCGTTCTGCTGCTCCAGTTCGGGGCTATGGCATATGTCAGGACCCGCAAGCCCAAACTGTCGATCGGGCGCCACCTCGGGTCGGCGACTGTCCACGACGGAGAGACCACCACCATCAGCCTGCTGGTCACCAACGAGGGGAAGCGCGCTGCGGCCAACCTCACCATCGACGACAACATCAACAACCTGGGCACCGCCAGCTTCGAGTGCGCCCGGATCCCGGGCGGCGAGCAGACCACTGCCACGTACCGCGTCACCTGCCGGCCCCGCGGCGTCTACAGGGTCGGCCCGACAGAGGTGCACAGCGGCGATCCCTTTGGCCTGGCCCGGACCAAGGTCGGCACCGGCCCCGTAGACCGGATCGTCGTCTATCCGGCCGTTGAGCCCCTGACCGGGTTCCCCATAGTCCGGGGCCAGGACCCGGCAATGCAGGCCTCCAGGCCCGAGCACGCACGGCGTGGCGGAGAGGACTTCTACACCCTCCGGGAATACCAGAGGGGAGACGACCTGAGGCGGGTGCATTGGCCCTCATCGGCCCGCACCGACGAGTTGATGATCCGCCAGCTGGAAACCCCCTGGCAGTCACGCGCCCTCGTGCTCCTCGACGTCAGGTCCGACAGTTACGAATCGGGCGCCGCCTTCGAAAGGGCCGTGTCCGGAGCTGCAACGATCGTCACGCACCTGGTGACATCGGGATTCGACGCCGACCTGTGGGCCGGTGATGCCGACCCCATCGATGCGTCCCGCTATGCGTCGGTCATGGAACGCCTCGCTCTTGTCCAGCCCGATCCGGCCATCGACATCGAGGCTGTCGCGACCCGGATTCGACAGAAGGGAGGTGGGGGCGCCCTGGTGATGGTCACCGGTGTCGCCGACCGGGCATTGCTTTCGGTGCAGCAACTGCTCTCCCGCGACTACCCCACAACTGTTCTCATGTCCGCTTCAACCACAACATCACAAACCCTGGTCGGCTTCCACAGGCTCGGCGTCACCACGATTTCGGTGAACCCCGACGAACCATGGGCGCCGGCCTGGCTCATAGGGATAGACACATGGTCAGCAACACGCTCACCCGTGTAGCGGGAATCGCCGCATTCGCCCTCATGGTCGCCCGACTGGGGCGGCTCTTCGAGGCGGGTGGCGATGCTCCGGCGTGGCATCTGATCCTCGTCGCCGCCGCCTTTCTGGGCGGGGTCGTGTGGTGGCTGGTGTCAGAGACAATGTCCTCCCGACGAGCCGCGCTCGGTCTGTTCGGAGTGGCGGGGATCCTCCTCTTCCTCAGGATCTCCGTGGCCCAGACCCTGATCGTCGGATTCTTCCCGGGCCCGGATACGCCGGCAGCTCTTCTCACCGAGTTGGGCGAATCGTTCGACATCATGCGATTCGGGGTCTCCCCGGTGTACCCCAGTGCCGGGCTGATCGCAATCCTCGCCGTGGTGATGTGGGTGATAGGGGCCCTGTTCGTATGGGGTGCCTCTCACGGTCCGGCAGCGGCGATGTCGCTTCCCTCGATTGCGATGTACCTCCAGTTCGCCGTGATCGACCGCGCTCCGGCAGGGCGGGGTTGGATGGGCATGGCGGCAGCAGTATTTGCCCTTGCCGTGGCCGCAATCGCCAACGACCGGAAGAGCACGTCGGGCAGGGTTCGGGATTCCAGTGGACGGCCTCTCCCCCGCCACGGTGGCAGCCTGGCCCTTGCCATGGCCGGGATCGTTGCGATCTCCTCGGTCGCTCTAGCTACTTCGGCATCCCAGATCGTCAGCGAGTCCGGAAACATCAACTGGCGCAGTGGAGGAGGCTACGGCGAAGGTTTTGGCGGGATCTCGTTCAACAGGCTGGTCGGATTGCAGAAACGGGTGATCTCACGATCGAACGCAGAGCTTTTCAGGGTCACCTTCGACGGGAACGCTCCTGATGCCACGCAGATCTACTACCGGATGGAGACGCTCAGCCGCTACAACGGCCAGAGCTGGTTGCCCGGCGACGAACCACTCCAGCGGTACTCCCCGGCGACCGCAGGTGGAGACCCCGACTATGCGTATCAGGGAACGACCGTGACCTTCACCCAGCGGATCCGGATCGACGCATTGCGAGGACCGTTGGTGCCGACCGCCGGAATCGCCCGGGCCCTGCAAAGCGACACCGACAACATCAACCAGTTCCAGGTCGCTCCGGACGGCTCTTTGATCAACCAGTCCCAACTCGACGACGGCATGACATATCAGGTCGAAGCCGACTACCCCGTCGAACGCGCCGACCTCAACGCACTGGCCACCGGTCCCGACGGGGAACTCACCCCACTGTTCGCCGAAGCAGGAAGGGTCGGGGCTTTCGCAGTTGAGCCGGCGATGCACCCAGGCGAGCTCGATCGCCCGGCCGACATCGACCGATATCTCGAGCTGCCGAACGAGATCTCATCGGTAATCCCCGCGCTGGCTCGGGAGGTCACCCGTGGCGCTCGTTCCGACTTCGAGAGGGCCACACTGCTCCAGCATTGGTTCCGGGACAGTGGCACTTTCACCTATTCGACAGAGGTGACTGCCGGACACACCGACCTGCAGCTCGCAGACTGGCTGACAGAGGAGACAAGCCAGGACTACCGGACCGGCTATTGCGAGCAATTCGCCGCCTCGATGGCGGTGCTGGGGAGAGCCCTGAATGTGCCCAGCCGCGTTGTCTGGGGATTCACCCCGGGCGAGGAAATCACCCAGAGCGACGGTACGACCGCAATCGTGGTTCGCGACAACAACGCCCACGCCTGGGTGGAGATGTGGATGGACGATTTCGGTTGGGTGAAGTTCGACCCCACCCCGCGCTCGGACGGCGCCCTCCCCGAGAGCTTTACGGCGGAGTTCGACCCGTCCCTCTACGTGGCGGATCCCATCGACCAGCCCTCGACGATCGACCAGCCGGGTTTCGATGAGGATGGTCCGCTGCTCGGTATCGACGACACCGACCTCGGTGGAGCGCAGGGCGGCGATTCTTCCGGCACCTTCCCTGTCTGGATTTTGTCGGTGCCGCTGCTGATCCTGATGGCTTTTGCAATCCCATTGCTCAAGGGGCTGCGCCGTCGCCGGAGGATGGCGACGATCCGGACCGGGGACATAACCGCGGCCTGGGACGAGATAGTCGACCAGCTCTCCGATCTCGGTGAGCCCGTCCCCGATCACAACACTCCGGTTGAGTTCGCCCTCGCCACGGACCGATCCCTGGTGCCGGTTGCCAGGGCCTATGGCGCCGCCATCTACGGGGGACGCAACAACGAGGGAAAGGTCGACGACTTCCTCGCGGTCGAGCACTGGATCAAGCTCAGATACGAGGGTGGAAGGCGAATGCGGGCCCGGTTCAACCCGACATCGCTTCTCCGCCGCCGCAAGCAATAGCGCCGCGGGGGAGGTCAGCCGGAGCGACGCTCTTCGGCGATGTCGTCCTCGACCCGCCGCAGCATCGTAAGGAATCGCTCCTTGTCGAGTTCGAAACGGGTTACATCCTCTTCGACCTCGCGCGCGATCTGGTCGATCGCGACGAAGAAGGAGAGCTGGCCCTCCCGCAGTGCGTCGAGTATCTCGCCTTCGTCAGAACTGACCCTGAAGATGGTCTGACCGTCAGTTACGAGCTTCACATCCGAGAGATGATTCTCCATGCCACCCTCGCGACGGAGGTAGTCCCATGCCCGGCGCACGCGCTGCAAAGACATACCGTTGTCGAGGAGGCTGCGGACAACCCTCAAGGCAACTAGGTCTCTGAATGAGTAGAGGCGCCGAACACCCGGTCGGCCTCCGCTTTTCTGAACCGAGGGCTTTATCAAGCCGACCCGATCCCAATAACGCAACTGGTGGTGTGTGCAATTGGTCAGCCGACATGCCTGTTCGGCCGTGAATGCTTGCTCCACTCTTCCCTTCCTAAAAACGTCGACCTGGCGCATTGAGCCAGGTTTCAAAATCTGTACCTTCGGCGATTGACTCCACCCCGGAGGGAACGCCATGGGGACGCAACCTTAGCCGGTTCGGCAAACGGACGAAGGATCGCGAAATTCGCCGTCAGACGACTTGATCGGTGTCGTTCTCGCCGGACTCGCTCGAGACCAAGCGCTCGCGGAGCACCGGTACGAGAACGCTGACCGAGGCGATGAGGACAGCGAATCCGACGAGCGCAAAAATGATGCCGTTGTTCTGAGCGAAGAAGAACAAGATCACTGTAAGGCCGACCACAGCGCCGAGAATTGCCAGCCGTACCTTCACCATCGGTGTCCTGTCGATGTTCTGGACAGCGCGGGCCAGCTCCGGATCTTCCTCGTAGAACTGACGCTCTATCTCAGCGAGGATCTTCTGTTCCCGATCGTCTAATGGCATTTTGGGTGGGCTTTCGTTTCCCTGTCTGCTCCAACTTTACACCGGGTGTGGAGTCAGTAGTCGATAGTTCAGTCGGACCTTTCCTGCCAGTCGAGAAGTCGCGCCGGCTCGACCGATGCAGGCCCGAATCGGTCCTCGACATCCCCGACAACCCTGGACACCCGACTCCACGAGTCGTCTTCGCCGAGAAGTAGTTGCGTGCCGCCCGGGACCGTGTCGAAGGAGGACCCTGCCAGGCCGAGCAGACGCACCGGGCGCTCCGCCGGCACATCGGAAAGCATCTCTTTGGCGATCTTGAATATGTCCCGGGAACCGTCGATCCCCTCGGACCGTGTCCGTGACCTGGTGACGATGGTGAAGTCGTCGTACCTCACCTTCAAAGAGATGGTGCGGGGCCGGGCTGATGCCTGCCTCAGCCTCATCGCGAGGCGCTGGGAATGGGCCAGGAGTGCCGATTCGACGAGATTCCTCCCCTCCAGGTCGTGGCTATATGTTTCCTCGACAGAGATCTGCTTCGTTTCCGATGCCGGCTCGACGCTGCGGTGGTCGATTCCGTTCGCAAGTGCATGGAGATGGGCCCCCTGGGATGGGCCCAGTGCCGCCGAGATGGTCGATTCGGGTAGCGCGGCCAGATCCCCGACCGTTGCGATGCCAAGCCTCTGCAGGCCGGCCAGAGTGGCCGGGCCGACCCCCCAGAGCTCTTCGACCGGAAGCGCATGAAGAAACTCCTGCTGTCCGAGAGAATCGATATGACGGAGACCGTCGGGTTTGGCCGCCTTCGAAGCAAGCTTGGCCACGAATTTCGTGGATGCCACGCCAACCGATGAGGGAAGCCCGATATCCGATCGGATCTTCGCCCTTATCTCCTCGCCAACTGCCACAGGTGATTCGTAGTGGTGGCGGAGCCCGCCCACGTCGAGGAACGCCTCATCGAGGCTGAGGCCCTCCACCCTCGGGGTGAACGAGTTGAACACTTCGAATACCCGCCCGGACAGCTCTCCGTATTTGCCGTGCGAGGGCGAGACGACGATCAGTTCGGGGCAGAGGCGCCGGGCAACGCTCGTCGGTTGAGCAGACCTGACTCCCGATCGCCTTGCCTCGTAGGAAGCACTGGCGATTACCCCACGATTGCCGGTGCCTCCCACAGCCACCGGCCGCCCGCGGAGGTCCGCCCGGCTAAGGCGCTCGACTTCGACGAAGAACGAGTCCATGTCGACGTGCAGGATGGGTTCGGACCACATGTATCAGCGAAGATACCTGACCTAGCAGGCGGGACGGGCCAAACTACCGGCCAATGTCAGCTTTCGTTCACCTCGTCCGGCACGGGGAAGTCTCCAACCCGGGCAACATCGTCTATGGCTCCCTTCCCAACTTCGGACTTTCGACTCTGGGCATCGAACAGGCGCGCAAGGTGGGCCGGTACCTCGGGCCGCGTGCGGTGGTGGCAATCTGGTCCTCGCCCTTGGAGCGATCTCTGCGGACAGCAGAAGAGATCGCAGCGCGCTCCGGCGTTCCGGTGCGGGTGGATCCCGATCTCACCGAGTGGAACACCATCGACCGCTGGAAGGGCCATTCGTGGCAGGAGATCCCGACGAAGTTCCCCGGAGAGCTAGAGGCCTACCTGGAGCATCCCGAGTCGTTGGACTTTGCCGACGAGACGCTTTCCGACCTCGCCGAGAGAATGGCCGAAGTTGCCCGCAGACTCGACCAGGAACATCCGCACGGCGATGTCGTGATCGTCTCCCATCAGGATCCGATACAGGCCGCCCGGCTCCGCCTCGTTGGCTCACCGCTCTCGAATCTCCAGGAAGACAAGCCGGCTCATGGCGCGGTGGTCACTTTGCGTCCGGGGACCACGTGGGTCGAACAGACAATGTGGAGTCCCGGAGACACTCCGGGCTTTGGCGAACACGCCGATCTGAGAGCCGTGGCCATCGACGAGGTTCCTGACGGTCCAACTTCGGCTTGAAGATGCCTGCTGCGACAATGGAGCCGTGAAACCGACCCTGATCGCTGCGACGCCGATGGTGGCGGTTTTGATCTGGCTGGCAGCGATCATGCTCGACCCCGGGCCATACCACCCGAACTCGGTGCTCCTCACGGGCCTCGGCTGGCTTCTCCTGGCAACGGTTGCCACCGTTGGTCTGGTGCTTGTGGGCGGACGCTGGGCCCTGCGCACACTGGTGGTAGTGCTGGGAACCACTCTCTGGGTTGGCGCCGTGATTCCCCTCTCCACATGGAGCATGGCGGGATTGGGAGCTTCAGCGGTAGGCCTCATCTTGCTGTTGTCACCCCGCCAGCACCGACTTGTCAGGAAGCTACCGACGGCGGGCGGGCCGCCCGCCCGATCGGTGATCGTCACCCTGGCGGCCCTGGGACTTCCCCTTGCCCTCGGCCTGATTCCGGCAGATGCCAACTCGTGGGTGATCGTCATGGCGGCGTGTGGGCCCCTGGCCGCACTCCTCTACAGCCGGACCATCCCCGGAGGGCTCGCCGCCATGCGGTTCGGGCTGATCGGAGCGACTCTGGCCCTCGCGGCCTCGATGCCTCTCCCCCATGCCCTCGTTGCCGTGCTGGTGTCTGCAGCGATAACCGCAACGGCCTGGTCGTCCGACGTCTCCGTCGCCTTCCGGCCGCTCATCGAGAAGGGCACCAGTTACGCAATCCCACCTGAGCTCGCGCCAAAAGAGGTCCTCGACCGCGCCGGCATCGACGAGAAGGGCCGGGCTCTGTGAGACGAACCCCGAACCCGTGGATTGTCATCCCGTCGTTGACGGTCGGCCTGCTCGCAGGGCTCTTGGGCTGGTTCGTGACTGATTTGAGCTGCACGACCTCCGACCCGGTGGGCGCGGTGACACCCTGCTACGGCTGGTCGGCAGCGATGGCGGCCGGGGCATTCCTTGTGGTCACGGTGGGAATGGCACTGGTGCTTGTGCTCGTCTACCGCAGCCTCGGCGAATATCAGGAGGCAAGGGCCAGGAAAGTAGATCCTCCCGGCCCGGGTTGTGAGGTCTAGTGGGTCGCCACTAAGCGTTGAGCTTGGTGTGGACCAGGTCTACTGCCTGACCGACAGTCATGATCGACTCGGCTTCCTCATCGGGGATCTTCACCCCGAACTCGTCCTCGAGTGCCATCAGCAACTCAACCACCCCGAGGCTGTCGACATCGAGGTCTTCTTCGAAGTGGGCGTCATCGTTGATCTTTTCCGCGTCCAGCCCTAGCTCGGACACGAGGACACCCGTCAACTTCTCCGATACTTCGTTTCTATCCATTTCTCGTTTCTCCTATCTATGAGTTGGGGAAGAACTTAGAG
Source organism: Acidimicrobiia bacterium (assembly GCA_040878225.1). Taxonomy (GTDB): domain Bacteria; phylum Actinomycetota; class Acidimicrobiia; order Spongiisociales; family ZC4RG35; genus MA-ANB-1. The sequence goes on from JBBDMR010000125.1 coordinate 12,012, forward strand.
GGTTATCCCGCCGTCTACCGCCAAAACCTGGCCTGTTATGTAGCTGCTTGCATCAGACGCAAGAAATCCGACCGCCTCAGCGACCTCCTCGGGCTGGCCGAAGCGGCCGAGCGCAATGCCGGCAGATGCCGATTCCTTCACGCTGTCGTCAAGTGCGTCGGTCATGTCGGTCTCTATGTATCCGGGAGCGACGACATTCGACGTGATCCCCCGGGAGCCGACTTCCTTGGCGATCGACTTGGCAAAAGCAATCATCCCCCCTTTGGATGCGGCGTAGTTCGCCTGGCCGGCATTGCCGGAGATGCCCGCAACCGATGCGATCGAGATGATCCGGCCCCACTTTGCCTTGAGCATTCCCCGGAGAGACGCCTTGGTGCAGAGGAATGCCGAGCGGAGATTGGTCTGTATCACCGAGTCGAAGTCTTCGTGGCTCATCCGGAGTAAGAGATTGTCTTTGGTGATGCCGGCATTGTTGACGAGGACGTCAACTGTTCCGAGTTCGGTGGCGACCAGGTCGAACAGTGCGTCGACCTGGACAGGATCGGAAACATCGGCCTGTGCGGACATCGCCCGGCCACCCGCCGACTCGATCTGAGCGACTACATCGGCGGCGGCAGACGAGTTCGCCGAGTAGTTGACGACGACCACGAGGCCGTCGGCGGCGAGTCGAAGCGCTATCGACCTGCCAATCCCCCTCGAGCCGCCCGTTACCAGGGCGACCCGGTCATCGGCGCCGGTCAAGCCAGTTTCTCCGGGACCCCGAAGAAGTCGAAGTTCGACTGGAGTATCTCGAGGGTGCTGCGATCGACCGGAGGCAGCTCGGCATCGCTTTCGGTCAGTGGCTCAACCCGGGCACCCCAACGGACGATTGCCGAGCCCCAGGTGAGACCCCCGCCGAACGCGGTGAAGGCGACGATGGAACCCGGAGCGATCTGGCCCTGCTCGAGCGCTTCGGTGAGTGCCACCGGAATGGTTGCAGCAGATGTGTTGCCGTATGAGTGGATATTGACGAAGACCTTGCTGCTGTCCACACCCAGCCGCCGTGCGGTCGCATCGATTATACGGACGTTTGCCTGGTGCGGGATGAGGAGATCGACATCCTCCAATTCGAGGCCCGACTTCTCCAGAGCCTGCAGGGAGCTCTCCGCCATTTTGGTCACCGCGCGTCTGAATACTTCCTGGCCGTCCATACTTATTGCGCACTGGTCGGGGGATCGCTGCGACCAGTCGCCCTGGGTTCCATCTGCAGGCACCTCGAGGAACTTGCCTGCCGAGCCGTCGATGCCCAGCTCCGAGCCGAGCACGCCGACACCCTCTTCGCAAGGTTCCAGGACCACGGCTCCGGCGCCGTCGCCAAAGAGGACACAGGTGGTGCGGTCGGTGAAATTCATCAGATGGTGGAGCTTCTCGGTGCCCACCAGCAGAACAGTCTTGTTCGTCCCGCCTCGAATCATGTTGGCCCCGGTTACCAGCCCGTAGACGAATCCGGAGCAGGCAGCGTTGAGGTCCATGGCTGCGGCATTCATCGCGCCGATCTTCTCCTGTACCCGGGAGGCTGTCGAGGGGATGATCGAGTCTCCGGAGCATGTCGCGACGAGCAGAAGGTCGACGTCCTCAACCGACTTGCCGGCAGCGGCGAGGGCACGCAGACAGGCGACAGCAGCGAGATCTGAAGCCTCGACATGGGAGATCCGTCTCTCTTTGATGCCGGTGCGGGAGGTTATCCAGTCATCGGATGTGTCGACGATCTGTTCCAGGTCGTGGTTGGAGAGGACATTGGGGGGCATGCACTTGCCCCAGCCGGTTATCTCAGCATTCATCATTCAACGGGCTCCTTGGAGTCTGTTGGATAATGCCGTTGCCCAGATTGGCGGCCAGGCGCGCCGATCGCAAGGCCGAGGTTTCGCCACTCCTCGGTCCGGAATGGCGGGGCCGAGAACGCAGCGAG
>JBBDMR010000126.1:0-13913 GCA_040878225.1 Acidimicrobiia bacterium
ACTAGTCACTATGGGCGGCTTGACAACGGTCCTTTCCCAATCACTCTTCGTGGTGGACACTTACATTCGAACGTGCCAGGCGAAAGCCAAGGGGTTTGGGCGGGGAGGCCCATGTGAAAACGAGGATCCGAAAGGGTCCTCGTTTCGCGTCCGGACCGGCGTCAGCCGCAGATCGACTTGACCAACGGGTAGGGGTTCACCGCAGAGCCGCCACCCGGGTGGTACTCGAAGTGGAGGTGAGGGTAGGTCGAGGACGCGTTGCCGCTGCTTCCCACGGTCCCGATTACCTGACCCTCGCTCACCGACTGTCCGCTGGATAGACCGGAGGCATACGACTGGAGATGGGCGTAGTAGTACTGGTCCCCTGACCCCGAGGTCAGCCAGATCGTGTTGCCACCAAGAGAGTTGACCTTCAACGAAACCGTTCCCGAATAGATGGCGGCAAGCGGTGTCCCGGCTGCGGCCATCATGTCCACACCCTGGTGGCTGCGACCGCCGCTCCTGGGCTGGCCCCAGGTATCGCTGAAGAAGACCGCCCCGGCGACCGGGCACGCCCCACCCGAGGACGGAGGTGGTGGTGGGGTGGTGGCCGGAGGCGAGGTCGTCGTCGTCGTGGCCGATCCGCCGCCACTGGCAGTCGTCGTCTGCGTCGTTGCAGTGGCCTGGGTGGTCGAGGTAGCGGCCACCTCAGCAAGGCGCGCTGCCTCTTCTTCCTGACGCTGCCGCTCTGCTTCGAGACGCCGCGCTTCCTCTTCGGCGGCCTGGGTCGTTACAAGGCCGTCGTAGACGACCTGCGCTTCAGCCAGGTCGGCGTAGAGCTGCCCGGCGAGGGCTTCGAGTTCGACGGTGTTCTCCGCTTGTTCCTGCGACGCCTCGTCGAGACGAACCGTCTGCCGCTCGAGTTCTTCGCGGAAAGCCCGAAGCTCGGCTACGACATTTGTCTCGACTCCGTTTACCTCTTTCAGGTACTCCGACGCCGCTTTGTAGTCGTCGTTGGTACCGGAGATCAGTGCAAGCAACTGCCCTGCCGAGGCGGAACCGATGTACAACTCGACTGCTACCTCTTCGAGACTTGCCTCCAGTTCCGTGAGCCGCACCCGGGCAAATTCGATGGAGTCCTGAAGCTGTGTGATCTCGTGTTCGAGCGCAAACTGACGGGCGTAGGCCTCCTCGACCTTCACTCCGAGGCTCGCCGATTCGCTGACAAGCGCGTTGACCTCGTCCCGGGCGCGCTGAACCTGCTCGTCGGTCACCTGGGCCACGGCCGGTACGGCCAGCGCCAGAACGAGCAGTCCTGAAAGGAGTCGGGCGGAGTATTTCATGGGTGTTGGGGAGTAGCCAGGACGATGCCGTCCTGGTCCAAGGCTATCCGTCCTTCTTCGATTAGCAAGGTGAGGTGACCTTTCACCGACCGCTCGGCAAGAGGATGAAGACTTTTATCGACCTCCCGGTACACGATCTCCAGCACTTCTTCCATGCTGGTCGCTCCGGCAACGATTGCATCGAGGATCTCGCGATGACGTTGCAGCCGGTGGGCGAGATACCAGTCGATGACCTGATCGGGGTTGTCTATCTCCTCGCCATGGCCCGGATAGAGGCGCTCCAGACCGGTGCCCCGCAACTTCTCCAGCGACCTGAGGTACGGGCCTACCTCCTCGACCATCACCGACGATCCGCCGATTATGTGGTCACCACTGAAGAGGACGTTCCCGACCCGAAAGCACAGGTGATCCCCGGAATGCCCGGGGGTGAACACAACCTGCAACGTTCCGCGCCCGAATTCGACTGACGAACCTTCCCCGACCCGTTCGTCGGGCTCGAATTGGGGGCCCGGGGCATAACCCACTGCCGCAACCGACAGCTCACGCGCCAGCGGATTCGCCATTGGAGCATGGTCGAGGTGGGTGTGGGTGACCAACACCGAGGCAACTTTCCTTTCGCCTACTCGTTCCAGTATCGAAGTCTCATGGACATGGTCGAGAGGCCCGGGGTCGATCACGACGACGGTGCCCGAACCGTCATCGAGGACCCACGTGTTGGTCCCCGGGCCGGTGAACAGGCCGGGGTTATTGGCGAGGATCCGCTCGATCTTCACAGCGGGCTCCGGTAGCGCACCCTCAGCTCGCCGTCACTGGCGACAGGTTCGATCACCGTTTGGCCGTCCGCTCCCCCGGCAGCAGCGACCGCGCTCTCGACGGTTGTGTGACGGCTCAGCCAGCGCAAATGCGACATCGTCGGGAGAATCATCTGCCAGGTCCCCTGGCGCACCTCGTCGATCCCGCGCAGCGGGGTTACCCAGGCATGGCCGACCAGTTCCTCGGAGTCGAGGATGATCTCGGGGTCGTCGTCGATGGCCACCAGGTAGAACCGGGTGTCGAATCGGGTCGGCGCACCCTCCGGTGTCACCCAGCGTGAGACGAGGGTCATCCGTTCAAAACCCGGGTCCATCCCCGAAGAATTCCACCAGTCGACCAATTGCCCACCCTTGATGCGAGGTGAGGGCACCAGACCGGTGCTGGTGACAAGGAATCCGACCTCCTCAGCCGTTTCCCGGATGCCCGCCATCCGATGCTCGGAATCGGCGAAGGCGGGGTTGGGGATGAAGTCGCAGCTCTCGAGAGCACCTCCCGGGAACACCATCAGGCCGCCGAAGAAACCCCGCGACGGCCGTTGCACCATCAGGACCTCGATTCCCGATCCCGACGACGGTCGGATGACCAGGACTGTTGATGCTGGGCGAACCGGGACATCTGACATCGCTCCATCCTATGAACGCTGGGATAGATGCCAAACTGCTGATCGATGAGCGACCACAACCAGCTGCTCCGGGGGCTTCCCCAGGTCGACACACTTGCCTTATCCCTCAAGGGCCAGCTGCAGAGCGGTCCAGAAAGGGTCAAGATCGCCCGCGAAGCAGTCGAGGTCGCCCGGCAATTGCTGCTGGCCGGCGACGAGGCCGACGCCGGGAAAATTGCCGGCATGATCGCAAGATCTGCACTCCTGCATCGGCCGGTGCCTTTCATCAATGCCACCGGCGTGATCCTGCACACCAACCTCGGCCGCGCCCCGCTTTCGGAGCGTGCAACTGCCGCCGCCAGAACCATCGCTTCGGGATACTCCAATGCCGAGCTTGACAGAGAGACCGGCGAGCGGGGCCAGCGCGGCGGCCGCACCCGCCACCTGCTCCAACTCCTCACGGGTGCCGAAGACGCATTGGTGGTCAACAACAACGCAGCGGCGGTCCTGCTCACCCTTGCGGCGCTGGCCGCGGGTAGGTCGGTGCCCGTGTCCCGCGGTGAATTGATCGAGATCGGCGGCTCATACCGTCTGCCCGATGTGATGAAGGCCAGCGGGGCGAATCTCGCCGAGGTGGGGACCACCAACCGAACCAGGATCGGTGACTACGAAACGGCACTGCAGATCCACGACTGCGGAATGGTGTTGAAGGTTCACAACGCCAACTATGAGATCTCCGGTTTTGTCGAGGAGGTCGGGATCGGGGAGATCGCTGCGGTCTCACGCGGCGTCCCTGTGGTGTTCGACATCGGATCCGGTCTGCTGGACACAGGAACACCCTGGCTCGAGACGGTACCTGCCTGGGTTGGAACCGAGCCGGCGGCCCGACAGTCTCTGGACAACGGTGCGGACCTCGTTCTCTTCAGCGGGGACAAGATGCTCGGTGGGCCTCAGGCCGGCATCCTCGCGGGCAATGCCGATCTGATCGAGCGGATTCGGCGCCATCCCATCGCAAGAGCGGTGAGGGTCGATTCGGCTACCGACGCAGCCCTCGCCGCGACGCTGGAGTCCTATGCCGAAGACAATGCCGTGGAGATCCCCTTCTGGAGGATGGCGACGGCAACCGTCGGTTCGCTACAAGTCAGGGTCGAGTCGGTTCAATCCTCGGTCGGTGGTGACATCGAGCCCGGGGAGTCACTGGTCGGCGCCGGCAGCGCGCCGGGAGCACGCATCGAGTCTCCCGTGTTACGGATCGCAGGTCGGCAGGATTGTTTCCTTGCATTGGTGCAACTCGAGATGCCGGTGCTGGTCCGACGCGACCGGGGTGACCTCGTTCTCGATCTCAGGACGGTCGACCCCGGAGCAGACGAAGTCCTGGTTGCTGCCCTGCGCCAATGCCTCTCATAGGCACCGCCGGCCACGTCGACCACGGGAAGTCCACCCTCGTCCTGGCCCTTTCGGGTCGCGACCCGGACAGGTGGGCTGAGGAGAAGCGACGCGGACTCACGATCGACCTCGGCTTCGCCTGGGCGGATATCGGTGGTGGCGTAGAGGTCTCCTTCGTCGATGTCCCCGGACATGAGCGGTATCTCAAGAACATGCTTGCCGGGGTGGATGCAATCGACATAGCGATCCTCGTCGTGGCCGCCAACGAGGGATGGATGCCCCAGACCGAAGAGCACCTCGCCGTTCTCGACCTGCTCGGGGTCAGCAGTGGTGTGGTGGCTCTGACCAAGGTCGACATGGTCGGCAGCGAGATCTCAGAACTGGCGAGCGCGGAGGTCGATGACAGGCTCGAAGGGACCTCTCTTGCGGGATCCGTGGTCGTCCCGGTGGCCGCTCCGAGTGGGAGCGGCATCACCGAACTGCGGGCCGAGCTGCTCCGCCTCTGTGAGGCGCTCACTCCGCCCGAGGGCGAGCGCGCACGGCTCTGGGTCGACCGGTCGTTCTCGGTCCCGGGCGCCGGAACGGTGGTGACCGGCTCGCTTCTTGGCGGGATCCTGGAAGTCGGGGACGAGGTGTGTATCTACCCGGGCAGCGACACGGCCCGGATCAGGTCGCTGCAGTCGCACGAGAAGGACGTCGTCCGAGCTCTTCCCGGTACGAGAGTTGCGATCTCGCTGGTAGGACCGGAAGTCTCCGACATCGGTCGGGGCGACATGGTCGCCAGAGAGGGGCAGTGGCGGACCACCGACCGACTGGTGGTGTCGATCAAACCCGCCCGCTACGTAGATGAGGTCACGCCGCGCGGGGCGTACCAGATGCACATCGGCACGGCCACGCTCAACGCAAGGATCCTGAGACTGGAAGGAGAGAGGGCACTCATCTCGGTTGACCGGCCGGTAGCCGCCACGATGGGAGATCGATTCATCTTGCGGGACACCGGACGGAGGAGCGTTGTCGCAGGTGGCGCCGTCCTCGACCCCGCGCCGTCGCCGGGATCGCTCGCAGCCAAGCTCAACGCGGAAGAGCCCCCGGACACCAGAGCTGCCCGATTGCTCGCGATCCGGGGCATGGACCGCCTCGCCGACATCGTTACCGACAGCGGCGGCGGGACTCCGGAAGATGCGGTGACCGTCGGCGATCTCGTGGTCTCGTCGTCACGCCTAAATCTGCTGATGGCTGCCGCCGAGCAGAAAGTGCGCCTCGACCACGAGGAACGGCCGATGCGCAGCGGAATCCCGATGGCGACCCTCGCCGGAGCGCTTGATGCCCCCAGATCCATCGTGGAGAGAGCAGTTCGGGAGTCAGCCCTGCTGGAAGTCCGGGGTCCCGACGTCGCCATGAAAGGTCACGAGGCTTCCCTCGACCCGGAGGCGGCGAGGGTGTGGGACGATGCCCGCTCGAGATTGTCAGCCGATCTGGCTGTGCCGACAGTCGGCGAGCTCGGGGTGGAGGCCGAATTGCTTCATTTGCTCATTCGCCGCGGAGACCTGGTGCGTGTCAGCGAAAATCTCGTCTACCTGCCGGATCAAATCGCAGGCATCATCGAAATCGTGGCCCGGCTCGAGGTTCCCTTCGGGGTTGGCGAATTCAAAGACGCTCTCGGGTTGTCGCGGAAGTACGCAGTTCCCATCCTCGAGTGGCTCGACGACCGTGGCTACACGATCCGACGTGGCGAAGGACGGTTTCCCGGACCCGGTTCAGGAAGCGGCGGTTAGCGTCTTCCGCTCGCCTTCGGTGAGCCCACCCCAGATCCCGAACGGTTCGCGGATGTCGAGTGCGTGGGACGAGCAGGGTTCCTGAACCGGACACACCCCGCAGATTGCTTTTGCTTTCAGCTCCCGCCGTTCTCGATCGTCTTTGCGCTCAAACGTGGATGGCGGGAAGAAAAGGTATGCGTGGTTCCCGCGGCACAGAGCTCTCAAGGTCCAGTCGTCCTTATGTGGCAATGGTTCCTCCCTAGCCTTTTTTCTGCAACAACCGCATCGAAGCTAATCGACTCATCCGCAGGGCACAAGGAAAAACCTGGAAGGTCAAGGTTTTGCGTTTTGTCGCAACTCAGGTTTGCACCGGCTCGACTTCGAGGAAGAGCCCATCGACACCCGACACCAGGATCGGATCCCCCAGAGCCAGGCCTGCCTCACGGTGTGCGGTGGCCCTCCAGCGCGATCCATCGACCTCGACTATTCCTTCCGGATCGAAATCTGAGACAGCCACGCCGGTTTTCCCCACAAGGCTTTCTCTGCCGATCGTCTGCGTCGACAGGCGGCTCCGCTGCACCGTCGGCATCGCCAGCAGGAAAAAGAACAGAGCGGCAAGGACCGATAGGAGTATGAGCCACCAGCGGGGATCGATCTGGCCGGATCCATCGACGTAGAAGACGCCACCCACCTGGAGTGCGATCGCACCCAGGAAGGTGAGAAAGATCACGCCACCTCTTTGATATGACGTGGTCAGGAGGATCCACCCCAGGACTGTTGTTGCGAGTGCAACGGGACGCACCGGGAGGTTGACAATTCCCCACGATGCCAGCCAGAGCGAAAGGGCGGCAACGCCGGCGGCCACACCCGGGCCGAGGGCATAGAACTCAAAGGTGACGAGGGTCAGCCCGACCACGAGGAAGAAGAAGGCGGCCTCCGGTGTGGCAGCGAGCCGGAAGAACCGGGTGACGGGCCCAGGCTGGCGAATGATGGTGGTCTTGAGCGTGACACCCTCGACTCCACCATCCGTGAATGCGGTGAGGGTCGAGACCTCGACGTCACCGTCCCGCGTGGGCATGACCCGTCCATCGAGGTTCTGGAGGTACTGACGGTAGGCCGGTTCGAGTTCGAGATCGGTCTCCTCGACGGCTACCTCGTCCGGATCAGCTCGTTCGCCGGTGCCGGCGACAATAGGATGGTGTCGCCCGATCAGCGATCCCGGTGCAGCAGCCGCAACCGGAGCACCTTCGACGAGACGGGCGACCCCACCGTATGCGTACGAGGGGGCCGGACCCAACCAGACGGCCACGGGCAACGGAGGCTCGTCGAGCAATGCTTCGAGCTCCTCCAGGAGTGCCTCGTCGAGGACAGCGCGGGAGTTGATCTGCAGAAGTACAAGCTCCTGACCATCTTCGGCGGCCGCATCGATCGAGTCGATCATGAACTCGACAGCAGAAGAGTCGAGGGGACCGCTCACGTCGATTACGTCGATACCGCCGCCTTCGCTCTCGGAGCAGGCAGCAAGCCCGAACGCGACCAGGAAGACCAGAAAGAGAGAGCGACGCACCTGCGCAGGTTAGGAAGCCGAACCCGCCTACTCCATTCCGGCCTATGATCGAATCATGCCAACCGCACTAGTCATCGCCGATGCTCACTGGGTGCTCGACGAAGTCGCCTCGGCACTGAGCTTTGGCGACTGGCAAATCGAGACACTGGCAGATCCGAAATTGGCCGCAGCCACGGTGAAGGAGTCCCTCCCCGAAGTCGTCATCATCGACCTCCAGGTGCACTCGATGGGAGGCATGGCGATAATCCGCGCGATTCGGGAAGTCTTCCAGGACTCGCCACCGCCACGAATGGTGTTGCTCCTCGACCGCTCTGCAGACACTTTTATCGCCCGCCGGGCCCGGGCCGACGCTTCGGTTGTGAAGCCGTTCACAGCTGCCGAGTTGCGCTCCGTGGTAGCTCCAAAAAAGGTCCCCGCCTCCGTTCCCGCTGCCGGAGTCGAAGAGGAGTAATCGCCCGCGGAGAGCGCACGGTTGGTATCAGGGAATGCCCAACTCGAAGTGCATCGGGTCGGGAACCAGCCAGTCGCCTCCCCAGGTGAAACCCCAATCGAGCATTACCGCGATCAAACGCGGGTCCTGAGTGCCGACAGATCCTACCGGGTTTGTCGAAGCGTTCAGGTCGACGCCGGCCCCCCAAGCGTGGCGCGAAACACCTGCCGGTGTGCCACTGGCGCTGCGTATGAATCTCGGGTTCCAACATCCTCGGTAACCAGCAGGGTCGACCAGATGCGCGAGGCCCTCTTCGACCAGCTGGGCCATGGCACCGACCAACATCTCGGCAACCACCTTGTGGCATATGACACTGCCCAGAATGGGAACCTCGAACTCTGCGATGTTTTCATCGAGAAACTTGTCGTCCTGGATGAAATCGGATCCTGACCTGTTGGTGTACGAGAACTCGCCCAAGGCTTGCTTGATGAATACTTGTGGGGCGACCGCGTCACCGTGACGCAACCAGGGTGTCTCCCCCTCTGCGCGAATCCGAAGTGGCGCAGGGCCGTCGTAGCTCGCCCTGACAAAACCTTCGAAAGTGGTGCGGGGAGTATCGGTAGCAATCAGAACGAAGCGATCGGTCCGCACCGGCGAGTCCGGGTCCGACGCGGCAAACACCACCTCTGCTGCACCAATGGTCTCATCGGGCGCTATCCCCACAACTTCGAAGTGTTTGCCGCCCATAGCTAGAAAATCGCCCGGTCCAGCATCTCGGAGAGTCGCCGAAGTTGCCCCGAGCACCACAGCTCCTGGTCGCAGTTGGGTGAGCGATCCCGTGGGATCGAACGGGCGGTGGTCATCGGGTTCGACGGCGACCGCATCAAGCGGTATTAGACGACCGTTCCCTACTTCGAGTTCGACTACGTCTCCCTTGACGACGGATGCCTCGGGATATTCGGCAGTGAGCGCTCCGGTCAGTCCTGGTGTAAGTCCCCCCGACGACCAGACCAGGTAAGTCTCGACCGTTGTGGCCGCTGTTGACGAAGGCTGACTCGACGAGGTGTCTACGGGAGCCGGCACGTTCTCAGCGCCCGCTTCTACTACCGGTCCGGGTCGCGGCGTTAGGGAGGGGTCGAATCCAGCGGGACTGGTGAGAATGATCGTGACGAAGTACCCAAGCACGACACTCATCACCAATGCAGCGATGTTGGTGAGCAGCTTCATCGCAACGCGAGAGCTTCCGCTATTTCATGGAGCTCCTCGATGCTCACTGTGTCACTCAACAACTGAATTATCCGATCGCCTTCAACCCATTCCAGCGAAGCGGCACCAGAATTGGAGCGACCTGTGATTCCACGAATCTCAACGATGGACACGTCAGGCCCGATTGGGGGGTCGAGCTGCGAGCCGGGTGTCTGTGTGATATGAACCGTTCGGCGGCCGGCGCCGGTCATCAAGATGCTGATCTGATCACCCTCGACGTGACCCAGAATCGACCATCCGTCGATGTCCGGGATGAGGGTCCCGGAAGGCAGCCGGTCGACGTCGACCACCGAGGATTGGTCCCAATCGTCGGGGGTCGGCAACCCCGGAATCCCGAGAGAGCGACCCGCATCCAAAAGGATTTCCTCCGGTACCGATCCCGAGACAAGCACATCGGTGCTGGATCCGTGGATGGCAAGTTTTCCGCCATTCGGATCCAGGTATCCGACTGAACCGTTGCCAAGGTCTACCTGACGTACCAGGAGAGCTGAGATCCCGAAGAGATGGGGCTCGTCCCAGTGGTCGGTGGCCTCGACCATCAACCAGGATCGTCCGTCGCTCCACGCTGCCACGTTCACCACGCCGCCATCGGGCAGTGGCCAGGTGCCGGACCGGTGGCGGGTGAAAGCTGCGTTGAGTGCGGGCTCTGGAACCTCCGCTGCGCCGTCGACGAATCCGCCGGAAGGAGCATCGTCCGGCACCGACACATCGGCCCCGCCTGCTCCGGTGATGAGGTCAGCAACCTGGATGATGAAGATCGGCTCACCCGACGGGTCGTCGTCATACCCACGTCGAATCTGCCAGAGCCCGCGCTCGGCGGAACCCGCGGCGAACACTTCGACGCGAAGGGGAATCAGCGTCTCCTTATCGAGCCACAACAGAATTTGGTCCGTGGGATGCAGCTCGCGCCAAGCGCCCCGGTCAGTGATTGCTCGAATCAGGTCGACACCGGCCACAGTGGTTTCAATCTGGATGGTGGACCGACCGTCCAGATCCGGTGTTCCCACGACTTCCAAGCCTGACCACCACGAAAGACTTCGACCCGGACCGACAATCTCTAAGGGTGCCAACACACCGTCGTCGAACGGCTTCTGATCGCGGATTGCGGTGGTTGTGGCCCGGCGCAAGCACCCGGGGATGCCTTCCACCGGACACCGGGTAGATGCAAACGAAACACTGTCCCCGTCACTAATTTCGAGTTTCACATCGTTTGGGGTCCATTCAGCCCCCGGGTATGACGTGGTGTCAGCCAGATCGATGATCAGCTGTTCAGGCGCTGAATAGGAGAGGGTGCCCGTATATACGCGCTCGGGAACCTCGGGGTGCCATCCTCGCTCCACCACCAGCAGGTTTGCGGTCAGCGATGTGACCGAGGGGCTGGCAGCGTGAAACCGATCGTCCAGATCCTGAGCCTGGACCGCGTCGAATCGACTTCCAACTCCACCAACCAGGGCACCGATCAGAATCCCCACCAGCACTACGGCAGCGATCGACCACCATTGTTGTTTCGGCTCTGCGTCTCGTTTCGGGACTGCAATAGCGGCCATCACCTTTCCGGCGATCTCCGGTGATCTGTCGAACTCCCCAGCCGCAAGGGCGCTGTCGAGACCCGTCAAGGCCTGTTCAAAACCGGCACATGCATCGCATCCGCGGACATGCTCTTTCGCCCGGTCGGACGGAGAGCGATGTTCGTCGTGAGCCACCGACAGCTCGAGCTGGAACTCATCGCAATGGGATTCAGGAGTCATCTCCACCTCCACGACCCAGGCTGAGGGCCAGCAGTTTTCGGCAACGAAACACCCGGCTCTTCACCGTTCCTTCCGGTATCCCGATCGCAGATGCCGCCTCCTCGTAGGTGAGCCCGATCACGCCCACGAGGATGATCGCCTCCCGCAAGTCGGAATCGAGCGCTTCCAGTGCCTCGTATACCTCGAGCGTGATGTGAGGATCCTGCGTCTGTCCTGAAGTCGGGAGCTCGCGGTCACCCACCAACTCAACCGGGCGCCTCTGTTTCGACCGTCCCGCGTCATGGGCGGCGTTGCGGGCAACTGAGAGCAACCATGGAATGAATCTGTCAGGTTCTTGCAATGTGTCGAGTTTGCGGTGGACCCGGATGAAGACCTCCTGAGCGACGTCTTCGGCAAGTGCGGAGTCGCCGACGAGATGAACGAGGTACCGCCAGACCCCACCTTGCGTGAGCCGAACCAGCCGTTCAAATGCAGCAACGTCGCCGGCGGCGGCGGCCACCACATCCGCGACGTCGGGCTGGTCCATCTGGTTGCTCCTCGCACTTCCAACCACATCTTGGTACTCCCGCGCCAATCCTGTCAGCGCTTGTTGCCGACGGTCGATAGAAGACGACCTACATGCGCCTCCGGTTCACCTGCATTTTTGAATTCATGAACTTACGACCCGGTTCCAACGTCTCCTCTGGAAAGTCGAGGAGAAACATGAAGCGCTTGGGAATCGTTGGCGGACTGGCGTTCTGGCTGATGGTCACGGCAGCTTTCAACGTATCCGCGGGAGGCTCCGTCTGGCACTTCGACGACGCCGAGTACCAACCGGGGGACATCGCTGAGGCGACTACAGCGGTTGCATGGAGCCACAACAGCTCGCTGGGAACACCCGACGATGGCCCCTTCGTTATCTACCTGGCGCCGCAGGGGGCGGTCGCAGAGTCCTGGCCCGGATTGCCCGACGGGTCCGTACCGGTCGGGATCGTCGAAATTCATCTCGGTCCGTATCTGGGAGCTGATGGACAATCGTATGGGCCCAATTACGCCGTCGCCCGCTTTGAGATTCCCGACGTTCGTCCGGGTGAATACCAGATTGCGCATTGCAACTCGCCGTGCACCAAAACACTCGGCGACATCATCGGAGGATGGGACCTTCATGTGATTGCAGGCCCAAACGGTCGTTCAGCCACCGAAATCGCCGATGAAGTCTGGTTGGCACTCGAGGAGTACCCCCCATGGACCGAGCCCGAGACGACGGCCCCAAAAGAGGATGCGACAGATCCGGATCTAGACGCGCTCTTTCCGCCGTCCCGGGCAGTCTCATCGGTCGAGTCGCCCTCCGACCCGGTCTCGGCCCCCGTCTTAGCCCCGGACTCAGACCCGTTCGCGGTGTCATCCGAGTCAGTTGACCCTGAGTCTTCGTCTTGGGCAATCGGCTTCATGGTCACGCTGCTGGCGGTTCTGAGCGCCCTCCTCCTGATCCCATTGGTGGATCGAATCGGATGGGTCGCCAACCGGATCCTCCGAAATCGAAGGCTGACGGCCTCGTTCGAAGCGATGGTTGACAAGGATCCAACGATTGGCGCGGTCCAGAAGGATGAGGCAGTTGGGCCGCGCCTCTGATCAGCACGCTGGCGCTCTTCGCCTGAGCCCTTATCGAGCTCCATCAGCGCCGAGGACCTCGCCGTATTTGGAAAGTCCGGACTACTCGCCACAAGGCGTCGCAGATAGAACGCTGCGCGGATTCAACCGGTGTGAACGATCTCGGCCCCGACATCGTCTTCCTATCGAGAAGACGAGCGGAGGTGCTCAAATGCGCAGACTGTTGATGATTGTGGCCCTGGTCCTTTTGTTTCCGGGCGTGGCATACGCCGGGGGTGGAGGAGGCGACATCTCCCAATGTCCGGGATTCGGCAGTGGTTCTACGGTGTCGATGCTCGACTCCTGTTTCGCCGGAATTGCCCATTTCGCGCCAACCGACAACACCATCACCGTCAGCAACGACGGAGGTTTGCCCCACACCTTCACAGCGGTTGACGGATCCTTCGACAGCGGCACGGTCCAACCAGGGGAGACCTATGAGTTTTCGGTGAGCAAGTCGGGTATCTATGAGGTGTTCTGCAGCCTGCACGGGACAGCGTCTGGCGAGGGTATGGCGGGCGTGCTTATAGTTGGTGAGGCCGAACCTCTGCCGATGGCAGCACAATTCGACTCCGGAGCGATCAGAGACGTGATTGCGACCGAGAACGAGGTGCTTGCCGAGGCGCTGGATCGCCAGATCCTGGCGATTGGAAATCTCAGCGCCGCGCAGGCCAGCTTGCGGACCACCCTCGAAGACGTCGCGAACTCAAGCGTAGGAGCGTCAGCTGCACCCGTCCCGGTGGAGTTGAAGAGCGACGCCTGGGTACCCCTAACCGCGGGCCTGGCGGCCGGGCTCGCACTGGCGGGCCTGGTCCTGAGACGGCGCGAGCTGGGAGTGATACAACCAAGAGGAAGTGAAGGCTTCGCAGTTCCCACCGAATCGTGACACCCGCACATCAGGTTGTGCACAGCAAGTCTCCGACCGTGACCTCAAGGTGAGCCAAGGGTCGGGCTGTAGCCTCCTGGCGTGACCCTCTACAACGACTTTTCACAAGTCTTCCAGCACTCCCCTCCGCCACGAATGGTGCTGCTCCTCGATCGCTCCGCCGACACCTTCATCGCACGCCGGGCGCGGGCCGACGCCTCGGTGGTGAAGCCACTCACCGCTGCCGAGTTGCGCTCCGCGGTAGCCCCAAAGGTCCCAGCCACTGTCCCCTCCGGCGGCGCCGAAGAGAAATAGCAAACTCAACGTCTCCGGGCCGGCGCGATCTGTCGATGAACTGCCCGTATCCAAATCGGAAGTCCTGACGATTACGTGAGGGAGCAATTCGCTCGATGTTGCTAGGAGGCAAACATGGGAGGACGCCTAAGGCGTAAAATGGGGCTGGCCGTCGCGCTAGCGATGCTGGTGGGAGTTATCGCTTCCCCGGCGTCGGCAACGAAGCCGGACCCGG
>JBBDMR010000127.1:0-2439 GCA_040878225.1 Acidimicrobiia bacterium
GATTCGGGCTCCACGACGCGGTCCTGATCAAGGACAACCACATTGCCGCGGTCGGATCGATCACGGCAGCGGTCGAGGCGGCCCGCGCCCGCTATGGCCACACGGTGACCGTCGAAGTCGAAGTTGACGACCTGAGACAGCTCGAAGAGCTCTTGGAGACCGATGCCGACACCGTCCTCCTCGACAACATGGCGCCGATGATGCTCGCCGAAGCGGTCGTCATGGTCGATGGCCGGATGACCACCGAAGCCTCGGGAAGTGTCACGCTGGAATCAGTCAGAGAGATCGCTGAATCGGGTGTGGATGTGATCTCTGTCGGGTGGATCACCCACTCCGCTCCGCAACTGGATATCGGCCTCGACTTCGCCTGATACATACCGAATACCAGATCCGTGACGAGCAGGTACGCTCAGAGACTATGAACCAACCTGTAAGAGTTGCCGTCACCGGCGCCGCCGGACAGATCGGGTACAGCCTCCTCTTCCGCATCGCCGCCGGGGCGATGCTCGGCCCCGACCAGCCAGTGATCCTCCAGATGCTCGAGATCGCCCCTGCGCTTCCGGCGCTGGAGGGTGTTGCCATGGAACTGGAAGACTGCGCCTTCCCGTTGCTCGCCGGAATGGTGCAGACCGATCGGCCCGAGGCCGCCTTCGACGGAGCCGACTACGCCCTTCTGGTCGGTGCGATGCCCCGCAAGGCAGGAATGGAACGCGGCGACCTGCTCTCGGCCAACGGGGCAATATTCACCACTCAGGGCAAAGCGATCGCCACTTCGGCATCTGACGACGTCAAGGTGCTTGTGGTGGGCAATCCAGCCAACACCAACTGTTTGATTGCAGCGGCGAATGCCGGCGGAATGAACCAGGCCAACTTCACTGCGATGACCCGTCTCGATCACAACCGTGCGATCAGCCAGCTGTCCTCGAAGACCGGCGAACCGGTGTCGTCGATCCGTCGCATGACGATCTGGGGAAACCATTCCGCGACCCAGTACCCGGATCTGTTCCATTGCGAGATCGACGGCAAGAATGCTTATGAGGTAGTCGACGATCACGCCTGGGTCGACGGGGAATTCATCCCTACGGTGGCCAAACGCGGGGCCGCGATCATCGAGGCGAGGGGCGCATCGTCGGCCGCGTCTGCGGCCAATGCTGCGATCGGCCACATCCACGACTGGGTGGCGGGAACACCCGAAGGCGACTGGGTGTCGATGGGCGTGACTTCTGACGGTTCATACGGTGTGCCCGAAGGCCTTATCTCTTCGTTCCCCTGTGTCACCAGGGACGGCGCCTGGGAGATCGTACGTGGCCTCGAGATCGACGACTACTCGCGGGCCAGGATCGACGCCTCGGTTGCCGAACTGGTCGAAGAGCGCGATGCCGTCGTCGAACTGGGTTTGATCTGACGACGGTTTCGGGGTGACGGGAAGGCCCGATCACCCCGAACCGATCGCTAAGACTCGAAGTCGACGCAGGGCCTGACCTCGACCTTGCCACGCCAGGCCCCAGGGATCTGCTGTGCCCACTTGACGGCCTCGTCGAGGTCGGCGCAGTCGAGGAGGTAGAAGCCCCCGAGCACCTCTTTGGTCTCGGCGAACGGCCCGTCGGTGAAGACGGGTTCCCCGCCTTTGCCCGTCGGGACGTGGATGGTGGTTGCCGTATTGGTGTCGTGGAGGGCTTCACCTCCGGCCATGACTCCGGCATCGGCGGCGTTTCGGCTGAACTCGTTGTACTCGTCCATGATCCTGCCCATCTCCTCCTCGGAGACTTCGACACCTTCGGTGTCGGCGGGGGAATAGATGAGGGCGGCATATCGTGGCATCTCTTCTCCTTGTTTGGTGACGCCTTGCACCTCTATGACGAACTGCTCTTTGCCGTTTCGACAGTTGACACCAAAAAAAGGGCCGGGTCGTGAGAGACCCGGCCCCTTGAGGAGACCTCTAGAACTCCACGTCCATGTCACTTACTGCCGCACTCCATTGCTGGACTGCGTTCTGATGCATCATCAGCTTGGCCAGATTGCCCGACACCTTGAGCTTGCCGGTCATGAACGCCGTCTGGGTGTTGAGTTCCCCTTTGGCGATTGCGGCTGCGGTGTCGTAGTTCTGCTTGACCGTCACATCGGCACCTTCGAGGCTGCCCAGGGCGAGCGTGGCATTGCCGCCGGAGGTGGAGAGGTAATAGTCGACTTCCCCGCCGGGGGCATCGGTGGTGCTGAATTGGATACCGAGGTCGGCTGCTCCAATCGCGTTCTTGAATCCTTCGTGGCTGTTGAGGGCGTCTGTGGCCGCCTGGGCCCACTCCTCACTGAGAAACTTCGACATCGATGATGCTCCTTGTCGCGTCTTTACTGGTTCCAACGTTAGTCGAATCCCGCCAAGTTTGAGCAATCGCTCAAATCCTGACGAAGTTCTCCCTCCGCATGCGGAGGGAGTCCCGG
>JBBDMR010000128.1:0-9471 GCA_040878225.1 Acidimicrobiia bacterium
TGAAGCGGCGCACTGTGCAGATTGATCCGGTTTCCGCACCTCGGTGCACTGTGCAAGCAGGTGAAGCGGCGCACTGTGCAGATTGATCCGGTTTCCGCACCTCGGTGCACTGTGCAGGACGGAGGTCGTCAGCCGAGAACCGTTGGCTAGCGGCGGCGATCGGATACCGTTTTACGATGCGGTTCCTCGCACTCGCTTTCACACTGATCTTCGTGCTGGCCCCGTCGCCGGGTGCTGCCGCTCAAACCGATGAGTTCCCGGTATACACGGGCGACCAGTTCAAAGAGCTGTACGACTACGCCGTAGCCAACTACCTCCCCGGCCTATCCCAACCGACCGGCCAGTTGCCCGTGACCGGTGACGTTGCCCTCGATGATCGGATCTGGGAGATTGCGTTCGCCCGCGGATACGTGCTCCGGCCCATTGCCTCAGGCAATCTCGCCTCGGCAGATGGTGTGCCGATGCAGCCACAGGCCGCGGCTGCCTGGTCGCAGCTCAAAGCGGCAGCCCGGGACGCAGGACTGCCGTTCGTCGTCTCGTCGGCCTATCGCTCTCCCGCCACCCAACGGACCCAGTTCCTCTCGAAGCTGCAGGGGACGTCGGACGAAGCCATCGACGCCACCCTTGTCTGGTATTCGGTTCCCGGGACCTCGAAACACCATGGGGGTTATGCCCTCGACTTCCGCTACAGCAACGGGACGTTCGGCGACTTCCGCAATACCCCAGACTACGCATGGCTGTCGCGTGACAACTTCTACAACGCCAAGCGCTTCGGTTTTATCCCGTCCTACCCCGACGAGGTGACGGCCCAGGGCCCCAACCCGGAGCCATGGGAGTTCGTCTGGGTCGGGATCGACCTGATCCGGTGCGGCTCACCGGTGGCGGCAAGCACCATCGGGCCTTTGCGGGGCCCGGCAGCGGCAATAGTCGCCGAAGTCGCACGGTGTCCCGGACGGGTGGTACCTCTGGGTGAAGCCGTGGACGGTTTGCCGACGTGGTGGCACCGGCTGGCCTGATCATCGATCCGCCCTTCTTGGTGGGCTTTTGTGCTGGCCCCGCTTTGGTGGGAACATCGAAGCCCGAGGTGGGTTGTCAGTTGTTCAGGTACTCCACCATTCGTTTCGTGAGGTCTGAATGCAAACTCAGCTAGCCATCGCCACCGATGGCCGTCGCTCGATCGGTCGCATCGAGTTCATAGCCTTGATGGCGCTTCTGATGTCGATCGCGGCACTCTCGGTCGACCTGATGCTTCCCGCCATGGGGGACATTCGCGATGAGTTCGGGCTCGAGCCGGATTCGACGGCTGTCGCCGGTCTGGTGACCGCCTTCATCCTGGGAGTGGCCCTGTCACAGATCGTCTATGGCATCCTGGCCGATCGCTACGGGCGCAAGCCCCTGATCTATGCCGGGCTGGCGATCTTTCTGATCGGTGCCACGGCATCGGTGTTCGCTCCCTCTTTTGGCTTCCTCCTGGCAGCCCGATTCGTTTGGGGCCTCGGTGCCGCAGGGCCCAGGGTTTTGACCCTCTCCATCGTGCGCGACACCCATGAGGGCAGCGAGATGGCGAAGCTGATGTCGTTCATCCTCGCCGTCTTCGTTCTGGTTCCGGCCATCGCTCCCAGTATCGGTGCCGTTCTGACTGACTGGATCTCATGGCGCGGTGCCTTCGGCTTTGCAGTTGTCGTGGCGTTGATCATCGGGGTTTGGTCGTTGCGCCTCCCGGAGACCCTGCGCCCCGAGCATCGGCGCGAGATTGGCTTTCGCAACGTGGTCGAGTCAGCGCGGATCGTGGTGACCAATCGGGTCACGGCGATGCTGACACTGGGACTTTCCGTCCTCTTTGGGGCTTTTCTCTCCTATATCGCCAGTTCCGAACTGATCTTCACCGATGTATTCGACAGCGGCGACAGTTTCCCGCTCATCTTCGGCGGGGTGGCACTGGTCATGGGGGTTGGCATGCTCGCCAACAGCTGGCTGGTGGGCCGTTTCGGGCTGACCACGCTGATCCACGTGATGGTGGTGGGTTACGTCATCGCGGCGACGCTTCTGGCCGTGCTCGCAGTGAGCACCAACGGCCGGCCAGGACTGTGGGCGTTCGTGTTCGGTCTGGGGCTTCTGGTGCTGTTCCAGTCGCTGCTCATCCCGAATCTGAACACGGTCGCGATGATCCCGATGGGAGCGGTGGCAGGCATCGCCTCGGCAATCATCGGAACCGTGTCCACCGGCCTCGCCGCACTGATCGGCGCCTTCATCGACCGGCAGTTCGATGGCACTGTCACCCCGCTGAGCGTTGCCTTTGCGATCGCCGCCTGGCTCACATTCCTCGTGGTTCGCCTGGCACGGATCAGGGATGTCGCCAGCGGCTCCACACCTGAGGGCGCCGAACGCCTGGATGCCAACTTCCGGACCCCGGCTGTGATCCGGCCCGAAGAGGCCTGATCAGCGCGGAATGACCGGGCGTCCCGAAGAGAAAACCTTGCTGACCAGGTTGGTCGCCGGTCGATATGGGATGTGAGTCGGGCTCGGCGCATCGAGGATTATCAGGTCGGCTGGCGCCCCGGCGACGATCACGCCCCGGTCTTCGAAATCGAGCGAAAGCGCCCCTCCCCTGGTCGCAGCCCAAATTGCCTGGTCCGGGGTGAGGCCCATCTCGACGACCCCGAGTGAGATGATCGGCCCCATACTCTCGAAATAGGAGGTGCCGGGATTGCAGTCGGTGGCGAGTGCCACGGTGCATCCCGCCTCCCAGAGCATCGGCCCCGGAGCCTGCCCCGAGCGGAGGGTATAGCTGGCCCCCGGCACCAGCACGGCCGCCACGCCGGCAGCGGCGAGAGCGCGGGCATCGTCGACCGTGGCGTGATCGAGGTGATCGGCGCTCGCTGCTCCGACCTCAGCAGCGAGGATCGCTCCGCCGCTATGGCTCAGCTGATCGGCATGTACCCTGGCCCTCATCCCCAATGCCGAGGCGGCCCTGAAAATCGCTCTGGCCTCGTCGATGTCAAAGACCCCATCTTCGACGAACACATCGCAGTAGTCGGCGAGGGGCGCCGCTGCCGGCAGCATCTCGTCGACGAGCAACCGGATGTAGCTGTCGCGGTCCGCTTTGAACTCGGCCGGTACCGAATGTGCACCGAGGAAGGTGATGCGGACGGTCACAGGTAGTTCCTCGCCGATACGGCGGGCAACACGGAGCAAGCGCATTTCTGTCTCGGGGTCCAGCCCGTACCCCGACTTGATCTCGATCGTCGTCGTGCCGGCCGTGATCATCCGCCATACCCTGTCGGCGGCGAGCCGGAAGAGCTCTTCCTCGGAGGAGGCCCTGGTCGCCACGACCGTGGCGAGGATGCCGCCCCCCTCGGCTGCGATCTCGGAGTAGGTGGCTCCGGCAAGTCGCCTGGCAAACTCACCTGAGCGATCCCCGGAGAAGACCAGGTGGGTATGGGCGTCGACGAAGCCGGGGAGGACCGCACCGCCCTCACAGTCGATGACCGTCCTCCCTTCAGACTCCGGAGCGTCTCCTGACGGTCCGGCGAAAGTGACCTTTTTCCCGTCGATCGCAACTACGGCACCGGTGATTGGCGGCCCGATGTTGGGGGTGAGGAGACCGATCCCGGTCAGCAGGAACCCGTCGACCACTAGTTGGAGAGCCGTCCGTCGGCGATCAGACCGGCGACGACTTCGATCTCATCGCTGAGCGATCGGTCGGCGGTAAGCGATGGCACGTGAGATCGCACCAGGTCGACCACCGCGGCTGTGCCCGGCGCCGGCAGCAACGGGAGGCGGTACTCGATTCCCTGGACGGCACAGAGCACTTCGATGGCCAATACCCTCCGCACGTTTTCGAGGAGGGGAAAGAGTTTCTTGCCGGCGCCCCACCCCATAGACACATGGTCTTCCTGGCTTCCCGAAGTCGGTATCGACTCCACCGAGGCGGGGTGGACGAGACCTTTGTTCTCGGCGACCAATGCGGCCTGGACGTACTGGCTGATCATGTAACCCGAGTCGAGACCCGGATTCGCCGCCAGGAACGCGGGCAATCCGCCTGACCTCGCCGGGTCGAGGATCCGGTCGGTGCGGCGCTCGGAGATGGAGGCCAGTTCGGCGGTGGCGATTGCGGCGAAGTCGAGGACGAAAGCAAGGGGTTGGCCGTGGAAGTTGCCCGCCGATATCACTTCTCCCGATTCGGGGAACACGATCGGATTGTCGACCACCGATCCCATCTCCCTGCTCAGAACCGTTTGCATGTGGTCCAGCGTGTCGGCCACGGCCCCATGCACCTGGGGAGCACATCGCATCGAGTAGGCATCCTGCACCGCGTGATCGAAGTCGTTGGCATGGCTGGAGCCGATGCCCGAACCTTCGATGAGATGGGCGATGCGCCGTGCCGACCTGGTCTGGCCGGGATGGGGGCGCAGGTCGTGGACCTCGGGGCGGAACGGGCGGGAGCTTCCCATCAGCGCCTCCACCGACAGGGCACAAGCGACATCCGCCGCCTCCACCAGGGTCCGGGCCTGGTGCAGGGCGAGTACGCCCATCGCGGTCATGCCTTCGGTCCCGTTCAGAAGAGCAAGGCCTTCCTTGGTCTGCAGGGCAATCGGCTGGAGGTCGGTATCGCTGGTTTCTTTGACCTCCCCATCGACCCGGACCAGGCCTTCTCCGATTATGGGAAGGGCCAGATGGGCGAATGGAGCGAGATCACCCGACGCACCGACGGAGCCCTGACCGGGTACCACGGGCAGGATGCCACGGTTGAGCATCTCCAGGAGACGTTCCACGATCACCGGCCGGACCCCGGAGTGGCCCTGGGCCAGGGTCCGGGCCCTCAGGAGCAACATCGCCCTGACGGTGGCGTCGGGCATCGGTTCTCCGACTCCGGTGGCGTGGGAGCGGAGCAGGTTGTACTGGAGGGTCTCGGAGTCTTCCTTGCCGATGTGGGTGGTGGCGAGGGCTCCGAAACCGGTGGTGATCCCGTAGATGGTCTCGCCTGAATCCACGGCGTCGTCGACGAGCTTGCGGGCCGGGCCCATCCGGGCGGCGAGATTAGGCCCGGGAACCGCCCTTGCGCCGTGCAGGGCAACATCTACCACCTCGTCGGCGGTCAGTGGGCCGCCGTCAACGATCAGATCAGTCACGGGGGCACGGTACCAACTCGCGGGGTCAGGGCGCAGCGAGTCGGTGGGGAGTGATCTCCCGGAACATCGGGCCGGGAGATACTGTTCTACTTGTTGATGAACAAAGACCTGACCCCCCTCCTTTCCGAGCCGGACACAACCCTCGCCGTGGTCGGTGCAACCGACACCCCGGGCAAGTACGGGGGAATCATCTACCGGGATCTCAAAGCGAAAGACTTCGAGGTGTTCGCAGTCAACTCCGGGAGGGAGACAGTGGATGGCGACCCCTGCTATTCGACCGTACTCGACATCCCGCAGACCCCGACCATTGCCGTCCTGGTAGTCCCTGCGCCCCGGGGAATAAAGGTCTTGGAGAACTGCAAGGAAGCCGGTGTCGAGAACATCTGGGTCCAGCCGGGGGCATTCTCTCCTGCTCTTCGAGAAGCGCTCGAAAGCGGCGGATTCGATTGGATCGCCGAGGCCTGCGTGATGGTGCGTGCGCGCGTCTGACCGTCGGTTGACCACCAGTGGCCCGTCGCTGAAATACAGCCGGGGTCTCTCCGGCCCTCGACGCCCCTGGCGGCGTCCAAAATGCTCGCCGCAGCTCCCGGCTGCGACTGCGCTTTTATCCTTGCCAGATGTCGCCGATGACTCGGAGACACCCTCGCCCTATTTCAGCGACAGACCACTAGATCCGACCGCCGAACAACTCCCGGGCGATGATGTTCCTCTGGATCTCGGACGTCCCTTCGTAGATCCGGGGAGCCCTTACCTCCAGATAGAGGTGAGCGAGCAACGAGCTCTTCTCGAGCCCGCGTGCCCCGAGGACCTGAATTGCCACATCAACAGCCTTCTGTGCCGTCTCGGTGGCATGGAGCTTTGCCATCGCCGCAAGTCCGGTGAGCGAATCGTTGTCCCCTCGATCGAATGCCTCTGCCGCCGCGTACACCAGGTGGTCTGAAGCTGCGATTGCCGTGCGGACATCGGCAAGCTGGTGGGAGACTCCCTGGAACTCGCCGACCGGCTTCCCGAAGGCGGTCCGAGTGGCCGCATGGGCGACGGCCTCCCGCAAGGCAGCCTCGGCCATCCCCAGGGCAAATGCGCCAACGCTGGGCCGGAACAGGTCGAGGGTTTGCATCGCCACCCTGAAACCCCGGTTCACCTCCCCGAGGAGATTGTCTGCGGGAACGAAGACATCTTCGAAAGTAAGCCGGCCGATCGGGTGGGGGGACACCATCTCGATTGCCTCGCCACTCAGTCCCTCGCTCTCGGCGGCAACTGCGAACGCTGAGATTCCCCGGCTCCCGGCTTCAGGGTTGGTGGTGGCGAAAACCGTGTAAACGTCCGCTTCAGGGGCGTTTGATATGTAGGCCTTCGTGCCTGTGATCCGGTAGCCATCACCGTCGGGTGCGGCCCTGGTCGTGACGGCTGCGGCATCGGAACCGGCCCCGGGCTCGGTGAGGGCGAAGCCCGCCACCGCCTCGCCGGCGGCCATCGCCGGGACCCAGCGCTCGCGCACCGATGCCGTGCCTGCCGCGCGGATCGGTGTCCCGCCGAGGCCCTGGAGGGCAAAGGCGGTCTCCGCAGCAGTGTTGGTCCGGGCGAGACCCTGCCTCGTTGCGCAGAGGTCGACG
Source organism: Acidimicrobiia bacterium (assembly GCA_040878225.1). GTDB lineage: Bacteria > Actinomycetota > Acidimicrobiia > Spongiisociales > ZC4RG35 > MA-ANB-1. The sequence goes on from JBBDMR010000128.1 coordinate 6,746, forward strand.
GCGGTTGCACCCTCCGTCGCGAACAGGGTGTCGAAGAGCCCCTCTTCGGCCAGCGCCTTGACCAGGGCACGGTTGACCCCGTGGGCGGATTGTGCAGTTTCGAGAAGCCGGGTTCCGATCTCCTCGGCCTGCAGGACGCGGTCCGATTTCGCGCTCAACCGACTATCTGGCGCTCTTCATCTTGACGATGATCTCATTGATGCGTTTCTCGACTTCGTCCAGGCCCGCACCCGCCGCGATGGCGGCGTTGACCGCATTGATGAACATGTTGTCGATGCCGGCATCCCCCACGCCCTCGCCGGTCACGCTCAGCCGCTCTTCGAGTAGGCGGTCCCGAACTTGGTGGAGGCGTTTGAACTCGGCAACCAGAATTTCCTTGTTGTGCATGGGCAAGCCCTCGGCCATCACGTGGGATAGCTGGCGCAGTTCCTGTTGGCGGTCCTTGAGTGCGGAGCGCCCTTTGAAATCGTCGACCGGCAATACGAGAAGTTCATCGTGAATAGCCGCCAGCTCCTCGCGAACCTGGTCGAGTGTTGATTCCATTGCCTAGAACCTAATCATTTCGCACCGATCGCGACTGCCATCTGCTCCTGACGGCGTTAGCCTCCCCAGCTGTGAGCCCATTTCGTTCATCCGCCGCCTTCACCGAGGAGTGGAACCATTTCCGGTTCACCGTCACCGGCGGAGTTGGTGTGGTCACTTTCGACCGACCAGAGCGGCTCAACGCCCTCACTTTCGAGGTATACGCAGACCTCCGCGATCTGCTGGCCGAAGTCGAACACCGCGACGACGTGTCCGTGCTCCTCATCACCGGGGAAGGCAGGGGTTTCTGCTCCGGCGGGGATGTCCACGAGATCATCGGGAAGCTGCTCGAGTCGGATACCAAAGCCCTCCTCGAGTTCACCCGGATGACCGGGAGTGTCGTCGAGGCGATGCGCCGGTTGCCCATGCCGATCATTGCGGCTGTCAACGGGGTCGCCGCCGGCGCGGGCGCCGTGATCGCACTGGCCTCCGACCTGCGCATTCTGGCCGAATCGGCAAGCTTCCACTTTCTCTTCACCAAGGTGGGTCTCGCCGGAGCCGATATGGGCTCCGCCTACCTGCTTCCCAGGGTGGTCGGCCTGGGCCGTGCCACCGAGTATCTCCTCCTTGGAGAGCCGATCGGCGCCGGGCGGGCGGTGGATGTCGGGCTGGCAACCAGGGTGGTCAGCGATGAAGAACTGGTGCAGGTGGCAACCGACCTCGCCCTGCAACTCGCTTCGGGCCCGACACTGGCGTATGGATCGACCAAGGTCCTGCTCAGCCGCGAGCTCGACATGGACCTGGGCTCCTCGATCGAGCTGGAAGCCTTCACCCAGGCTCTGCTGATGACCAGCGATGACCATGCAGAGTTCTACGAGGCATTCACGGGCAAGCGGCAGCCGAACTGGAAGGGAAAGTGAGCGGGATTCCGATCAACCCGCCACAGCTCTCCCCGCCTGCGGGGTTCTCCCATGGCGTGCTGTCGGGGCGGGGACGCATCCTCCATATCGCAGGGGAGACCGGTCATCGCCGGGACATGACACTCGACGACGGGTTCATCGCGCAATTCAGCAGGGCCTGTGAGAACGTCGCTGCGGTGGTCGAAGAGGCCGGGGGAGCGCCGACCGATGTGGTCTCCCTGACCATCTACGCAACGGATGTGTCGGCGTACCGGGACAACCTCGCTGAGGTGGGTATGGCTTACCGTTCGGTTTTCGGGCGGCACTATCCGGCCATGGCTTTGATCGGAGTCTCCGAATTGGTCGACCCGGCCGCCGTGGTCGAGATCACCGGCGTTGCCGTCATCGAGGACTAAGCCCGTCTGTGAAGATCGGTGAACACTCGATGTACGTAAACACTCACAGAACGGTCGATGGCGGTCAGTCGTCGAGGATGATCACCGGTTCGTCGTAGCGTCGGATCCGTCCTTCCCGGGCCCGTTTGGCCAGGATCGCATCGAGATGTTCCTGCTTGGTGGCGGTGTCGTCCTGGTTCATGAGAAATTCCAGGGGGATGTTCAGCCGCAATGCCCGCGCCGGGACCACAAAACGGGTGATCCCGGCAGGGACGTAATCGGCTTCGGTGGCTGCCTTCATGACGTCTTCGATGGTGAGGGCAGGAAACTCGACAATTGCCGTCCAATCGTTGTGCGTCGCCTTCACCGACTCCTCTCCGGGGTCGGTCACACGGGTCACAGTCATCTTGCCGTGATAGCAGTCGACCAGAGCGTTGAGGCATGCATTGGCGCTCACTGCAACTCCCCGGGCGGTTTTCCAGGTACCGCCGCCGACGTTGATCCGCGGTGTCCCGCTGTCCTCAACGAGCTCCAAAGACTCCGAAGCCTCGAGCGCCTCCATGAGTGTGTCCGCCTTTCCGTTCTGGAGCACGTGGTGCCAGGTCTCCAGCGTCACCGAATCCGGGTCGACGATCTGGACCACTGCATGGGGCATGCCAAGGCGGTTGAACGCTTCGCGCCGGGTTGCCCCGTCGAGGAGGACGTAGGACCCGTCGGGAGCGATGGTGCAGACCATCGGGTTGATCTGGATGCCGTCGGAGTCGATTCGGTCGCGAAGACGGTCGACCCGGAACGGATCAAAGTCCTCGTGAGGCCGGATCTCCTCGATGGGCGCGACTCTCAGATCGGGTAGGTCTTGCATTGGCAACGCATTGTGCCTGCCCGGACCACGAAATGTCTACCCGCATCC
>JBBDMR010000128.1:9571-13396 GCA_040878225.1 Acidimicrobiia bacterium
GTGCAGGATGGTGCGGATATCGCAACCCGGTGCACAGTGCAGGTGTGGCGCGGCGCCCAATACCCGTGCACTGTGCAGGATGGTGCGGATATCGCAACCCGGTGCACAGTGCAGGCTGGTGCGGATATCGCAACCCGGTGCACAGTGCAGGCTGGGTCAGGCGATCGACCTGGCGATGGCGATGAGGCGATCGACGTCGTCGGTGTCGTGGTAGATCCCGAACCCGATTCGGAGGCGGTCGCCGCGGTAGTCGGTGATCACGCCGCGGTCGTGGAGTGCCTGATAACGAGCCGAGGCGCCGGGGTGACGGAAAGTGAGGAAGTTGCCCCGATCGCTCCCGCGGCCCGGCATCAGCTCACCCAGGTCGGGGCTCGAATCGAGAAACCGGTCCTGCAGGGCCACTACATGTTCGTGGATCGCATCAGCGTCGATACCCTCTGAATTGAGCCAGCCGAGAACGGCGCCGAGGCGGTAAACCCCCGAAGGGTCATAGGTCGCTCCGGCAAACCGGGATCCGTCGGCAGCGTAGGCAACCTCGTCACTCACCCCGGATTCGAGTTGACCGAACCCCGCGTACCAGCCGGTGTCAACCGGGCGAGGGCCGTATCCGCCAGGGGAGTGGAGGAAACACACTCCCTCGCCGCTCATTGCGTACTTGTACCCACCAGCGACGAAGAATGCCCGGTCGGCGACGGACGTCAGGTCGGTGGGGCGGGCCATGAACTGGTGGTAGCCATCGATGACGAAGACAGTGCTGTCGTTGGGGGCGGCCCCGACCAGTTCGCCGATCCCTGCGAGCGGATATCCCGAGTCGTAGAAGACCGAGGACACATAGACGAGGTCGTGAGCCCCCGCTTCGACAACCCGGAGAAATCGATCTTCGAAGTCCTCGAAAGGCTCGGTATCGATTCTGTCGACGATGGCGAGGCCGGCTTCCTCCCACCGCCGTGACTGGCGGGCGAAAGAATGGAATTCCGAGCCGGTGGAGAGAATGCGGACCGGGGGCTCGATGCAGGAGAAGATCCTGACCAGAAAGTCGTGGGTGTTGGGCGCGAACGTGATGGTGTCCGGATCGGGGAGCCCTACTGCGTCGGCTACAAGGCGGCGGGTTTCGGGGAGAACCTTGTTAAAGACGTGGGACCACTTGTCGTCCGCCAGCCTGGCGGAGTCTTCCCAGTACTGCTGGTGGGCTGTGAACGAGACATCGGGCCAGGGATGGTGGGAATGAGCGGCGAAATGAAGGCGGTCCGGGTCGTATTCGAAGAACCGGGAGAAGTGCTCCTTTAAGTTCATGCCTGGTAGCGGAACTTCATCGAGTCGACCACCGATGCGGGCAATTCTGGCCGGTCGTCATAAGGCACGAGAAATGTCGCGAGATTGAAGAGATCGCCGAATACCTTGCTCCTCTCCGCCGACTTCTCCAGGTACTTCGCTCCGGCCGAACCCCCGGTGCCGATTCGGCGCCCGATCATCCGCAGCGCCATCTGGGCGTGGCGGTAACGCCATGCGGTGAAACCCTCGTCGATGTCCATGAGCAACTCGAGCATCCGGTGCGGTTCCTGAAGGGCCGGCAGGTCGCCATAGAGCGTGATGAAGAGGGCTGCCTGAAACGCCCGGTGACTGAGCCGGCGCTGCCCGGCGCGTTCGAGACCGGCGTGCTTTTCGGGATCGAAGACCGCCTCGTACTGGCGCATGGTCAGGTCGAAATCCTTCAGCTGTGCCGACCGCTCCTCTTCGGTCAGGTTGGGGTTGTCTGCCACGACGGCCCGGTCGGCTTCGAGACGCTCCTTCACCGCATCCTTGAATGCCTCCCAGAACTTGAACTCTCCGTGCTCGAGGAAGGGGGTCCGCTCCAACCATCTCTCGACTTCGCCGAAGAGGGTCCGTTCGTCGTGAGTCTCGAGCACCAGCTGTTTGTCGTCTTCGTCGAAGCGTTCCGTATAAGGCGCTCCCTCGAACAGCAACCTGTCTTCGGGTCGCATGCCGAGCTTGTTCTCGACGATCCTGAACTGGGCCGACTGGAAGCCCGAAGCAGGGAACAGGTGATCGCGGAAGTCGAGGAAGTCGAGCGGGGTCATCGTCTCCAGGACCGAGATCTGTTGGATCAGCAGCTTCTGGATCTCGGTGATGCGGCGCAACCGGCTGACGACACGGCCCATATCCCCTTCGGCTACCTGTTCGCCTCCGAACATTGCGAGCAAATCGTCGAGTTCCCAGAGGATCTGCTTGAACCAGAGCTCATATGCCTGGTGGACGATGATGAAAAGCATCTCGTCGTGTTTGGTGTCGCCGGCCTTGGTGCTCTCCAGCTGCTGTGAGCCGAGCAGCTTGTCGAGCTGCAGGTAGTCCCCGTAGTAGATGCCTTCGGATGCCATTTCACCCTGACGCTAGCGTCCCGTCGGATGGCGGGCGCCAGCTTCGGCTACCGCCCTTACGGCGAAACGCGTCACATGTTGGCGGTGTTATGAGAAGGTTCGAGCACCGCTTCACGAACATCGCATTAGCCTGGCTTGAGGTGTTCCCGAAAGTATCTCATTCCAGTTCTTGGTGGGTATTTTTCTGTCTCGTTGCGATGCTTGTCGGAGCATGCACCGAGGCTGCTGAGTCCCCTTCGAGCGGGTTCTGTTCCGAAGTCGTACCGCTGTTAGAAGACGAGTCCATCGGTGACTCCGTCGACAAGTTGCTTGCTCAAACGCGAGCTGTCGAAGAGGCGGCACAGTCACTCGAGGAGGAGCCCAGGTCTCGGGTCCTTGATGCGACAGCGCCCTTGGTGGAGCAGTTGCTTTTGGCTCAGGAGGGGCGGGCAGGCGCAGAAGGCTGGTCGAGCGGTGCGGTCGTTTCCGAGGTTGAGGAGTTGTGCGACGTGACCGGGTTGGTCGGCTGGAATGTCCAGCCTTAACCCCATCACAATTGCTCCAAAGGAGCCTGAAACTACCGCCACTCGATGCCACACCATTGCTCGGAGCGGGCCCACAATTCGGTGGCCAACTCTGGATCCTGCGCTGCGGAAGACGGTTCGGCTCTGGCCCCTCTGGCGTAGTAGTGGCCCGATTCTTCATCGAGGTCAGGATCGGTGGCGCAATAGACGATGGTGGCTGCGCCCTGTTCCGGTGTGAGCAGCCGGGCGCTGCGCAGAAGTCGCAGCCAACCGGGGAGGATCTTGGTGTTGACGAAGCCAGGGTGCACCGCGTAGGTGTTCCACTCGCTGTGCCGTCGGGCCAGCTCTGCGGTGTAGAGGACGTTGGCGAGTTTGGAGACCCCGTACTCGTCGAGACGGAAAAACGACCGTCCCTTGCGGGTGACCTGCTCGAAATCGATCCCGTCGACCCGTTTGTGCACCGCGCTGGCGACGGTGATCATCCGGGTGCCCTCCCGAAAAGACGGCTGGAGCCCGTGGTTGAGCAGAAAATGCCCGAGGTGATTGATCGCGAAGTGCTTCTCGAAACCGTCGCCGGTGACGCCTTTCGCCATCCCGACCCCGGCATTGTTGACCATGACGTCGATGGTGACACCGCGGTCCCGGAATTCTTCGCCCGCCCGCCTCACCGACTCGAACGACCCGAGGTCGACATGGAGAAAGCTCCCGGTGCCCCCGGACCCTTCGATCTCAGAGACCAGGGAAGTTCCCCGGTCCCGGGAGCGGCCGGCAACGACGATGTGGTGCCCCTTGCGGCTCAGATCCCATGCGACGGCCCTGCCGATGCCGGAGGTCGCCCCCGTGATAAAGGAGGTTTTCATCGCCCCGCACCGTAGTCCCCGGCCCGCGGCGAGCACTAGTGCAGCCGCGCAGAAGTAATACGCGTGTGGTTCATGCTGCCTTGAGGG
>JBBDMR010000129.1:0-13394 GCA_040878225.1 Acidimicrobiia bacterium
CACCCAGAACCCGATCGGGATCTCCAGCAGAGATGCAAGACCGACACCGGCGAGGGCAACGGCTCCGAATGAAACGGCGCCGATCAATACCAGCGTCCTGCTCCGGAACACCCGCCTGATCAAGTTGACCGACCACCCCCCGATCATCTGAGCGGTGGCAAAGGTGGCGGCGGCGATGCCGGCGAGGTACGTCGCGTTCGGGTCGCCGAACAGTTCGAGCAGGTACGGCTGGAAGGCGTAGAAGACCCAGATGAAGACCCCGGCCGAAAACGGGGCGGCGAGGAGGAACATCCGCACTGGCGGATTCTTCAAGCCGTGTGTCACCGAAGCCTTGAGGATCGCCCGGGCCTGTTCGGTGACGCTTCCCCCCGAATCGGGCTCATACCCGATGTCATGCATCCATTTCCACGCTGCTCCCACCACCACGAGAAGAAGGAGAGATCGCGCTGCGTAGGGGATGCCCAGCGAGATCGAGCCCAGGAACCCGCCGCCGATAGTGCCGACCAGGGTTGCGACTCCCATGAATGCCTGCCCTTTGCCGAAGACGGTCTCGATGGCACCCTCATATCCGGTTGCTTCGAGTGCGTCGACCAACCACGCTTCGGTGGCGCCGGAGAAGAAGGTGAACCCGAGCCCGATCAACGCGGAGACCAGAATCCACCAGAGAATATGTGCCTGGAAATGCCAGAGGGCGAGATAGGCAAGAGTCGTGACCAGGAGCGTGGCCGCACCGAGAATGAACGACACCCTCCGGCCGCGAGCGTCGGCGATGACACCGGTGGGGATCTCGAAGATGACCATCCCGGCAGTGAAGGCAGCGTTGGCGACGAAGGCTCCGGTAAGGGACAGCCCTGCGTCGAGCAAGAACAACGTATTGATGCCCCAAATCAACGACGCCGCCAGCGTTTGAAGCAAAATCAACGTCAGGTAGGTCCTCTGGATGTCGTCTGGTGTCATCAGCCTCACGAAGCGGTTCGGGTCGGTTAGCGTAACCGGCGATGCCAACACCATACGAGAAGCGAAAGAACGAGATCCCTTTTGCGTCGGCCGAGTACATCTCCTTCGCATCCAGGAACTCGTTCCTCGGTATCCCCTCGGTGACTCCGGACAACCTGGGCGATGGCGATGTCGTCATCTTGGGCGCCCCTTTTGACTGGGGCACCACATACCGCCCCGGCGCTCGATTTGGCCCGCAGGCGATAAGGAACGCCGACTACGGCGCCATGGACGGTTATCGGCCCCACCTGACCACCGGCATCGACCCCTTCGAGGTGCTCGGGGTTGTCGATGTCGGAGATGTCTACGTTTTTCCCGGACAGTTGGAGAAGTCGATCGACCGGATCGCCGACTCGGTGGAACATGTGGCCCGCGCCGGTAAAGTGCCGATAATCCTGGGAGGCGACCACTCCATCACGTTTCCCGATGCTCTCGGCGTCGCCCGAGTTCATGGCTTCGGAGAGATCGGCCTCATCCACTTCGACGCTCACGCAGACACCGGAATCAGCCAGCACGGCTCTCTGATCGGCCACGGCACACCGATGCGTCGACTAATTGAGACCGGCGCAGTGCCCGGGCACCGCTTCGTACAGATCGGGCTGCGGGGCTACTGGCCCGAGCCGGACGTAATGCAGTGGATGTCGGAGCAGAAAATGCGCTGTTACATGATGCAGGACATCGGCAAGCGCGGATTGGATGCTGTGGTGGACGAAGCTGTGGAATACAGCCTCGAAGGCGGCGCCAAAGGGGTTTTCATATCCGTCGATATCGATGTTGTCGACCCGGGACTGGCCCCGGGTACCGGGACACCGGAGCCGGGCGGGCTCAACTCCAGGGAAATCCTCGACACCATCCGGCGGATCTCACGAGAGCTCGAAGTGCTCGGAGCCGACATCGTCGAAGTCTCCCCTGCCTACGACGGCCCCGGAGAGCAGACCGCATACCTGGCCAACCGCATCGTTCTCGAAGTGTTAAACGGGATGGCCGAACGGAAGACCGCCACATGAGCGCGGCAGCCCCGGCCGACCGGCGTCTGTTTGCCCGACCCACACCACCTCCCCCCGCGAGGGAAATGACGGGGTCCCCGGCCATCCTCGACCCAACAACAACGGGAGGCACACGGGCAAAGTCGGCCGGCAACTGACGGCCAGATGTTCGAGCCACTATCGCAATTACTCGACCGGATCAGAAAGGGGATATCCGCTTCGGCGTCCGGGCCATTTCGACATGTGGAGTATCCGATGGCCCGGAGCTTCGAGTACATGGGCGATCCGGGGCTTCACGGTCCCGGGTCGGTTTCCTGGCGGGTGATCGGCGATGTCGCCACTTTCGTCGGAGGGATCAGGGGCCTTCTCATCCAGGCTGCGCACCCGGAGGTGGTCGCCGGGGTCGGCGACCACTCGCGCTACCGCGACGACCCACTCGGACGGTTGTCGCGCACCTCGGCATATGTGACGGCCACGACCTTCGGGGCAATGCCCGAGGTCGAGCAGGCGGTGGAAACCGTGAAGCGAATCCACAAGCGGGTGAAGGGAGTGTCCGAAAGAGGGGTCCCTTACGATGCTGCCGACCCCGGCTTCTCGGCCTGGGTCCACAACGCCCTCACCGACTCATTCCTGGTCGCCCATCAGGTGTACGGCGAACACTCACTCAACGAGGACGAATGTGACGACTTCGTCCAGGAACAGACCCGGGTCGGCGCCCTCCTCGGTTCGGATCCCATGCCTGCCTCGGCATCGGAGCTGCACCGTTGGATCGCTGAACATCCGGACCTAGCTCCGTCATCAGCGATGCGAGATGCAGTGGACTTCCTCAGAGATCCACCACTGGATCGCTCGATCAAACCTGCCTACCACCTGCTGCACGATGCGGCCGCCGCCACATTGCCGATCCGGCTGCGGGCCATCCTGGGCTTGAGCCCGTCCCCGTTTGCCATTCCGGCAGGCAAGGCAGTCGTCAACGCTTTGCGTTGGGCTCTCAGCTACTCCCCATCATGGGAAGTAGCCTTGATACGGTGCGGGGCTCCGGTGCCTCCAGGCCAATTCCGCCAGCCTCTGGCCATAGAGATGCCCAACTCCTAGTTCCCCGGTGGGAGCCCCTGGTGGGCTTACTCTTTGATCGATGCCCGTCCTCGTCGACCTCTTTCTCATCTTCTTCCTCCGATTGCTCGACGTCGGAATGGCAACGGTTCGTATCGTCCTCCTCGGAAAGGGCCGGAAGGGCACGGCGACGATCCTCGGTTTCGTCGAGGCTCTGATCTGGGTCATTGCCGTGATACGGGTCCTCGACGGGCTGGACGACCCGCTCCGCATGATCGCTTTCGCTGCCGGGTTTGCTGCCGGCACTTACCTAGGCGCGTTGGTCGAGGAGTGGTTGGCCCTGGGCCAGGCGATGGTTCGGATAGTCGCCCCCGTCGCCACCGATCCCGTGGCTCCGACATTGCGCGAAAAGGGCTTCGGAGCAACCGTCATCAATGGCAGCGGTTTGGAGGGTGATGTCAGGATCACCTTCTGTGTGGTACCGAGAAAAGAGGTTCTTGCCGTCACCCGCCTGATCACCCAGATCAATCCTGAAGCATTTGTGACGGTGGATCGACGACTTCTATCGACCTGTTCCACCGCCAGGAGCGGACCGTCCGTCGCTAGGAGTCTGTGAATATTGCCTTTGCATTGTTCAACGACCTCCAAGGCGTCAGGAGTCAGTCGTTGCTTCCCACACGATCAGGGTCGCCCATCCGTCATCCGCTTCGTCATCGATGTAGTTCTCGAGTAGGCCCCGAACTTCGAAACCATTGTCGAGCTGGAACGACAGGGTCGGATCGCGGATCTCGCCCCGGACCACCGCATCCACATACTCCTCGATCGTCATCTCCGACTTGTGGGCATAGAAGCCGGGCAAGGAGCCTCCGGCGATGATGCCCCGCTTCCCGTACCTCCTGACCAGGTCCTTGCGTGCCGCATAGAGCAGCCCGCCGATGCCTCTTCCCCTGTAGGCAGGCAGCACCGTGATATCGGTCCCGTAGTACCACTCACCTTCAGGGTCGTGGTTTCCACATTGATGCTCACCTGTGATCCCGGCGATCGTGTGCTGAGGCTTGGAAAAATCGAAATCGAGGAATATCCCGGCTCCCATCCCGACAGGCGTGTCGCCTTCCAATGCCACGAAATAGCCTTCGGGGAAAACCCGGGCGTATGCACGGATATCGTCCTCACCGAACAAATCATCGGAATTCGCCATGGGAAAGCAGGCCAGCTCGATCGCGGCGAGCTCGGGCGCCATCGATTCGACGAGATTGACGAGCCGAATCGGACCCGGCGCTTCACCCAAGGCTGAAGTGCTCCCATGGGTGGGACCCTGGCTGACCCCACACCGCGTCCATCGACCTGCTGCCGGGCCTCATCACGACTGCCCCGCATGTCGCTACCTCATGGTCGCTCGAAGCTGACCGGTTGATATCGGCATCGGCGAAGAAGGCTTCGAGATCGGTGGCGAGGGCTGAGCCCTGATCCAGTCTTCGGTCGGAGTTCGCCTCATTGAGGGGATTGCGCAGTCCCTCTTCAGCTTTCGTCTCCCCATCGAGACAGTGATTTGTGTGGACGAACGGACCGGTTTCGACCCGGGTCACCCGGTTACTTCCCGGCATGGCCTCGATGTTGCAACCGGCACCGTCCGGGCCCATGATCATGAAGTTATGGCCTCCGGCGAGTTCAGCGTCCACAACCACCTTCACGGCGTCGTCCAGGTCGGTGGTTTCGAGGACCTTCCGGACCACAAATGGCCAGGTCACACCGGGCTTTCCAATCGAAGTGAGGTTGTTGATCCCGATGGCGATCCCCGCCTCGTTCATCCCGATCTGGCCGAGACAGCCCGCTGTTGTCTGCACGAGGGCGCGCGGCCGGTCGTCGGGTCGAATGTCGAATAGATAAACGTACTTGCCTGCTGAAGCGTGCATGTCCCAGGTCTGAGCGATGAGGCCGTTCCCGGCGTCGATTACCCCTGTGCAGTCGTCCTCTTCGATACCCGGTTCCCCGGCTGCACGCACCAGGTCGATCAAATCGGTGAACCCGCCCACCACTATCGCTTCCGCAGGAGTGATTCCGGCGCTGGCCGCCATCGATAGCGTTTCTTCGTAGAGCGCCTCCGAGAACCTGGCATGGTGGCCGAGGGTCTCCTCCGCCATTTGCAGGATCCTCCCGGGGTCTTCTGAACGACCCGACCAGTAAGGATCGCCGGCGAGGTCGAGCCGGTCGGACAGGTATGCCCTTATCGGTTGGCCGAGCCGCAACCCATGGGTCGCCCCGATCGCCTCCGCTGAGCCGGCAAGGGCAAGGTTTCTGAGAGGTCCTCCGTACATACTTCCACGATACCGGGAACCGTGAGAAGTGACTGCCCGTCCAAACCTCAACCCGGCGCAAGCCGGCCAAATGAGAAGGAGACGGAAATGAGACGAGCGATTGTCTTGATAGGGGTATTGGGGTTCTTGCTGGTCGCATGTGGAGGGGGTGACGCGGCCGAGACCTTTTCGGAGGTCGGAGACGGGCTCGATGGCGGAGAGTCGCCGGCCTTCTACGACGACGAGGGCACGGTGGTCGATCCGATGGATTCCGACGAGGCAAGCAACGCCTCGGGTGAGAAGCTGTCGCTCGACATCGCTGTGACCGCCGACCGGAAAGTGATTCGCAACGTGTCGCTGCAACTCGCCGCCGACGACACCAGAGCGGCATACGAAGCCATCGCCGCGATCGCCGAGCAAAACGGGGGGTTCGTCTCCGCAGCAGAGGTGAGCCCGACCGGAGATGGGGAACAACCCTTCGTCAGAATCACGGTACGCGTGCCTTCCTCAAATCTGAGTGACGCACTCGACGGCTTCAGAGATAGCGTCGCAGAGGTCCTCGCCGAATCCCAGGGCGCAGACGACGTGACCGAGAACTTCATCGATCTCGAAGCGCAACTGACCAACCTGACTGTCCTCGAGACGGAGTTGCGAGCGCTCCTCGAAGAAGTGCGCGAACAGCCCGATGCCGACCCCGACAAGTTGCTCAGGGTGTTTACCGAGATCTCCAACACCAGGTCACAGATCGAACAGATCCAGGGGCAGCTGAACTACCTCAACGACGCCGTCGACCTGGCGACAGTCACCATGAGCATCGAACCCACGCCTGCAGCGGTTCCGATCGTTGAGGAGAACTGGGCCCCGATCAACACCGTTCGGGACGCGAGCAGGGATCTCGTCTCCGGCTTGCAGGGCCTCTTGGACACGGCGATCACGTTTGTAATCGCGGTACTTCCGATGCTCCTCATCGCAGTCGGGCTGCCCGGACTGGTCCTGTTCGTGATCTACCGGTCGTGGAAGTCACGCCGCACGATCACCCCTCCGCCGACAGCTCCGATAACCGAGTAGAGGCGTCGGATACGAGAAAGGGGGCGGCCGGCCCGCCCCCTTTCCGCACGAGGTCTCGTCTCAGCTCTTGGCCCGGGCCAGGTAGTCGGTGAAGTTGATCTCGTAGTCACCGGTGTCCTGGATCACTTCGAGGTCTTCCGCATCGAAAGTCGCCGAGTAGAAGTCGACAACCTCGGGCTCGATGAGCTCGAGGGCGGCCTCATTGGGGCTGCCGTAGTAGTTCCAGTTGGTCAGCGCCGCGCCGACCTCGGCATCGAGCAGGTAGTTGATGAACGTGAACGCGGTACACGGGTGCTCGGAGTTCGCCGGGACCGCCATGTTGTCGATCCAGAGCGTGGCGCCTTCCTTGGGCAGGACGTACTCGAAGTTGTCCGGGTTCTCGGCTTCACCAATCGCCACGATCATGTTGCCCGAGTAACCGTGGGCGACCGCTACCTCTCCGCCGACCAGAGCTTCGTCGTACTGGTCGGAGTCGAAGGTTGCGATGCCGCCTTTTGCCGCGCTGATCAGGTCGGCAGCCTCCTGGAGGTGATCCAGATCGGTGTCGTTCAGCGAATACCCGAGATACTTCAGGGCCGCGCCCATAGCCTCCCGCGGGTCGTTGAGGACGGAGACGCCACCTGGATACTGCTCGGTCAGCTCCGGGTCGAAGACCAGCGCCCAACTCGGGTCGAAGTCTTCACCCACGATCTCTTTATTCACACCCAGGCCGGTGGTACCAAACTGGTATGGCGCCGAGTATTCGTTCCCGGGGTCGTATGGGAGTTCGGTGAATCGCTCGGACAGATTGGACATGTTGGGCACTGCGTCGCCGTTGATCGGCGCCAGCAGGTCGTTCTGGATCATGATTCCGACCATGTAGTCGGATGGCACGATCACGTCGTATATGGCGCCCGCCTGCATCTGGGCCAGCAATGCCTCGTTTGACTCGTAGAAGTCCTCGACGACATCTACGTCATGCTCTTCCTCGAATGCCGTGACCAGCTCCGGGTCGATGTACTCGGACCAGTTGTAGAAGTTGATGTCTCCGTCTGTCTCGTCGAGGGCACAGGCGGCGCCAGTCGCCTCGCCGGTGTCCTCCGAGCCATCGTCGTCACCACACGCGGCGAGCACGAGTGCCAACACCATGAGCAGTGAGAAGAGCGATGTGGTCCTTCGCATCAGTTGTTCCTCCTGGAATTGTCTTTTTTGGGCCTGGGGGCCGTCCTCACCTTATTCAGATGTGAACGGTTTGGGACGCCGCGGTGAATGTCATGGTTATCACCTTGCGATCTCGTCGATCAACGCATCGTGATCGGCGAGCTTCTGGCCCCTGACCTCAGCACCACGCTGGAGGAGCAGGGAGATGGCAACCAACAGCATCGAAGCGACCAGCATGACCGTGCTCACAGCATTGATCAGAGGAGTGACACCCCGGCGCACCAGACCGAAGACGTAGACCGGGAGCGTGGTGGAACCAGCTCCCGAGACGAACTGAGTAACGACCACGTCGTCCAACGAGAGGGTCAGGGCCAATAGCGCCCCACCGACCACGCCGGGGGCGATCAGGGGCAAGGTCACCTTGAAGAAAGTCTGCCAACGGCTTGCGTATAGGTCCGCCGCCGCCTCTTCCAAGGAGCTGTCCATCTGCGAGAGCCGGGCCCTGACCACCACCGCCACGAAGGAGATGCAAAAGGCGATATGGGCGAGGGTAATCGTGAGGAGACCTGCCCTCAGGTCGATCCCGAACCAGTCCCGGAGGAGGCCGAACGCCTGGAAGAAGAAGATGAGGAGCATTACTGCCATCGTCACGTCCGGAATGATGATGGGCAGATAGGAGATCCCGTCGAGAGCTCCCCTACCCCGGAAGCGGTAGCGCTCGAGCGCGATCGCCAGCATGGTTCCGAGGACCGTGGATATCAGCGTGGCGATGAAGGCGACGATCAGCGAGTTGCGGAGAGCACCCATGACGCGATCGTCCTGCAACATCTCCTGATACCAGCGCAGGGACGGCTCGGTCCAGATTCCGACGTTGTTGTTGTCGTTGAACGAGAAGAAGATGAGAACCAGGATCGGGGCGTAGAAGAAGGCGAAGACGAGCCAGGTGTTGGCAGCCAGCAACCGGTCCACGAGACCTTTCGGCGTCGTTCCCTCGTTCACAGGGTCTTCGCTCCCGCACGGAAGTAATAGATGGTGGCCAGCAGCATCACCGACATGATCCCGATCGACAATGCCGACCCGTAGGGCCAGTTCCGGGCCGCCAGGAACTGGCTGACTATGTAATCGCCGGCAAGGACAGTGTTGGCACCTCCGAGCAACGCCGGCGTGACGTAGGCGCCGAGGCTCGGGATGAAGACGAGGATCGAACCAGCCACCACTCCCGGCACGGACAGGGGGAATGTCACCTTCCGGAAGGCGGAGAAACCGTCGGCATAGAGGTCTCTCGCCGCCTCGACGAGGCGCCAATCCATCCGTTCCAGTGCAGCGTAGAGGGGTAGCACCATGAACGGCATGAATCCGTAGACGAGGCCGATCAGGATCGCCGTGGTGGTGAAGAGAAGCCTTATCGAGTCCCCGCCGAGAGCCTCGCTTACCTGTGAGACCGGGCCGTCCGAGCCGAGGATCACCCGCCAGGCGTAAGTCCTGACCAGGAAATTCGACCAAAACGGGATCATCACGAACACCAGAAGAATGTTCCGCACCCGTGGCGACCGCGTGGCGATGTAGTAGGCGAACGGATAAGCGAAAGCGAGGCATATCACCGTTGTGGCCAGAGCCAGGACAAAGGACCTGACGAAGATCTCCACGACTTCGGTGGTGAAGAGCCGCTTGTAGGAGTCGAGGTTCCAGTCCTCGAGTACTGTCAGTCCGGTGGAATCCCTGGTGGCAAACGAGTAGACGAAGACCAGGCCGAGGGGGATTACGAATAAGAGGACCAGGTAGAAGTACGAGGGAAGGGCGATGAGAAACCCGCGCCTCGCCTCCGCCCTCTCTGCGGCCGCCTCGAGCTCAGGAGTGACCGCGGCTGCCTCTTCAGGCTCGATGACGGTCGTCACGCGTCGACCACCAGATTCGCCCCTTCCGGGTTCCATACGAGGAATGCCTCTTCGCCAACCTCGTACAGTTCGACGCCGGGGCGGTTCTCCTCCTTGACCTCGATCTCGGCCCCCAGGCCGGCGTCCACATCGTAGAAAAACACGTCCCCGTAGTAGAGCCTCCGGGTGACCCGGACCCGCAACCGATTATGGCCGGCGGGGATCTCCTCGTCGAGGTCGAACAGTGCCAGTCTCTCCGGCCTGAGCGCAAGGCTCAGCGACTCTTCTCCATCGGGGCGGGCTGAGGGGAGCCCGATCTCAATGCCGTTGCTCAGACGTCCAGTGCCGGACCCGGCCATGGTGACCTCGATCAGGTTGATGTCGCCGATGAAGTCGGCGACGAAGCGCGATTTCGGCTGCTCGTAGATCTCCTCGGACCGTCCCACCTGCAGGAGCCTGCCTTCGTTCATCACCCCGATCCGATCGGACATGGTCAGGGCTTCCTCCTGATCGTGGGTCACGTAAATGAATGTGATTCCAACCCGGGTCTGGAGTTCTTTCAGCTCAACCTGCATCGCCTGGCGCAATTTCAGGTCGAGGGCCCCCAGCGGCTCGTCGAGCAAGAGGACCTCGGGCTCATTCACCAGTGCCCGAGCAAGGGCAACCCGCTGCTGCATTCCGCCGGAGAGCTGTTGCGGCTTGGCGTCTGCCCGGTGGCCCAGTTGCACCTGGTCGAGCACTCGTTTTACCTTTCCCGCGATCTCGTTCTTGGCGACCTTCTTCATCTGAAGGCCAAAAGCGACATTCTCAGAGACGGTCATGTGCGGGAAGAGCGCATACGATTGGAAGACTGTGTTGACCGGGCGCTCGTTGGGCGGCCGCAGTCCCATCTCCTGTCCGTGGATTCGTAGCGACCCGCTGGTCGGGAACTCGAATCCAGCGATCATTCGCAAGGTGGTGGTTTTTCCGCAACCCGAGGGGCCGAGCAGGGAAAAGAACTCCCCATCTTCGACAACGAGGTCGATACCGTCGACAGCAACAACATCGTCACCGAACTTCTTCGATACTCCGACCAGTTCAACCGCCGGTAGGGCCATTGCTTCCTCCTGACACAAATACTGGCGTCGGCCGGACCTGCAGCATTCACCAGCGTGAGCGGCGAGCATACCGGCACAAACGCGCCGGAGCGGCACGGGAGGCACCTGATCGCAGCTACCCTCCGCGTCATGTCTGCTTACTGGCACCCCTTCGCCGAGATGGCCAAGGTCAAGGACAGTCCATTCATCGTCGACCGCGGCGAAGGCATCTTTGTCTTCGACGAAGACGGGAATCGCTACCTCGACGCCGCCGCCTCGCTCTGGTACATGAACGTCGGCTATGGCCGCGACGAAATTGTCGACGCCATGACCGAGCAGGCGAGGAAACTCCCCGCCTTTCACACATTCATCGACTACGGGACCCGTCCTCCGATCGAGCTCGCAGAGCGGATCGCAGCCGTTTCCCCCGACCCGGCGTCAAAGGTCTTCTTCGGTTCGGGTGGCTCCGACGCCATCGACACCGCAGCGAAGCTGGCGCGGCGTTACTTCTCGGCGGTCGGTGAGCCCGACCGCACCGTCTTCATCGCCCGGGAGTGGGCGTATCACGGCATGCACACCTACGGAACCTCGCTCGGGGGCATGGAACCGAATCGGCTCGGATACGGCGGCGACCTCGTCACCGACGTCGTGATGGTGCCCTACGACGACGCCGACGCGGTGGACAAAGCTATCAAACATGCCGGAGCCGACCGCATTGCCGGCATCTTCGTCGAAGCAGTGATCGGTGCCGGGGGGATCCGGCCGGTGCCGACCGACTATCTCCGACAGGTCCGCGAGTCGATCCGCAGTGCCGGCGGTCTCTACATCTCCGACGAAGTCATCACCGGATTCGGGCGCGTCGGTGACTGGTTCGCCGCAAATCTGTTCGACCTCGAGCCTGATCTCATTACGTTCGCCAAAGGTGTCACCTGCGGTTACGCCCCTCTCGGCGGCGTCGTCGCCAGCCCGAGAATTGCCGACCCCTTTTTCAACGAGCCCGGGCTCATCTTCCGGCACGGTTACACCTACTCGGGCCACGCCGTTGCATGTGTGGCAGGCCTGAAGGTGATGGAGATCATCGAACGCGAAGGGCTGCTCGCGAGAGCAGCTGCCCTCGAAGGTGAGATCTATGACGCACTCCTCCCGCTCGAAGAGCTCGACGTTGTCGACCATGTCCGCCGCGGCGTGGGTGCCCTGGCTGCGGTCCAGCTCAAAGTGGGCGACGACGACACCCTGCCGGCGCGGGCAGCGGCAGCCTGCCGGGAGGCCGGCGTGCTCACCAGGGCTGTCGGCGGCGGAGGGCTTCAGGTGTCACCGCCGCTGATCATGACCCCGGATGAAGTCGCCGAGATGGCCGCCCTGTTCGGAAAGGGCCTCAAGACTCTGTGATCCAGCGGCCCTTCTGGATCGATGACCACCCGCGTCCCGCTGACCTCGGCACATCACCCATTCCATCGGAAGCCGACTACCTGGTGGTCGGATCCGGCCTCACCGGGCTATCGGCCGGGCTCCGCCTCGCCAGGAGCGGGCGGTCAGTGGTCGTTGTCGACAGCGGTGAGATTGCAGGTGGTGCGTCGGCGATAAACGGTGGCATGGTCTCGCCAGACGTGAAAGCGGGCATGCGGTCCGTGGAGCGGTCGCATGGGCGACAGGTCGCCGACGAGATCTGGCATGCGACGGTTCGGTCGATCGAGATCGTCCTCGAGCTGTGCCAGGAGCACCACATCGACGTCCAGCTCAACCAGAGCGGGATGGCGGCCCTGGGATTGGACCAGCGCGATGCATCGAGGTTCGCCGAAACCGCATCGTGGTATCGGGACCGCTACAGGGTCGAATGGGAGGTGCTTGGAGCCGATCGCGTCGGCGAGATCGCTGGCTCCGAGTCCTTCACAGCCGCCCTCTTCGAACCCGAGGGTTACGGGATACACCCCGCCCGTTTCTCCTTTGGTATGGCACAGGCTGTGATCGATCGAGGCGGGCTTCTGGTCGCACACAGCGCCGTTGATGCGATCCACAAGTCTGGTCCTGGCTTCGAGGTGACAACTGCGAAAGGGACTGTACGAGCCGGAGGGGTGATCGTGGCAACCAACGGATACACGACGCGCCGACCAATCGCCGAGCTTCGCAATCGGGTGGTGCCGATCGGGTCATACATCGTCGTTACCGAACCTCTCGGGGAAGACCTGGCGGCTTCGGTGTTCCCCGCCAACGCGATGACCTACACCAAGCGTCGGCTTCTCCACTACATGCGCCGTACCCCCGACAACCGCGTCCTGATCGGGGGGAGGCGAAACCTGAAGACCGATCTTCCCCTCGAAAACAGTGCAGCTGACCTTCACAACAACCTCATTCGATACTTTCCCCAACTCGGAGGTACCGGAGTCAGCCATGTCTGGGGCGGAAAGCTCGGCGTTCCCTTCGACCTCATCCCCCACATCGGGAATGTCGACGGCGTCTGGTACGCCATGGGCTATGCGGGCCACGGTGTCGGGCTGTCCACACTTCTCGGCCACGACCTCGCCGGCATGTTGCTCGGCGAGGAGACCACCAGCCCGTTTGCGAAGATACCCCACAACGGACGCTTCTACTACCGGGGCCACCCCTGGTTCCTCAACCCCGCCTCCATCCTCTATCGGACCCTCGACAAAGTCGGCAGGTAGTCCTCAGCGACGGGGCCTGCCGTATAGGATCGCGGCATGACGTTTCCACAGGCCGGGGCATACCCCGAAGAAAGTCAGGCAACGACCATCCTCGTCCTGGGCATCCTCAGCCTGGTCTGCAGCTGCTTGCCACTCGGCATCGCCGCTTGGGTCATGGGCAATCGGGAGTTACAGGCGATCGACTCAGGACGACGGAACCCTGATAACCGGGGCACCGCCAATGCGGGTCGGATAATCGGCATCGTGG
>JBBDMR010000130.1:0-13300 GCA_040878225.1 Acidimicrobiia bacterium
CCCCTCCGACCTACGGTCGGAGGTACTCCCTCCGCAAGCGGAGGGAGAGTTGCAAACGGAGGGAGAAACGCGTCTCGATCTATCCAACGGGCTCGAATTGGGTTTCGTATAGCTGTCGGTATAAGCCGCCTTCGGCGACCAGGGACTCGTGGGTGCCTGATTCGACGATCATGCCTTCGTCGATGACGAGGATTTGGTCGGCAGCGCGCACCGTGGAGAGCCTATGTGCGATGGCGAGTGTGGTCCTTCCCGCCATCAGCCCCTCGAGTGCTTCCTGGATCAAGGCTTCAGACCGCGAATCGAGATGTGACGTCGCCTCGTCGAGGATCAGAATCCGCGGGTCCTTGAGGATCACCCTCGCAATGGCAATCCGCTGCTTCTCCCCGCCCGACAGCCGGTATCCCCGTTCCCCGACCATCGTCTGATATCGGTCCGGCAACGCCTCGATCATCGGGCTGATGTTGGCGGCGACGGCCGCAGCCTCGATCTCTTCCTGGGTTGCGGTCGGTTTCGCATACCGGAGGTTGGCCTCGATCGTGTCGTGGAACAGGTACGACTCCTGGGTGACCACTCCAACCGTCTCCGACAATTCGTCGAAGGCAATGTCGCGAACATCGACCCCGTCGATGCGCACCGCTCCCTCGTTGACGTCGTAGAGGCGGGGAACGAGATAAGACGCCGTGGTCTTGCCGGCGCCGGACGGGCCGACCAACGCGACGAGCTCTCCCGGGTTTGCCTTGAACGAGACCCCGGCGAGGGCCCACTTCCGTGACGACGCCTGGGCAATTGCCGGACCCTCTTCTCCGGTGCGCTTCCAGCGCTTGACTGCAGCAAGCCCCTCAACTTCGCCGCTCTGGTATTTGAAGTAGACGTTCTCGAACTCGAGCTCACCTCTGGCCGGTGAGATCGAGATCGGCGTCTCCGGTGACGGAATATCAGTCTCCAGGTCGAGCACTTCGAATACCCGCTCGAATGAAACCAGCGACGTCGCGAATTCCACCCTCGAGTTGGAGATCGCCGAGAGCGGGCCATAGAACTGCACCAACAACGCCGAGAACATCACCACCGTGCCGGGTGTCATGTCACTTTCGATTACGAGGTAACCACCGGCCCAGAAGACCGCGGCGGTCCCGACGGCAGAAACCAGGCCTAGGGCGGCAAAGAACCGCCTGCCCACCATTGCCCTGCGGATTCCGTAGTCCCGGACCAGTCCTGCCTGTTCGGCGAATCGCTCGGCCTCGCGGTCCCACCGCCCGAAAAGGCGCACCAGGAGGGCGCCGCTGACATTGAATGACTCCTGGAGGATTGCCGACATCGAGGCGTTGTGCTCCATCTGTTCCTGGGTCACCCGGCGCAACACGCGGCCCACTCTCCGGGCTGGGATCACGAACAGGGGCAATGCAGCGACCGCAAGCAGGGTGAGGCGCCAATCGGCGGCAATCATCACGACGAGGATGAACGCCACCGACACGATGTTGGAGATGATGCTGACCAGGGTCCCCGTGATCGCCTGCTGTGCTCCGGTCACGTCGCTGTTGAGCCGGTTCATCAGCTCCCCGGTCTTGGTGGCGGTGAAGAAGCGCAGTGACATCCGCTGCAAGTGGTCGAAGAGCTCACGTCGCAGGTCGAAGATGATGCCCTCGCCCACCCGGGAAGACCACCAGCGCTGCAGGAGGCCGACCAGGGCGCTGATCATCGGCACCGCGATCATCCCGAGACCTAGCCAGGTGAGCATCCCCAGATCGCGGGATGGGATTGCGCCGTCGAGCAGCTCCCGGATCAAGATCGGTGGCACGACCCCGATCCCGGAGATGACGAAGATCGTGATCAGGACCCCGAGCAGGCCCCGGAGGTAAGGGCGACCATAGCTCCATACTCGCCGGAGCAGGTCGCGGTCGACCTTCGGGATCTCCTGGTCTTCGTCGTAGCTGAGGTAGCTCCACCACCCCCCACCGTGCATCATCTTCGGGCCAACCTCATGTGGGAGCAGCCTATTCCGGCGCGCCCCCTACTCGGGGCCGAGGTCGGTGAGGAGGAGGTCGTCATAGGTCTCCCGCCTGACAACCTGCCTGACCGCGCCGTCACGGACGAAGACGACCGCCGGTCGGAGGACCTTGTTGTAATTCGATCCCATCGAATGGCCATAAGCGCCCGTGACCGGCGTCACCACGATGTCGCCGACTTCGAGGCCGTCCGGGAGCCAGCCATCGGACACCAGAACATCACCGGTCTCGCAATGCTTTCCCACCAGCCTGACCGCCATGTCACGGGGAGCGGTGACATCCCGGGCCAGGAATGTCTCATAACCCGACCCGTAGAGCACCGGCCGGGGGTTGTCACTCATCCCGCCGTCGACGGCGACATAGGTCCTGATCCCGGGGAGGTGTTTGATCGTGCCCGCGGAGTAGAGGGTCACCGCCGCTGCGGCGGTGATTGCCCGCCCGGGCTCCACCGAAACCATGCCCTCAAACCCGTTCCGTTCCACCGCTTGGCTGATTACTTCGACCCAGAGGGCAATGTCAGGAGCCTCCTCGCCTCCTACATAGGCAACACCGAGTCCCCCACCGAGTGAGATTTCGACGAATTCGCTGCCCCGGGCGAAATCACAGATCACATCCACCGCTTCGGCAAACGAGTCAGCCCGGAAAACCTGAGACCCGATGTGGGCATGTACACCCTTCAAATTCACCGAGTTGGATGCTTGAGCCCGTTCCACCGCCTCGGATGCCGCCCCGGTCGAGACAGTGAAGCCGAACTTGGAGTCGTCCTGGCCGGTCCGGACGAACTCATGAGTGTGGGCTTCGACGCCGGGAGTGATCCGCAGCAACACGTCGGGTGCCTTGAGACCTGCCTCGACCAGCGACTCGAGCCGGTCGAGCTCATCGAAGGAGTCGACAACCACCTGGCCGACACCGTCCGCCAGGGCCATTCGGAGCTCACGCTCGCTCTTGTTGTTGCCGTGGAACACGAGGTCAGACGCGGGAACTCCCGCCGCCCGGGCAACGTGGTACTCCCCGCCGGTGGCAACGTCGAGACGCATCCCCTCCTCGTGGGCAAGGCGTGCCATCGCCGTGCAGAGAAATGCTTTGGTTGCGTAGACCGCACCCATGCCGAAGCCGGCAACGACCTCGCGACAACGCTGGCGCAGGTGCTCCTCGTCATAGACAAAGAGTGGCGTCCCGAATTCGGCAGCAAGCGAAAGCGTGGAGACACCGCCGATATGGAGCTCGCCATCCTTCGATATCGACGCGTTCTCAGATAGCAGCTCGATCGGCACTGGTTGGCTCAAGATGTCGCCCCGTCGGAGTGGATCAGGATTCAGCGATCACCGCTTCTAGCGGCATCATGCTCGCCGCAGTCTGTCGTAACGCCTCCACTGCTGCAAACGGGCGCCCGTACATCTCGTAGCGGTAGATCCCATCGAACCAGATCAGAGTGGTCCCCGAGGAATCCTGAAGCACCCAGGTCGGACGTTCTCCGATCTCCTCGAGTTCGCATTCGATAGTCTGCCCCTCGGCGAAACGGGCACAGGAGAGATCGGCCCCCTCGGCTTCGATCTCGGCCGCTGTCTCGGCGTCGCGGTAGACCCTGAGGACGATCAACTGCGCCACCGACCTCGACCGGGTGTACGGCTCCGTCGTCCAGATCCCGAAGGCAGCGGACGGGTCGTCCGAGACGATTCCACTGTTCTCGATGACAAGCTGGCTCGAGACATATTCAGAAAGGGGCGGGACCCGGGACGGGAACTTGACATCCTCGAGGACCTTGCGGATCTCCTCCCGGCTCGCCTGAATGAACCGATCACCCTCACGTCGGGCAAACACTCCCGCAACCACATCCTCGGGAATCTCCGGCCCGGCGCCGAGGTCGTCGTTGTACCAGACCAGGTTGGCCGCGTCGCGTGCCAGCGGGATGGTGGTGGCCACCGTCGTGGTGGTGAGCACCGTGGGGTCTGTCACCCAGTCCGATGACCTCTCCCCCAGAGACAGGAAAGGAGAGTCTCCGCATGCGGCGAGACCGAGCATGATCACAATAGAAAGTGCAGTAAGGGCGCGATGGCGCACTTGCCCTCCAATGGCCGGGGTAGCGGCATAACGTGTCAGGAGTCTCAAAGGTTCCTGTGCCTGACCAAGGTATGACGGTAACAGTCACCCGGCTTATGCTCTGGCAGATGAACCAAGTTCTGGTCTCACAGGAGTCGTTCGCCGACCATCCCGCACTCGATGTCTCAGTCAGCCATGCTGTGCTCGACGCCGTGGCCGCGGGCGAGATCGGATCGGTATTCCGGCTCCACCCTGCCCACCCGGTGCTTGCGTTCGGAATGGCCGACCGCATCCAGGCCGGCTACCCCGCAGCGGTTCGAGTCGCCGCGGCTCACGGCTTCGCCCCGGTGGAACGTCTCGCCGGAGGGCGCGCTGCAGTCTTTCACGAGAAGACCCTGGCCTTCAGCTGGGCGATCCCCGAGGATGATCCCCGCACAGGGATCACCGAAAGGTTCGAAATGGTCTCCGGCATGATGAAAGACGCGTTTCGGGCATTGAAGATCGACGCTAGGGTCGGCGAGATCCCCGGCGAATACTGTCCCGGCCGGTATTCAGTCAGCGTCGGAGGCGTGGTCAAGGTGATGGGCGTGGGCCAGCGCCTGATCAAGGGCGCCGCCCACATCGGTGGCGTGATCGTGGTCGACGACGGAGGGCGGGTCCGGGATGTGCTGGTTCCTGTGTACCGGGCGCTCGGCATCGACTGGGACCCGAGGACTGCCGGAGCTCTTGCCGACCGTTCGGCGGGGACGAAGACGTCCGATGTCTCCGATGCTGTGATCGCTCAGCTCCAGAAGCTCGCCGACATCGCAGAGGCTCCCATTCCCGGGGGGATCATCGACCAGGGAAGGTCGATGATCGAGCGTCACATTCCGGCGGCCGCCTGATGCGGATCGCTGTCATCAACGGCCCGAACCTGAACCTGCTCGGCAGCCGCCAGCCCGAGATCTACGGGACCATGACCCTGGCTGACCTCGAAGAGAAGATCCGGGTTTGGTCGTCGCGGCTCGATGTCGAACCTACGTTCTTCCAATCGAACGACGAGTCCGAGCTGGTGTCATTGATTCAAACATCCGGGAAGGAGGCTGACGCCCTGGTGCTCAATCCGGGCGGTTTCACCCACACCTCGGTCGCTATCGCCGATGCCGTAGCCTCGGTTCCAGCCCCGGTTGTCGAGGTTCACCTCTCAGATATCGGCACCAGGGAAGCGTTCAGGAGGATCTCGCTGGTAGCGCCGAACGCGGTGCGCCAGATCTCGGGCAGGGGTGCAACCGGTTACAGGGATGCCATCCGCCACCTTGTTTTTCGCGACCTCGTCCCGTTTACGAACGTTCGCTACGGGCCCCACCCGCGCAACTCCGCCGACCACAGACGCGCAGAAGGCGATTCACTCGTCGTGCTCGTTCACGGCGGATACTGGTTTTCCGGATGGGACCGCGATCAGTTGGACCAGGCCGCGGTCGACCTCACTCGCCGCGGTTATGACACCCTCAACATCGAATACCG
Source organism: Acidimicrobiia bacterium (assembly GCA_040878225.1). Lineage (GTDB taxonomy): Bacteria > Actinomycetota > Acidimicrobiia > Spongiisociales > ZC4RG35 > MA-ANB-1. The sequence goes on from JBBDMR010000130.1 coordinate 5,547, forward strand.
GGTCGATCCCCCGTGGCCCGGTTCCGGGCACGACGTCGACACCGCCCTCGGTTGGGCGCGCGATCGCTACGACTCGGTCAGCCTGCTCGGCCATTCTGCGGGCGCATTCCTTGCGTTATGGGCCCATTTACGGAATCCGGTCGACATTTGTGTCGGGCTAGCTCCGGTGACCGACTTGAGCCTGGTCGATGATGTCCCACCGGCGAAGGTCCTAATCGCGGCGGGTGGGCCAACGGCGCTGACGATTCCCGGACGGACTGTTTTGTTCCACGGCACAGATGACAGTGAGGTCAGTCCGGACCACACCAGCCGGTCGGGGCAGGCCGCAGAAATCCACCTGCTCGACGGAGTGGGTCATTTCAACATCCTCGACCCGCAACGGCCCCATTGGGAAGCAGTCGTATTGGCGCTCAGCAGCACGCCCGGAGCCAAATCCGAGTTGCCCCCTGTGGAAAAGTCCCGGTAAGGTTGGGTATCTAAGGAACCCGGCCAAGCCGGGGCGGAGTCACTACATCTATGCGTTTGAGACGTTTTTCGTTTCTTGCGGGCTGGGTAGCGGTAATTCTTCTGGCAGCCGCCGGTTTTGCCGCATTCGGCACGTCACAAGATGCTGCCAACGACATCGAGTACGAGGCAGCCGCGGCGTCGCTGGGACATACGGCAGGCACGTACGCCGGTCTGACGTTTGCCCTCTTCGCCGACGCGCCCGCTGACTCCACCGTCGCGGGCTCCGGCTATGCAACGGACGCCAGCGAACCCGAGGAGACGACGCTCGGTTCTGATGCTTCATCTTCTACCGGCACCATCGCCTCTCCCGCCGGTTGGCTCTCCGAGGTCCAGGTGCGGGCCCTCGTCACCGAGTACTTCAAAGCTGAAGACGTGAATACGGCCGTCAGGGTTGCCTGGTGTGAATCCAGGTTCGACCCTGAAGCGGTCAATCTGAGGACCGGGGCCGTTGGCCTCTTCCAGCATCTGCCCCAGTACTGGGAGGAACGCGCTGCCAGCGCAGGTTTCCCCGGTGCCGATGCGACCGACCCACGCGCCTCGACCGCTGCGGCGGCCTGGGCTGTCTATGACGGGGCCGGCTGGGACATCTTCGGCTGTCGGGCCTGAGCCCCCGATGTCCGAGCTGAATGTCCTCGGCGGAGAGCTCGAGGTTTGCAGCACCGACCCCCTGACCGGTTTCTACCGTGATGGAACCTGTCAGACCGGCCCCGAAGACATCGGCCTACATACCGTGTGCGCCGTCGTTACCTCCGAATTCCTCGAGCACCAGCGCCGGATCGGCAACGACCTCACCACCCCTATGCCTCAGTTCATGTTTCCCGGACTGAGTCCCGGCGACCGCTGGTGTGTGACTGCCCGTAACTGGTTGCGTGCCCATCATGACGGCGTGGCGGCGCCGGTGGTGCTCGCCTCCACCCACCTCGGGACGCTGGAAGTAATCCCTCTGGATGTCCTCCAGGAGTATGCGGTGGACGTACCGACCGATCCGAGAGCTCTCGACTGAAGACCCCTGTTTCGACGCGGGACTGGGTCGACGCGCCCCGCGAAGAACCAATCTGGTTTCTCAAACGTAACCATGGGGTACGACTCGCATCAAAGCGACCTAGGAGATTTCATGCGCAGAATCATCGCAATCGTCGTCGGGGTCCTCATGGTGGCAAGCCCCGCTGCCGCTTCATCCTTCCCCGAGTCGATCCCCCTACCGATCGGATATCAGCCGGAGGGCGTCGACACCAGAGGTTCGACTGCATATGCAGGCTCGTTGGCTGACGGCGATGTCGTCACTGTCAACCTCCGCACCGGTGAAGTGGCCCACCTAGTCGACAACGATCCGGCAGACGGCCGCATCGCGGTCGGGCTCAAGGTAGACCGCGGGCTCTTGTTTGTCGCCGGTGGCCCCACAGGCATGGCGTTCATTTACGACGCCCGCACCGGAGCTGAAGTCGCCACCCTGCAACTGACCGACCCGGCAGCAGGCACGTTCGTAAACGATGTCATCGTATCCGGTGACTCGGCCTGGTTCACCGACTCTTTCCAGCCCCAGCTCTACCGGGTGCCGCTGCGAGGCAATTCCGTAGGCGCGCCGCAGACAATCCCGCTTTCCGGGCCGGCTGGCGACTTCGTCGCCGGGTTCAACCTCAACGGCATCGAAGCGGCCGGGGGTGAGCTGATCGTGGTGAATAGCTCCAAAGGCGAGCTGTACGCAGTCGGTACCGACGGGACGAGCCGCACCATCGATCTCGGTGGCGATCTGGTGACTGCCGGAGACGGTCTGCTGCGGATCGGTTCACACCTCTATGTGGTCCGCAACCAGTTGAACCAGGTCGATGTCGTCGAATTGGCGAGAGACCTGAATTCGGGTGAGGTGGCCAACACGATCACTTCCGACCTGTTCGACGTGCCGACCACAGTGGCGAAGCACGGCAACCGCCTGGTCCTCGTAAACGCCCGCTTCGGTGTGCCTGACCCGGCCTCTGCCGAATACAACCTGGTGCAGGTCCCCAACCGCTGATCACCTGAAGTCGCGCGACTTCACGGTCTGGACACCGATCGGCTCGAAGTTGTGGGCGACGATGTTGGTGACACCGTCGTTGAACTCGAGGCGGCCGTGGATCACCAGGGCCGGACTCTTGCGGACGATCTGACGGTGCTTCGACCACACGTCGGGGAGCACCACGATGTTGAGCAGGCCTGTCTCGTCTTCGAGGTTGAGGAAATGGACACCTTTGGCGGTGCCCGGGCGCTGGCGGTGGGTGATGACGCCCGCCACCTTGACCCGGACACCGTGACGTTGCATCTCCAGCGTCTCGGCGGCGGTGAGACAGTCGCCCAACTGGTCGCGGACAAAGCTCATCGGGTGCCGGGAGGACACCCCGGTCGACCAGAGGTCGGCGCGGTGTGACTCCTCGTCGCTCATCCCGGGAAGCGGCGGTGAGTCGACACCGGGAGAAAGGGCAAGCCGCTCCGGGTCGATCTCGGACAGAGCCCCGGCAGCCCACATCCCCTCCCTCCGGCCCAGGCCCACCGACTCCAGCGCACCGGCGGCGGCAAGCCCCTCCAGCGCATCGACATCGAGACCGGTGCGGAAAGCTAGGTCTTCGGGTGAGGAGAAAGGCCCACCGAGGATCCGGGCCGCCTCGACGGTCGTGATCTCCCGCTCCCCCAGGTTCCTCACGTATCGCAACCCCATCCGCACCGCCACCGCCGGGCGCACCGAGTCGTCGACCGGCCCTCTTCCCCTCCGCCAGCTCTCGCCGAGATAGGTGACGATGTCGTCGGGGTCGGCTTCGATTGGCTCGATGGTGCAGTCGTGCCAGGAGACGTTGACGTCGGGCCCGTGGACCACAACACCGTGACGCTGTGAGTCCTGGACCAGGGAGTTCGGGCTGTAAAAGCCCATTGGCTGGGCGTTGAGCAGGCCAGCGAGAAACTCGGCCGGATAGTGGAACCGGAGCCAGACCGACATGTAGACGATGTAGGCGAAACTGACCGAGTGACTCTCGGGAAAGCCGAAGCTGGCGAATCCCTGCAGCTTCTCCCAGATCTCGTCGGCAGCCGCCCCGCCGACCCCGTTGGCGGCCATCCCGGCGAAGACCTCGTCTTTGAGCCTCGACATCGCAGTCTCGGAGCGTTTGTGAGTCATTGCCTGGCGGAGCCGGTCCGCCTGGCTCCCGTCGAAGCCGGCACATACCCGGGCCAGCTCCATTAGTTGCTCCTGGAAAATGGGCACCCCGAGCGTCTTCTTCAGGATCGGTTCGGCAAGCGGATGGGGGTAGCGCACCGGCTCCTCGCCGTTGCGCCGTCGCAGGTAGGGATGAACCGACTGTCCCTGGATCGGTCCGGGACGGATCAGTGCCACCTCGATTGCCAGGTCGTAGAAGGTCTTCGGTTTCATCTTAGGCAGGGTGGCCATCTGCGCCCTCGACTCGATCTGGAAGACTCCGACGGTGTCCGACCTGGTGATCGACCGGTAGAGCGCTGGCTCCTGGGGGATGGTGGCAAGGTCGATGTCGATGCCGTGATGGTCCTCGATGAGGTCGTGGGCGAGGTGGAGGGCGTTGAGCATCCCCAATCCGAGAAGGTCGAACTTGACCACACCGACGGCCGATGAGTCGTCTTTGTCCCACTGGATGACAGTTCTGCCCTCCATCCGCCCCCACTCGAGAGGGACTACGTGCCAGAGTGGCCGGTCGGCGATGACCATTCCCCCGGAGTGGATCCCGAGGTGCCGGGGATACCCGTCGAGACGCCAGCAGATGTCGTAGATCATCTCGGCGGTCATCCCCTCGGGGAGTGTGGTGTCCATATGGCGGAGCTGGCCGGGGTCATGGGTGTCCACGAACTGGCTGAGCCCGTCGACCTGGGCCTGGGTGAACCCGAAGGTCTTGGCCACGTCGCGGAGCACCGACCGGGCCCGGTATGTGATCACATTCGCCACCATCGCCGCCCGCTCCCGCCCGTACTTGCGATAGCAGTACTGGATCACCTCCTCGCGGCGGTCGGCCTCGAAGTCGACGTCGATGTCGGGGGGCTTGCCCCGCTCCTCGGAGAGGAACCGCTCGAAGGGAAGGTGGAGACGGATCGGGTCGACACGGGTGAGGCCGATGCACCGGCACACCGCCGAGTCGGCCCCCGATCCCCTGATCTGGCAGTAGATGTCCTGGCTGCGGGCGAAGTCGATCAGGTCTTTCACCACCAGGAAATAGCCGGCAAACCCGAGCCGGGCGATGATGTCGAGCTCATGGCCGAGCCTCCGCCTCGCTTCCGGGCTGATCCCGTCATCGGAACCCGGATAGACATCGCGAGCCCCTTCCCAGGTCAGTGCCGTGAGGTATTCCATCTCGTCGCGGAAATGCCCCGGCATCGGGAAGTCGGGAAGCCGGGGTGCCATCAAGCCCAGGTCGAAGGCAAGCCGCCTCCCCAGCTCGGCGCTCCTCGCCACTGCCCCGGGATAACGCCGGAACCGGACTTCCATCTCCTCGGCCGTCTTCAGATACCTCTCGTCGGTTGCGGGCCTGAACCCATCTGCCACCACAAGAGGTCGCCGACCTCCGATCGCGGCGAGCACCTCGGACAGGTAGGCATCGGAGCGCTGGTGATAGTGGACCTGGTTGGTGGCCACGGTCGACACCGAGAGCCGGGATGCCACCTCCCAGAGGAGATCGTTCCTGCCGTCGTCCTCGGGCATGGCGTGGTGCCACATCTCGACGTGGAGCCGGGTGCCGAAGATGTCCTGGAGACGGGATACCTCCCTGATCGTCCCCGACAGGTCGCCCCGTGCCGCCGCCCGCGGAACCGCCCCGGCATGACAGCCGGTGAGGGCATGGACATCGGGATCGGCCGCGGCTTCGGCAAGGTCGTCCCGGGAGTACACCGGATGGTCTTTCTCCCCCCTGAGCTGGGCCCTCGTCACGAAACGGGAAAGGGAGCGGTACCCCGAAGGCGACCCGGCGAGCAGCACCAGATGGTCCGACTCGGGGAGATCGATGGGTTTCGTCCCGTGGGCACGGACACTCCTCCCCCGGCGCAACCGCCCCTGTCCTCCCTTGCTGCGGGTGTACCTGGCCGCATCCCATTCTTCGGCCTTCGCCAGCGGGTCGTCACCATCCACGGCTCCGTCCTCGAACCCCACCTCCACCCCGTAGATGACCGGGAGCCCCGTAGCCTGCGCCGCCTGCCAGAACCGGGACACACCGTAGAACCCGTCGTGGTCGGTCACCGCCAGCGCCTCATACCCGAGGTCGACGGCACGCTCCACCAGATCCTCGGGATGGGACGCTCCATCGAGGAACGAAAAGTTAGTGTGGCAATGGAGCTCCGCGTAACCGGTCACCCGTCACACTATATCGAACATATGTTCGATGTGATCCAGATCTCCTGTTGAGTGCAACGTGCCGCCTGCCGAAGAGGTCGAAGCCATATGAAGGCAATCCGAAGAACAATGTCCTCGGCCGAGAAGCTGGCGATTTCGACTCCCCCAACGAGGAATCGCTACGTCGACCTGCTCCGTGCCTTCTCCATCCTGGTCGTCGTCTACGGGCACTGGCTGATGGCGGCACCCGAGGTGATCGATGGCGAGATCAGGATCGGCCATGCCCTCACCGATATCCCGTGGACGAGGGGCTTGACCTGGGTGCTCCAGGTAATGCCAATCTTCTTCTTCGTCGGTGGATACTCCAACGCCCTCGGACTGCGCGCCGCTCGGCGCAAAGGCACCGAGTACAGCCAGTGGCTGCGCGACCGTCTCCGTCGCCTCATCGTTCCGGTCCTGCCGGTCCTCGCTCTCTGGGCGCCGGGGGCATGGCTCGCGGTCACCTCAGGTGTCGACAGTGAGCTGGTCAGGGTCGGGTCGCAGGCCGCTCTCGTCCCCGTGTGGTTCCTCGCCACCTACGTCGTCGTCGTGGCGATGGCGCCGATCTCGCTCTGGATGTGGGAGAAGATCGGGCTTGGCGCTTTCCTCGTTTTCGCGATCGCGGCAGCAGCTGTCGACGTGGCCTACATCGGTTACGACATCGACCCGGTTCGCTGGCTGAACTATTTGTTCGTCTGGAACGCAGTCCACATCCTCGGATACGCCTGGGCCGATGGAAGGGTCCACGGACTGCCCCATCGGGCATCGATCGCCATCGGCGGGTTCATCTCCCTGGCAGCGCTGATCATCCTCGGCCCGTACCCGGTCTCGATGGTCGGGTTTGCCGGCGAGGCCATCACCAACTCCAACCCGCCCAAGGTCACCCTCGTCGCCCTCGCCGTCTTCCAATTTGGCCTTGCGATGCTCTTCGAGCGCCCGGCGCGGCGCTGGCTCGACCGGATCAAGGTGTGGACCCGGGTGGTCGCAGTCAACGGCTCGATCATGACGATCTACCTCTGGCACCTCACCGCGATGGTGGCTGTGGTTGGTGTCCTGCTGTTGTTCGGCGGTATCGGCCTCGGTTTCGAGGTGGGGACGTGGCAATGGTGGATCACCCGGCCGTTATGGCTGGCGTTCATGTCACTCGTCCTCCTCCCGTTCATGGTTGCCTTCGGCAAGTTCGAACGGCCCCGCACCGACAACCGACCGGCCCCTCCGGTGTGGAAGCCTCTGCTGGCGGCCCTGGCGGTTTGCACAGGGCTCGGAATGCTCGCCTCGGGCGGAATCGCCGACGCCGACGGTCTCAACGTCGTTGCCCTGATCCTCCCGCTCGCCGGAGTGGTGGCCGGCGGCGTTATCGGAGCCGGCCGCTGGGAGAGAAAACAGCAGGAGACGGAGAAGACGCCGGTCTAGCCTCCTACTGTGGCGATCACGATTCGAACTGCACAACCCGACGACATCGAGTTGCTCAAAGAGGCGCTCTACATCTCCGTCGTCTGGGACGCAGATGAACCGTCTAGCCTCGAACAGGTGGTCGGCCACCCCGAGTTACTGCAGTACTGGGAGAACTGGGGAAGGCGCGGAGACCTCGGGGTTGTCGCCGCACGCGACGGCCACTACCTGGGCGCGGCTTTCGGGCGTTTGTTCACCGAAGACCGGCCCTCGTATGGATTTGTCGACGAGCTGACCCCTGAGGTGGGGATTGGGATCATCGCCGATGAACGAGGCAAGGGACTGGGTCGGCAGATGATGCTCCAACTGGAAGACCTCTACCGGGAGTTCGGCTCCAGCCGGCTCAGCCTCAGCGTCAACTTCACCAATCCAGCACGCCACCTCTACGAGTCACTCGGCTATACCGAGGTCGGCCAGGACGAGAACAGCGCGCAGATGGTGAAGG
>JBBDMR010000131.1:0-13261 GCA_040878225.1 Acidimicrobiia bacterium
ATCATCTGATCACGAGCAGTAACGAGCGCTTGGCCGAACCGCCCCCGATCGGCACCTCGTGCTCGCTCGAAGGCCACGTTCCCTAGCGATGCTGAGACTGGCTGATCGCGCTCATCATCTCAGACAGGTGGCGTATCGATTCAGCCCATGGCACTGGCTCGCTGCTGTGTGCCCACCTATTGGGCGGGTACCGCCGCATGAACCGGCCGCTGTAGTTGAGCCGTCGAAGAAGGAGCAGCTCTCCATACTCCATGAGCAGTTGAGCAGCCTGCCACACCAATGCTTCGATGGCATACGGCTTCGTGGGGTCCTTCGGGTGAACAATCAGGTGACGGACGTGGACGACTGATGCTGGGCCGTCTAGGTTCTCCTGTTGGGCAAGTTCGTGGAGACCCACTAGCTCTGCAGGTACTGGCAGGGGGATCTGCGCGCCTCTCAGCATCTTCCGAATACGCCACGCGGCACCCTTCTTCGAGAACTTCTTTTCCGAAACGCCGCCATTCAGCACGAGATCGACCCAGGCGAGATACTCGAGTCCGGCGGTGGCCAACATTACTTGTCCCTCCGCTGTGGTACTCCCGTGGTTCGCGGCAATGATGTGCATTGCCAGATGGCGGACAATCGGGCCCTCGCTCCAGTTCAGTAGAGCCTCGACGAATCTTGTGGCGTACAGTTTCAGGTCGTCCGCGGTGTGAGTGTCCCACCATGCGTCATGACCGTGGAGTGTGTCGCAGCGCCGCGGTGCCCACTCCTCCCAGACCCTGTCTCCAGTCTGTGAGAACCCGACTGGGATAGCCGGTGCGACCCAGCGACCAAGGGCAAACGAGAGTGTGAGCTGCCAGGCGAAAATGGCTTCTGTCGCCTCAGTTGCCTCGAATGGCTGACCGTCGCAGCGTCGGATCTCGCCGATATGGGTCATGACAAAGCCATGCTCCTGATCCTGCGCAGCCCTCAAGACCTCAGAAAGATCAGGGCGGCTATCGAGTTTGAACGACCAGCCGGCTGCTTCGAATTGCCATCGGCCACTCCAAGAGGTGTCTCCAACTCTCAGGCCAGAGGACGGAAGAATCACGGGCAGATTCATCCAATGAACAACCACCCTGTCTAGTTGCACGGCTCCGCCTAGATGTGACGAACCAATCGAGCCCTTGGCGACAGGTCCTTCGGCACCAGAATTGGTACCTCTTACAGCGATCGACACGTCGACCTCCCCATGATGTGGATGTTTGATCGACAGAATCGACGAATCCAACTTCACATCTCGTGACCCCGCTTCAAGCCTCCATCGCGGACCAAAGATCCGCCCCGTTGACACCCAGAGCTTGACGCGCCCGGCGGCTCCCTCGACCACCCCATCGCCCCGATGAAGGACTATGTCCTCGCCCGGTGAGACAAAGTCGAAGACACCTTGCATTGGAACCTCGCTCATCTCGAATCGAGCTTACGGGCATCGTGTGCGCTTCGGACAGGGTTGTCGTGAGTCTCTACTCGGCGAGACGATCAGCGATATCGGTCATCCAGCGGGATTGGCTGGGGCCGCCGTGTCCCTCGGTTTCGGCGATGAACATCTCAACATCGGGAATCGATGTGGCAAGAGTGACAGGGATATCGGCTGGTGCGCTTATGTCTCGGCGCCCATGAGCCAGGAAGGTTGGGATTCCCGCCAGTTTCCCGGCGTCCCGAAACAGTTGATCGTCTTCTAGGAAGCCAGCGTTGCCCCAGTAGTGGGTGACAAGTCGTGAGAAGCACAGCCGAAACTTGGGATCTTCGTTCCGTAGAGATGGTTCGTAGCCATTGGCGATTGACACGTGGGTGTCTTCCCAGTCGCACCACGCCATCGCCGCCGGTTCGTGAACCCTCGGGTCGGGATCCATGAGTATCCGGTGGTATGCAGACGCGAGTTCACCGTCGCGGGAATCGGCTGGCAGAAAGTCGTGAAAGTCTTTCCACCGCTCGGGGAAGATCCGTCCCATCGTTCGGGTAACCCACTCGACCTCGGCCCGAGTGGTGGTGACAACACTTCCAAGCAGGAGCTCGGTGACCGAGCCGGGATGTGTCTGCGCGTAGGCAAGGCCGAGTGTGGTTCCCCACGATCCACCACAGACAAGCCACCGGTCGACGCCAAGGCTGGTTCGTAGCTGTTCGATGTCCACCATCAGATGCTGTGTGGTGTTCGTTGAGAGGTCTATGCGGGGCTCACCTGCGCTCGGGGTGCTCTGGCCGCAGTTGCGTTGATCGAACTGTACGATCATGTACTTGTCCGGGTTAAGCATTCGGCGGTGGCCTGGTGATGAGCCGGAGCCCGGCCCACCATGCAGCAGGACGGCTGGCTTGCCGTCAGGGTTGCCGGCAACTTCCCAGTGGACCTTGTGTCCATCAGCGACGTCCAGTTTCCCACTGGAGTACGGCTCGGTGATCGGATACGGGTAAGCCATCGATCAAGTATCGCATGACCATCTGCGACCTGACTTGATCCGAACCCAACGCCTATATCACGCGGTATGAGCGCGTAACGCTCCGATCTGAGACCGCCCACTATCGGCACTTAGGCGCTCGCCAGGTGGTTCAGGCGCAGGCGACCGGATCGCCGGAGGGAGGAGCGGGCCAAGCTTCTACACTGTCGCTGCCGACGATGTAGGCGACGGCTTGGTCATCTGAGATCCATAGGTGGCGGCCATCGTGGTGGAATCCTGTGTCTGTCGCATCGGCGGGAAGGGCGGCGTCGCCGTCGAACCATACGGTATCTGTCAGCATCCCGCGCGGATCCCCAATGTATTGCCGGTCGTCGACGGTCAGGAACGTGACGGACTCCCATCCACAGTGCTCTGCCCCTCGATACGAGGTGAGTGTTGATGTAGGCACACGATTTCCATCCGAGTCAAGCCAGATGTCCACGGATAGCTGGTCGTCGATAGACGGGTCGTATTCGGCTGGGTCACATGTCGCGAACGTTTCGACAGTCCACCCTCCGTTCGGGTCGGTCGAGTTCGCCGCCACGATTACAGCAACCTTCGGCGTGTTGTCCACCGAGTACGTGTAGAGGAGCCGGTCGGTATCCCGGCCCACTGGAACGTATCCATCGTCAGGAAGCACGAAAAGGTCCACGCCAAGGAACTGGTCGAGCGCTCCGTCGGGGTTGGAAGCGTTGCCAGAGGTCCCGAAATCGTGAGACCAACCGCCATTTGAAATCTCATTCGTGCACTCGATGTATTCCGCTGCGGCTCCGGCTCTGTCGGCTGGGTCAGGAGCGTCAGGTATCGGCTGTTCGAATAGGTCGACGGCAGGGAACGCCGCGTCGCTGGGATCGGTGCCCCCGCACGCCGCCAACAGACAGCACATCGACAAGAGAAACATGACCCGTCGCTTCACGCTGATTGGACGTTACTGAACTCTGGGGGTTGCACTAGATCAACTGATAGCGGGCGATAACGCCCCTCTCGCCATTCCGAGCAGAACGGCACGTATGAGTGCGTCCCGGGTAGCCGCCGCTCGCCCTACTCGGCGACCACTGCGTAGCACTCGCCGTCGGTTGCCGTAGATGCATGCTCAATCGATCCACGGTGCAGTATCAGGTACTTCGATCCACTCGAGGAGTGTTGGGTCGTTTGGGCCGCCAACCCGACGGACGAGGATGTGTCTGTCATCTCCAGAAAGCTGCGCGTCGAATCCTCCGTCTTCAAGGAGAAGTTGTGGAGGTAGCGAACCGTCGCTGGGCACAAACCATATAGCTCGCTCTTCCCGTCGGTTTTCCGGGTGGGCGCTGTAGACGATCCAGTCGCCGGTATCTGTCGTGTCGAGGAACGTGACCGTTTGGCCCTCTGGTGTGAGGCGTTGTCTCTCGCCAGATTCCAAGTCGAGGACCATGATGCGTCCGTTTTCGCTTTGTTCAATGGACAATGGCGTGTATTCGATCAGAGCCAGCTGGTCATCGCTGAGCAGGATGGGGAGGGATTCACCAAGTTCGGATCGGGTTACGTTTTCCATGGACCCAGTCTCGAGATCGATCCTCCAAATGTCATGGGCAAGTTGCAAGGCGCTTGGCGTTTGGGCCGAGTAGTAGGCGAAACGGCCATCTTGGCTCACCGTGATTCGACTCCATGTGCTCGCTACAGCTTCATCGATGGTGATCCCGTTGGCGGTTCCGCTCTCCGGGTTAACGAGGGCCACACGGTCAGCACTCTCAGATGTGAGCTCGGGAGAGTATGTGACCACAAGGAACCCCGTCGTAGGCACCCAGCCGGCTGAGAGCACATAGCCATCGACTGACTCAACGGAGGTGACCTGATCCCCAACTAGGACCAATCGGTCTTTCCCGAGGGGGGAATTCGTCGCGACCATGGCTATTTGTGAGTCGGAGCCGACTATTGCAACGAAGGGGTTCCAACCATCGGTCCGGACTTCCCCCTCGGTGACCTCTCCGCTACTGGAGCACGAAGCCACACAGACGCCTAACGCGACAGTCAGAATGAACCGTTTCAAGGCGACCAGAGACTACCTTCAATCCGAAGCAGCCCGGCTGAGGGACGCTTAGTGGAATCCAGTTTTCCGACGGATGTAACTCCCATCAATCTGCTTTGCGAAGCCTGTCCCCATTCCGATTTCTTGTAGAACACAAACCCTGTCCACACGGCGTGGCCTTGGCCGATTGGCTCCAGTCTTCCATCCACGCTTTTGACAATAGAAGCAAACGGCTTGAACAAGCCCGGATGGAGGGTTTGGACAGCACCAGATCAACTGATCCCGAGCGATAACGCCCGGCGCCCCGACCCGCACAGAACGGCACGTCGTGTTCGGTTTGGTGTTGACTTGAACGGATACGGGCTGTGCAGGTCTGGACCTTCATCCGATGGGGATGGAGGAGTGTCTTATGTTCAATTCTGACGACGTGTTGGTTCCCGAGGTTGTGGTGGAAGGGTTTGACCCGTTCCGGGCTCGGGTGGCGATGGGTGGTTTCTTGGCGGGCTATTCCGGTAAGACGTTCGAGGCGTATGCGTTGGATTTGCGCCAGTGGGCCCAGTGGTGTTTCGACCACAACCTGGATCTGTTCGAGGTGCGCCTCCGCTCACATCGAACTGTTCGCACGGTGGCTCGAAGAGGCCGGCCGGGCCAAGTCGACGGTCGCTCGGCGGCTGTCCACGATCGCGGGGTTCTACCGGTACTGCACCGAAGAACAGCTGATCACCCATTCCCCGGCGGCGCATGTGAGACGACCCAGGGTGTCTTATGAGTCGAACCAGACGCCACTGGACCGAAACGAGGTGGGCATGTTCTTGGTCCAGGCTGGTATCAGCGGAGGCCGGGCCACGCCCTGGCGTGCCTGTTGGCTTTGAATGGTTTGCGGATCTCCGAAGCCCTCGGCGCCGACATCGAACACCTGGGAGTGGTCCGGGGTCACCGCACCCTGACCGTTCGAGGAAAGGCGGGGCCATCGTCACCATTCCTATCGCACCCCGCACCGGCCGGGCCGTCGACCTGTGCATTGGAGAACGCAGCGAAGGGCCGATCCTGTTGAACCGCGACGCCACCGCCCGCCTCGACCGTCACGCAGCCGCTCGGATCGTCCGTCGACTGGCGAAGCGGGCAGAAATCGACAAACGGGTCACACCACACACGCTGCGGCACGCCTTCATCACCGCCGCCCTCGACGCCGAAGTCCCTCTCCGCGACGTCCAAGAGGCAGCGTCACACGCCGACCCCAGAACCACAATGCGCTACGACCGGGCCCGAGGATCCCTCGACCGTCACGCCACCTACATCGTCGCCACCTACCTCGCCGGAGCAACCAGATAAGAACCAGCGGTTTGGGGCGTCGTCCAACCGGGCGGCGCCCCAGCCTCGAACTGCCGGATAGCGCGCGGGTGAGCTGGCTGATTTCGAAGTTGGCCATCGCTCGTTATGTGCGGGTTGGTCCGCCTAGAAAACACCGGGATGCTATCGCTCCTGTCTGAACCACGCGATCAATCACGTCGTGCAGTTCTCGCCTCACACCGTGTCCTAATAGACCGGAGAATTGGCGCCAGATCACGTGGATTATGGGCGAGGTGCTGTTCAAGCCCTATCACGCTTGGCGATCGCTGTGTTCTGAACCTATTCCTGAACCGGGACGATCTCGGCTCTCAAGTCTCTAGCTGCGTCTGGGACGGCTGTATCGGATCCGTAGTCAAAGTAGAGGTCTGCCGACCAGCTGAATTTGGAGGCGGGGCCTTCCTCGATTTGTTCGATCATGACGGGAATGACGATCTCGCAACCTTCTTCACAGTGTTCGGGCAACGGAAATGCCCATTCCCACTTTGGGTTGCCTGCATTGCGTATCGTGACCGTTTCGCTGATCGGCTCGCCTACTTGGAGCGCCACGTCGGAAAAGGGCTCCGGAGATCCAGTGACCGTATAAATGCTGAGTCCGGCGACTTCAGCGTTCTCAAGCCCACCAGAGGGGATCGTGATTCTGATCTCGCGTTTGACAACACCGCCGACGAGTTCAGGGGCAGTCTCTGGGTCAATCATGTCACGGGAAGTCGAAGCGCTGGCGGATGCACCCGGATTCTCGAACGGGAGTATCGAGCAAGCTGACAACATGACGGCAGTCGCAACTGAATAGGCCAACCGGCGTAGAACTGTGTTCACAGTGTCATCGCGTCGATCTTGGCTGCCTGGTGTGCCTGTACCCGCGTTCGGCGTTCCTGGCTTTCAGTTAAGTGTTGTTCGGCCGTCATAGATTGCGATCCGATCCAGACGATAAGTACGGTACCTTCTTGTTGCGACAGAATCCGACGGGTTCGCCTGGCCCGGGCTATGGACTTGATTCGGGCAGCTCTTTCGAGAAGATCATGAACACGCCGTTCGACCCTACAGAGATCGTCGTCGCCGATTGACCTAAGGGCATTTCCTGAACCAATTCCTGAACCAGATGCCGCTTTTCAATCCCAGACCGACAATTCTGGGCGGATAACGATCGTTTCACCAGGTGCGCGCTATCGGCACTTCGGTGTGCGTTCTCAGCCCTCCGGGTCGCAACCGTTCGACGATTGCCTTGTCGAGTCGGTGGTCAATGAAAGGGTGACAAAAGAGGAGATCCACAGGCGGGCCGGGGTGGAAGCTCGGCGACTCTCCTAGACGTCGACACTCTTGCGCTGCTATTTGTGGGACCGATCGGTACTCGAAGTGGATGGCAAGAGTGCTGCCGGTTCCGATCATGAAGGACAAGGGTGTTCGCGTCGGTGTCTGCTGGTACCTTGAACATCTATGGAGGCCCTCTCTTGACCAAGATGACTGATACCAAAACCTCCGATCGCGTTCTGGCAGCCTTCGAAGGCTGCTACGAAGCGCCCAGGGCCGCCGCCCTCTCGGGTGTTCCGGTATCGACCGTTTACTACTGGGCCCGGATTGGGGTGATCGTTCCCTCCGTTTCGCCCGAGAGGCCGAAGCGGTGGTCGTATGCGGATCTGATTGGACTCCGCATCGTCTACTGGCTGCGTCATCCGAAACCTGACGAAGCAGAGCCGGTGCCGGCGAGTCCGATGAACGATGTCCGGCGGGCAATTACCGAACTCGATCATCTCGGGTTGGACATTTGGTCCTCTGGCTATGACGGGCCTCGCACCCCGTTGCGTGTCGATCGCAGTGGAAAGGTCTATGTCGACATTGGCCCAATGGTGGAGACGACCCACCGCGAGGGTGTCCTCGAGGAGACTTTGGATCTTCTCGGGCCGTTCGAGGTCGATGGGGGCCGGGGACCCGACCTGGTACAGCCTCGCCCGCATCTCCGCATCGTTCCCGGCAAGGTCTCAGGGGAACCGCACCTCGACCACTCACGGATCACTACACAGACCATATCCGCTCTCTACGACCGATTTGGAGATCTAGATAAGGTCATCTCGTTCTATCCCGACGTAGCTCCCGACGCAATTTCCGAGGCGATCGATCTGGAGCAGCAGCTACAACCGGCGGCGTGAGTGGACATTCCACTCGACCACAACTTTCCCGAACCGATCCTCACCAGCCTTCGCGAATTCATCACTGAAGTCAATCTGATTCCGTTGCGAAGAATCGATGAGAGGCTGCCAGAACTCGATGACCGCCGATTGGTGATCGCGATTCATCAAATGGGGTTCCCTGGTTTCGTGACGAGCAACTACAAGATGCTCCAGAACCCCTTAGAGCTTGCGGCAGTGATCGCGACTGAAACTTGTGTCTTCGCCATCGAGGGTGTGGGGCACGACCCGATCCGCGCAACCGGAGCCCTCCTCCTCGACCTGCCGTCGGCAGTCCGGGGGATGGAGGCTGGGCGGCGAGGTGTGTTCTGGCTTCGACCACGCAGCCCGCAGCCACAGGATCCCAATGAGCTGTTCAACCGGGCGGCACAACGACGCAACGAAAATCCAAAGGATCTCTACGACCAGGTTCGAGTTACGGCCAAGGAACTCAGCACACCCGTGTTGTAGACCGGCGGTGCGCGCCTCCCAACCGGTCGCCAAGCTTGACAGTCGCCGTCTCGTCAACTGATGGCGAATCGAAACCGCACACAGTTGCAACACGACGTGTTGCCGGTAAACCAGTAAACTCGCATCTGAGATGATGCAACTGTGTACGTTGAGAACGGCCGTGTAGTGCGATGGGTTTGAGCCGTCAGGTCCTCCGCAAGATCGACGACCGTCTGCGTTCCGAGTCCGATGAGGAGAGGGGCGTGTGGATGGCCAAGGTCCCGATCTCTGGTGCCACCAAAACTGTGTGGCGGAGATACTGTGAAGCGGTCGGGGTTCATATGGGTCAGGGTGTGGCCATTCTGATCCACCACGAGTTGGCGTCGGTGGTCGACGAGGATTCCGAAACGCTCAGCGACCGCCTCAAGGTGAGGCAAGCCGACCTCGACACCCGGGCCGCAGACCTCGCCGAAACCGAAAAGGAGCTAGAACGGCAGCGCCGCGCACTGGCGGTCCGGGAGTCCGAACTTGCCGAACGGGTACGGGACCTCGAAGAACGCGAACACAATGCGGGTGTGGTCGAGCACCGCCTCGCCCAGGAGCTGATGACACTCTCCCAGATCCCACCCACCGCCCGGTCGGGGCTGAAACTGGGCCGCAACGACCTCTGCTGGTGTAAATCGGGCAAGAAGTACAAGAACTGCCACCTCCGCTCAGATGGTTAGTTAACGGTTGTATAGCTAATAATAGTCTGATATGATGGTGGGGCGATGGCCCCGGTTGCTCACCCTTCGTTGCCTTTCGATGAGACCCCCGACCTTCCACCGCGGTACGACGACCGGCTACTGTCGGTCGAAGAGCTGGCCGACTACCTCGAGGTCCCAGTGAAGACCATCTACACCTGGAGACACCGCAACACCGGACCCCAAGGATTCCGGGTCGGCAAACACGTCCGCTTCCGCTGGCACGACGTCCAAACCTGGGTAGCCCAACGCATCGCCGACGAAAACTGAACATGGCTCACGTCAGACGCCATCCCGTCGACAACACCAAATGGCAGGTCCGCTATATCGACCCCAACGGCCGGGAAAGGTCGAAAGTCTTCCCCCGCAAGGTCGACGCCGAGAAGTTCCTCATCCACGTCGAAGCCCAGAAACAGAGGGCCGAGTGGATCAACCCCGAACTGTCGGCGACCAGGTTCGAGGATTGGGCGGAGGGCTGGTTGGCGAACCGCACCCATCTCAAGCCGAAGACCTTCGCCGGCTATGAGTCTCTCCTGAAGGTACACATCCTTCCCCGGTTCGGTGCCAGCCGACTCGACCGGATCGACTCGCTGTCGATCGAGGGATGGGTCGCAGACCTCAAAGCCTCCGGGCTATCCGCCTCCCGCATCCGTCAGGCACACAACGTTCTCTCCCAGATTCTCAAGACCGCGGTCCGGGCGCGTTACCTCGCGGCCAACTCTGCGGAGGGGGTCGACCTCCCCCGCAAGCCACGCCGTGAGCAGCTCTTCCTCACTCCCTCCGAGGTTGATCGGCTGGCAGACGTGGTCGAAGACCAGTACCGGGCTCTTGTCTACGTTTTCGCATATGGCGCCCTGAGATGGGGCGAGGCCGCCGCTCTCCGGCGCCGACGAATCGACGTGCTGAGAGGAAAGCTCGACGTCGTAGAAAGCCTGTCAGAGGTCAGCGGGGGGATGCATTTCGGGCCGACCAAGAACTACCGCAACCGGGTCGTGACCCTTCCCAAGTTCCTCCGCGAGATGCTCAATCACCATCTCCTCAGCTACTCGGCCCAGGATCCCGACGCACTGGTGTTCACGGTGAGCAATGGTGCCCCGATGAGAAACTCGAACTTCAGCTCCAATGTCTGGAGGCCCGCCGTCCAAGCGGCCGGTTTGCCCGGAGGTCTTCGAGTGCATGATCTCCGTCACACCGCAGTCGCCATCCTCATCAGCCAGGGCGTGCATCCCGAGGCGATCAAACGGTTCCTCGGTCACTCATCGATCATGGTGACAATGGACATTTACGGCCACTTGTTTCCCTCCGACCAGGAAGCGCTCGCCAACGCTCTCGATGACGCCTTCGCTCAATCTCAGACGGACAAACGACGGACAAAGACGGACAAGAATTCATCGACCGAAGAGGATGACCAGCGAAAAGGCCAAGCAGTACTTGACTTTTCTGAGGTGGGTCCCGAGGGAATCGAACCCTCAACCTTCGGGTTAAAAGCCCGCTGCTCTGCCAATTGAGCTAGGGACCCACGAATCTGCGGATCGCAGAACGCGCACAGGTTACCCAATGCCATAACCTGTTCCACACTGTGATCCGATTCGGTATTTCGACGATGCCACCCGACGATCCGGGTGAGCACCCGGCGTTTCTCGACGGTCTGGTCGAGAAAGGTCACACCGCCCTGGAGCTGCCCTTCGTCAAGGAGTTCCCCTGGAAGGAAAAGCAGTGCCGGATCTTTGGGGAGCTCGCCGCCGAACGCCATATCCAACTCTCTGTTCACGCTCCGTATTTCGCCGTTCTCACGGTCGTCGAAGATGACCGCGGGAAGCAGGCGGTGTCGGCGATGGAGCACACCATGAAGCTCGGCGCCGAGCTCGGCGCGCCGTTGATCGTCGCCCACCTCGGCGCCAAACACGGTGAAGATCCCGAAGTGCTCACCGAACGGGCCGAACAGCGCCTCGAGTCGATCCGGTCCAAGGTGGAAGACCTCGGGGTGGGGCTGGGCCTGGAGACAGCCGGCAACGAAAGTTCGTTCGGGACCCTGGGCGACATCGCCTACCTCGCCTCGAAGTTCTCCTTTGTCCGCCCGGTCGTCGATTGGGCCCACCTCCATGCCATGACCGGGGGAGGGCTCACCACCGCCAGCGCCTTCGAGAGCGTCTTCTCCTTCATCGAGGACTCCTTCCCGGGCTGGATGATCCAACCCCTTCACACCCAGTTCAGCGACAACGAGTTCGGCGCCAGGGGTGAGATCAGACACGTGCCCTACGGCGAAGGCTCGCTCCGGGTGACACCACTCCTCGAAGCGGCATCCCGGTCGGGAATCACCCTCACCATCATCTCAGAGGCCAGGGATCAGGCGAGCCATGAAGGAATATGGGACGAGGTGAGCGGGTACCTTGCAGCCGTGCCCGAACCTGAAGGCAGACCTGTTGCCACCTCAGATATCGACTTTCCCTCCCCGATCAGGGCGAGCAAAGACGGAAAATACTTCAATCCGATAGGTTCCGACCGCCCGGTGCGGCTGAGCAACGTCGACAAGGTGTTCTTCCCCGATGAGGGATACACCAAAGGCGACCTGATCCAGTACTACGCATCTGTCGCCCCGGTTCTGCTGCCGCATATCGCAGACCGCCCGATCTCGATGAACCGCTTCCCCGACGGCATCAAAGGATCGTCCTTCTACGAAAAGCGCGCTCCGGGCCACCAGCCGGACTGGATGCGGACGGTTCCGGTGGAGTCTGACTCACAGGGTGGCGTGATCGACTTCCTGGTTGCCGATAATCGCGAGGCATTGATGTGGTTTGCCAATATGGGCTGTATCGAGGTCCACCCCTTCCATTCCCGCGCTGACAGTCTCGACATGCCCGACTACGCAATCTTCGACTTCGACCCCGCTGAGGGATCGAAGTGGGAGCAGGTGATCGCCGGGGGAGAGCTTCTCAAGGTCGCTCTGGGCCAACTCGGGCTCACGGGCTACCCCAAGCTCTCCGGCTCGAAGGGCCTCCATGTGTACGTTCCTCTGGAGCCGGTTCACCCCTACGAGCGGGTCCGCCGGTTCGTAGGGGAGGTTGGCTCCTATCTCGCCTCGGCAAATCCCGACGACCTGACGATGGAATGGGAGAAGCCGAAGCGGAAGGGAAAGGTCTTGATCGACCACAACCGCAACGCCTCCGGCCAAACCGTCGCCGCCGCCTATTCGGTCCGCCCCCGCCCCGGCGCCCCGGTGTCGGTTCCCCTGACCTGGGACGAGGTGCCGAAAGTCAAGAACGGCGATGTCACGATCGCCAACCTCTGGGAGCGGATCCAAAAACACGGCGACCTGTTCGAACCGGCGATCAAAGGTGGTCAAACCCTCGACGAAGCCGAGAAGGCCCTGCAGATCACCGCCTAGTCGACGGGTGCGGTCTCTGTGCTCAGCTCGACGCGGGCCCGTTTCCAGAACAGGATCAGCGCCCCCACGATCATCACCCCGATCGAGACCCAGGCGTTCCGGCTGAGCCCGAGGAAACGGAAAGTGGTGTCGGTTCGGATCAGCTCCATGAGGAACCTGAAGAAGGCGTAACCGAGGAGGTAGACGCCGACGAGGCGCCCGCTGAGCTGGGGGTAGCGCTTGCCGAGCCACATGATGAAGAAGGCGAGCGATACGTTCCATATCGATTCGTAGAGGAACGTGGGATGGAAGGCTTCGGCGTCGGGATACGCCTCGGGACGGTATTGGGGGTCGATCTCCACACCCCAGGGGAGATCGGTCGGCGTCCCGAAGAGCTCCTGGTTGAAGTAATTGCCCCAGCGGCCGAAAGCCTGGGCGAGGGGGACGGCCGGCGCCACCGAGTCGAGTAGGTGGGGGATACTCGAGTTCCACTTCCGGCTGTACACCACCATTGCGATTGCGCCGGCGGTCAGTCCGCCGTAGAGGGCGAGGCCACCCTCCCAGATTGCGATCACCTTCCACCATTCCCCTTCGAATCGGGAAAGGTGGGTGGAGACATAGCCGAGGCGGGCACCGAAGAAGCCGAAAATCAGAACCCGGGCCAGGATCCGGCCGAGCACCTCGCTGTCGCCACCGCGGGCGGTGAAGCGCCGCTCGGTCACTTGCCAGGCAAC
>JBBDMR010000132.1:0-13141 GCA_040878225.1 Acidimicrobiia bacterium
ACCAGGCCCAGAACACCTGCATCTTCTCCACCGAGTTCGCCCTGCGGATGATGGGAGACATCCAGCAGTACTTCGTCGACAACGACGTCCGCAACTTCTACTCGGTGTCGATCAGCGGATATCACATGGCCGAAGCGGGGGCCAACCCGATCACCCAGCTCGCCTTCACCCTGGCCAACGGGTTCACCTTCGTCGAGTACTACCTGGAGCGGGGGATGGACATCGACGACTTCGCCCCCAACCTCAGCTTCTTTTTCTCCAACGGGATCGACGCCGAGTACGCGGTGATCGGCCGGGTGGCGAGGCGGATCTGGTCGAAGGCGATCAAGCACAAGTACGGGGGCAACGAGCGCTCCCAGAAGCTGAAGTACCACATTCAGACCTCGGGGCGGTCGCTTCATGCCCAGGAGATCAGCTTCAATGACATCAGGACCACCCTCCAGGCGCTGTATGCGATCTACGACAACTGCAACTCGTTGCACACCAATGCCTACGACGAGGCGATCACCACGCCGACCGAGGAGTCGGTGCGGCGGGCGATGGCGATCCAGCTGATCATCAACCGCGAGCTGGGGCTGGCCAAGAACGAGAACCCGTTGCAGGGATCGTTCATCATCGAGGAAGTGACCGAACTGGTGGAGGAGGCGGTGCTGTTGGAGTTCGACCGGCTCAATAGCCGCGGTGGGGTGCTGGGGGCGATGGAGCGCCAGTACCAGCGGACCAAGATCCAAGAGGAGTCGCTGTACTACGAGCGGCAGAAGGAGTCGGGGGAGTACCCGATCGTCGGGGTCAACACCTTTCTCTCCAAGGAGGGCTCGCCATTTGTCATCCCCACCGAGCTGATCCGCTCTTCAGACGAGGCCAAGAAACGCCAGATCTCCAATCTCCGCGCCGTCCAGGACCGCAACAGTGAGGTGTCGGAGCAGTCGCTGCGTGATCTCCAGGCTGCGGCGGTCGGCGGGGATAACCTCTTCGAACAACTCATGGAGACGTCCAAAACCGCATCCCTGGGCGAGATGAGCAACGCCCTCTACGCAGTGGGCGGCCAATATCGCAGGAATATGTAGGCAACGGGAGGCGATCTAACCTCCGGTCGTCATGCACCGGATTGTTGTCGTCGGTAACTCGGGTTCGGGGAAGTCCACCATCGCCAGAGCACTGGGCGAGAAGCTGGAGTTTCCGGTGCTCGAACTGGACAGCATCTACCACCAGAAGGGTTGGGAGCCGCTGCCAGAAGAGGAGTTCCGGGTGAAGCTCGCCGACTTCGCACTGAACCAGGAGTGGGTGATCGACGGCAACTACACGAGCCTGGGCATGAGAGACCTCGTATGGCCGGTGGCTGACACCTTGGTCTGGCTCGACCTGCCCCGGTGGGTGGTGATGCCTCGCATCATGTGGCGAACTCTGAAGCGTGCAGTTACCCGACAGGAGCTCTGGAACGGGAACCGGGAGCCGATTACCAACTTCACCAGGCTCGACCCTGAGAAGAACATCATCAGGTGGTCATGGACCCGCCACGACCAGTACCGGCAGCAATACGAGGAGGCCCTGGCCGGCGCGGAAATGGTCCATCTCAGGGTGATCCGCCTCCGCTCGACTGCTGAGGTCACGGCCTTTCTGGATTCGATCGTCTGAGCGCGGCACGGGCGTGGGCTTCGAGGCCCTCCAGGCGGGCGAGGAGTGCGGCGTCGGACGCAGTGACGGCGGCGTCGTCGATGCGGAGCCAGGTCGGAGTGCGGAGGAAGGTGAACACCGAGAGCCCCGATTGGAACCTGGCGCCGCCACCGGTGGGGAGAACGTGGTTGGGGCCGACTCCGTAGTCGGCGAGCGCCTCGGCACTGGCATCGCCGATGAACAGTGACCCGTAGGCGGTGAGTTGTTTCGACAGCTCTTCGGGGTCGGCCACATGGAGGGCGAGATGCTCGGGGGCGAGGTGCTCCGAGATAGAGACAGCGTCGTCGATCGAGTCGACCGCCACGGCAAACCCCCGGGAGAGGGCGGACCGTGCCACAGAAGCAGTGGGGAGGTCTTCCAGCTGTTGGGACAGCTCGAGCTGGACCGCATCGAGAAGTCCGGCATCGGTGGCGACCAGGATCGGCTGGGCCATCGGGTCGTGCTCGGCCTGGGCGAGGAGATCGGCAGCGACCAGGACCGGATCTGCGTTGCGATCGGCGATCACGACGATCTCCGATGGGCCGGCAAGCCCGTCGATCCCGATCTCGCCGTAGAGGTGCTTCTTGGCCGCGGTGACCCAGGCGTTGCCCGGCCCTACCACCATGTCACAGGCCGGTGAGACGGTGCCGAAGGCGAAGGCTGCTATCGCCTGGGCTCCACCGATCGTGATCAGGCCATCGGCACCGGCGATCCCCGCCGCCGCGAGGGTGATAGGCGTTGGCCTCGGCGAGGCAACCCAGACCTGTTCCACCCCGGCGACCCGGGCCGGGATGACTGTCATCAGCACCGAAGAGGGGAGCGGGTGCCTCCCTCCCGGGGCGTATGCCCCGACGCCGCGAACCGGGTTGAGACTGTGGCCGGCCCGGCCGCCGTCAACGGCGACTTCGATGGCCGCAATCGCTCCGAGTTGGGCCGTGGCGAAATTTCGCACCCGGTCTGCAATGCGTTCCAGCAGGTCGCGGGTCTCGTCGTCGATGTCGTCGACTGCGCCCAGCAAGTCGGACCGGTCGAGGACGATCGCCTGACCTTCTCTGATGTCACCGAAGCCTTCCGAGTAGCGGCGGAGGGCATCTTCACCTTCGGAGCGGACAGTCTCGACGATATCCGCTGCCTGGCGCAGGATCTCAGCCGACACCGGCGAGCGGCGCTCCCGGACCACTTCCGCGGCCGGCTTCACAGGGAGCGGGCCGCTCATTGGCCGCTCCTTTCCATGGGACGTCGGGTGACGCGGCGCTCCCGGAGGTCGAGCTCGGCTTCGATCTGGCTCACGCTCACACCCGCCGATGCCGCCTTGACCAGGGCGAAGTAGATGAGATCTGCCGCCTCGTGGACTACGTCCTCGGCAGAGGTCGCCCGGGCCAGTTCCCCGGCCTCCTCGGACAGCTTGGCCGCCAGCAGGTCGGGATCTTCCAACAGCTTGGCCGTATTCGAGGGTTCGGGCGGGTCGGCGGCGATGGCGGTAAGGCGTCTTCCCAGCCTGCCCAGACCGCGGTCCTCGCTCCAGCACGATGTCGACCCGGTGTGACAGAAGCCCGGGGGTGACTGCTGGACCCTGAAGCGGAGGGTGTCGCGGTCACAGTCGAGGTCGATCTTCACCACCTCCTGGCCCGCTCCCGAAGTTGCGCCCTTCTCCCACAGTCCGCGTTTCCGGCTCTGGTAGACGCCGGCCCCGGATTCGAGGGTGGCAGCGACGCTGTCGAGGTTGGAGTAGACGAGGCCGAGGGCCGTTCCCGCTTCGTCGACGACAACCGTGGGCCAGAGACCGTCGGGCCGGTCCGAGGTCATCGGAGCGGTCAGGGCGGCGGCAAGACCGAGCTCACCCGAGTAGAGGGCCATACCCACCTGGGCGTCGGCCCCGATCTCATCGAGTGCGGCGATCTCTCCGGTAGTGGTGATGCCACCGGCGACGGTGATCCTCGTGTCCGGAGCCGCGGCGACGACCGATCGGGCACGGGTGAGGTCGGTGCCGCCGAGACGGCCCTCGAGCTCGACGAAAGTCACCAGGATCCCGCCACAGTGCGGGGCGAGTTGGGCGACACGATCCAGCAGGCTGTCGCCGGTGTCCTGGCGCCAGCCGTGGGAGAGCACCGAGCTGTCGCGGGAGTCGATCGCAGCGATCACCCGGTCGCGGGGGAGTGCCGAGAGCAGCTCCGGATCGGCGGCGGTGCCGATCACCACCCGTGCAGCACCACGGTCGAGCCAGTCACGAGCAGACCCGAGATCTCTGATGCCTCCACCGATCCGGATACTGGCGAGGCGGCACATCTCTGAGATGAGCTCAGCGTTGTCGCCATCACCGCGGGCGGCGTCGATGTCGACGACCGCCACTTCGCCACACCTGGAGAACCGCTCCAACCAGGCGAATGGGTCGCCACCGTCGATACGCTCCTCTTCACCCCCGACCAGCTGTACTGCCCTGCCGCCGATGATGTCGATTGACGGGATCAGCATGGCCGCACCTCGATCCCACCCGCGAGCATCTCAGTCTTGATCCGGTCGACGGTGGTCCGGTTGGTATGGAGCATCGAGGCGATCAGCACTGCAGATGCACCGGCGTTCACGCCTGCGATCAGGTCGGTCGAATCTGCCGCTCCACCGGAGGCGATCACCGGGACCTTGACCCGTCTGGATACCGCCGAGACCAGTTCGAGGTCGTAACCGAAGCTGGTCCCGTCGCGGTCCCAACTGGTGAGCAGAATCTCGCCAGCTCCCGACTCGGTGGCGGTCGCCGCCCACGCCGCCGCGCCCAGGGGAGTGGACTCGGTCCCGCTCCGCACCACGACCGACCATCCAGCATCGTTGCGGGCGGCATCGATGGCGAGCACGGTGCACTGCGAGCCGAAACGGTCCGCCATCTCGGTGATCAGCCCGGGGCGGGCAACAGCTGCGGTGTTGATGCCGACTTTGTCGGCGCCGGCGTCGAGCAAGCGCGCCGCGTCGTCTCCGGTCCGGACCCCGCCGCCTACCGTGAGCGGGATGGAGAGACGGTCCCGAACCCGGCGCACCGTCTCCAGGCTGTGGGCACGACCCTCGGGGGTGGCAGAAACGTCGAGGAGAACGATCTCGTCAGCCCCCTGGTCCTGATAGAGCTCAGCGCGGGTCGCCGGATCGCCCATGTCGGTCAGGTTCTGGAACTTGACGCCTTTGACGATTCGCCCGTCGCGGATGTCGAGACAGGGAACCACCCTGGTGACCGGCCTCACGCCGCGACCCCGGTGGCATCGAGCCACCGTTGCAGGAGGTCGGACCCCCACTGGCCGGACAACTCCGGATGAAACTGACAGGCGAGTACACCGTCGCGCTCCAGGGCCGCCACAAACGGCTTTCCGTAGGTTGCGGTGGAGCTTGCCCAGCCGTCCGGTGCTTCTGTGAGCCTGTAGGAATTGGCGAAATATGCCCATCCCGGCTCGACGAGGCGCGAAGCTGGATCCGGCATCACCTGACTCCAGGCGAGCTGGGGGACGATCAGGTGTTCGTCGAAACGGGAAATCGACCCCTTGACCGCTCCGAGACCGGCGGCACCGGGAGACTCTTCGCTGGACGAGGCGAGGAATTGCATCCCGACACAGACCGCAAGGGTCGGCAGGCCGGCGGCGACGCGTCGACGGAGTGCGTTGGTAAGGCCGCCCTCTTCGAGGCGATCAGCAGCTGCGCCAAACGTCCCCACTCCGGGGAGCACCACCCTGTCGGCGGCGTCCACTTCGGCAGCCGTCCGCGCCGGAGCCAGATCGACGCCAAGCCTGCCGAAGGCAGCCAGCACCGAGGCCAGGTTTGCTGTGCCGGTGGGGATGATCACATTTCGGGCGGTCATAGGACTCCCTTCGTGCTCGGCACCCCTCCGGCCCCGCTCCGAGCGATGGCCATCCGGAGGGCAAGTGCCGTTGCCTTGAAAGACGCCTCCGCCTTGTGGTGGTCGTTATCGCCGCGGAGCACGTCGATGTGCAGGGCCATGCGCCCGCTGATGGCGAGCGAGCGGAAGAAGTGGGTGATGTTCTCGGTGGCGACATCCCCGATCCGCTCCCGTGCGAAATCGAGGCTCACCTCGGGCCACCCCCTTCCGGAGAGGTCGACCACGGCACGGGCCAGTGACTCGTCGAGAGGGGCATAAGCGCTCCCGAATCGGACAATGCCCCCCCGGTCGCCGAGGGCACGGTCGAAGGCTTCGGCGATGGTGATGGCACAGTCTTCAACGGTGTGGTGGTCGTCGACTTCGGTGTCGCCGCGGGCCGAGATCTCGAGATCGATTCCGGAGTGCTTCGACAGGGCGGTGAGCATGTGGTCGAGGAACCCGAGCCCGGTGTCGACCTTCGATGTCCCGGTCCCGTCGAGGTCCAGAGTTCCGGTGATCTCGACCTCCAGGGTCTTGCGGCTCAGTTCTTGTCTCCTGCTCATGAGTTCAACTCCATCGCTTTCGTGTTGAGTGCCGAAGCCAGGGCATCGACAAGTCGGTCGTATTCATCGGCGTCGCCCGGGAGCGTGATCCGGACCGCCTCTTCGAGGCCGCTCCGCTCCGGGAAGGTACGGATGGCGATCCCGGTGGCGGCAAGCTCGGCGGCGATCGTTTGCGGGTCGGCAACCTCGAAGTAGACGAAGTTGGCCTGTGATGGAATCGGAGAGAGGCCCGTGCTCTGGAGGAACCCGGTCAGTTCGCGCCGTTCCCGTTTCACTTCAGCCACATAGGCATCGACACCGTCATTGGAGCGAATGCGCTCGGCGGCGACTGCCAGGGAGATCCGCGACACCGGATACGGGTTCCCGTAGGCGGCGATCCTCCTGACCAGGGCCGGCTCGCCCAACAGGTATCCAACCCGGAGCCCGGCCAGGCCCCAGGCCTTGGACAGGGTGCGGATCATCAACACATTGGGGAGGGTCAGGGCGGTGGCGGTGAGGTCGACATCGCCGAACTCGGTGTAGGCGCCATCGAGCACCACAAACTCGTAGGCACCGGCCAGCGCGGTCAGGTCGGCGGCCTTGATCACCTCACCCGTCGGGTTGTTCGGGGAGACCACGATGCACACCGCCCCTTCAGCTCCAGCGGCGGTCACTGCCCCGAGAGGGAAGGCTTCGCCCTTCCATGGCACCTCGACCAGGTCGGGCTGGTGGAGGCCGGCGTAGCGGGTCACCATCTCGAAGGTGGGAATTGTGGTCACCACCCGGGTCCCGGGCTCGATGAGGGCCGCGCAGCTGCGGAAGAGGGCGTCGTCGCCTCCGGCAGTGATCAGGGCCCTTTCCTGAGCCACCCCACGCAGTTCGGCAATTGCGTCGCGCAGCTCCGACGTATCCGGGTAACGGTGGGCAATGCCTGCGGTGGTGGCCACCCTGGCGAGCAGCTCGGGGTCGACCGGCCTGCCCTCGTTCCGGGAGAGGTCGAGGTCGATGTCGGTGCCGACGGCGGGCGGTTGGTACGGCTCGATCATGGGACGATCTGCTCCAGGCGGCTTACGACGATGTCGGTGGCGCCTCGCTCTTTGAGGAGGGGGATGAGGTCGGGGAGGGCAAGCCGGGGCACTGCAGCCTTGACCGCCATCCCTAGATCGCCGTGCAGGGGGGCGACTGTGGGTTCCCTCATTCTGGGAAGGATCTCGATGACGGCTTCGAGAAACTCGTTGGTGACGTTGAGCTCGATCATCGCCCGGGTCCGGGCGTCGAGCACCGACTTCAGTGAGATGATGAGGCTCTCGATCCGGGTCTTGGCACCGGGGCGGTCGAGGGCGCCTTTGCTTGCGTAGAGGCGGGTGGATGACTGCATCAGCTCGTCGATGACTTCCAGCCCGTTGGAGGCCAGGGTCGATCCGGTGGCGGTGTTGTCGATGATCACGTCGGCGTCTTCGGGTGGGAACACCTCAGTTGCCCCGTAGGAACGCAGGAACACTGCGTCTAGATCGTTCCGTTCAATCCAGCGTTTGGTCAGCTGCTCGTACTCGCTGGCGACCACCAGCTGGCGCCGGGGGAGCTTGCCGGACTCGAGCAGCTCGGAGGGAGCGGCGGCGACTATCCGGACCGGGTCGAGCCCGGTGTCGAGCAGCTCGATGAGGTCACCGTCGAGCTCGGACACCCAGTCGGCCCCGGCAAACCCGATGTCGCGTGATCCGGCCATCAACATCTCGACGATGTTCTGCGGCTTGAGCAGCTTCACCTCATATCCGGGAATGGACAGGGTCGGCCGGTAGCCACGGTTTCCCGCCTGCAGTTGCATGCCGGCGTCGGCGAGCAGGTCGAAGACGCCTTGCTGGATGCGCCCCTTCGGGACTGCGAGGTGGATCTGGTCGTTGCTGCTCATTTCGTGGCCTTTCGAGGAGGGATTGGCCAGCAGCAAGAACAAAAATGCCGACCATCCCGGTCGGCGTGTGCTTTATGTCTGTTTGTGGTTCAGAGCAGCATCAACCGACCCGTGAGGGGTGGTGATGATGCAGCGAGACAAACGGGGCGGTCATGTGAAGCGTCACAGTAACCCGAACCTGCCGGGTAGCAAAATGATGGGATACCGATCCGGACGGAAAGACCGTTACCCTTGACCCTTCAATGACCCGAAACATACCCGAAAAGCCAGGTCTGGAAGGCCTCGAAGCAAAATGGGATTCCCGCTGGGAGTCAGACGGCACCTTCCGCTTCGACCGTTCCAAGACCCGCGACGAGATCTTCGCCATCGATACCCCACCGCCAACGGTGTCCGGGTCGCTGCACATGGGGTCGGTGTTCGGATACGTCCAGACCGACTCAGTCGCCAGGCACCGGCGGATGTCAGGCAAAGAGGTGTTCTATCCGATGGGCTGGGATGACAACGGCCTGCCCACCGAGCGGAGAGTGCAGAACTTCTACGGGGTGCGTTGTGATCCCTCGCTTCCCTACGACCCCGACTTCACTCCGCCTCCGGAGCCGCCCGACTCGCCGATTTCGATAAGCCGGCGCAACTTCATCGCGCTCTGTCACGGCCTCACCGAAGAGGACGAGAAGGTGTTCGAGTACCTGTGGCGGACCCTCGGGCTTTCGGTTGACTGGACCCAGAGCTACGCCACCATCGACGATCACAGCCAGCGGACCAGCCAGAAGGCATTCCTTGCCAACCTCGAGCGCGGCGAGGCATACACCCAGGATGCTCCGGTCCTGTGGGACGTCGATTTCAAGACTGCGGTTGCCCAGGCCGAACTGGAGGACCGGGAGCGGCCGGGTACCTATCACCGGGTCGCTTTCCACCGCCCCGACGGGGAGAAGGTGTTCATCGAGACCACCCGCCCCGAGCTCATATGTTCCTGCGTGGCCCTCGTCGCCCACCCCGACGACCACCGCTACCAGGGTTTGTTCGGTTCAACGGTCACTTCGCCGCTGTTCGGCGTCGAGCTGCCGGTTGTTGCCCATGAGCTTGCCGAGCCCGACAAGGGGAGCGGTGTTGCGATGATCTGCACCTGGGGTGACACCACCGATGTCACCTGGTGGCGAGAGCTCGACCTGCCGACACGGGCTGTGATCCAGCAGAACGGCCGGTTCCAAGCGGAGGTTCCGGAATGGATCGAGAGCGAAGCAGGCAGGGCGGTCTACGAGCAGATCGCCGGCCTTTACCCGAACCATGCCCGCAAGACGATGGCCGAGCTTCTCGAGGAGTCCGGCGACCTCGAAGGCGAGCTCAAGCAGGTGAGCCACCCGGTCAAGTTCTATGAGAAAGGCGACCGTCCCCTCGAGATCGTCTCCAGTCGGCAGTGGTACATCCGCAACGGTGGCCGCGATGACGATCTGCGCAAGAAGCTCCTCGAACTCGCTGAGCGTCTCGACTGGGTGCCCGATTTCATGGGAGTCCGCTTCAAACACTGGGTCGAGGGCCTGAACGGCGACTGGTTGATCTCCCGCCAGAGGTTCTTCGGAGTGCCCATCCCGGTGTGGTACCACCTCGATGACCAGGGCATTCCTGACTACGACCGAATCATCGTCCCCGACGAGACTTCGCTGCCGGTCGACCCCACCTCGCAGGCACCGCCGGGTTTCAGCGAGGAGCAGCGGGGCGAGCCCGGCGGGTTCCTCGGTGATCGCGACATCATGGACACCTGGGCGACATCTTCGCTGACGCCGCAGATCGCCGGCCACTGGGACGACGACCCCGATCTGTTCGCACGAGTCTTTCCCATGGACACCCGTCCGCAGGGACCCGAGATCATCAGGACCTGGTTGTTCTCCACTCTGCTCCGGTCGTATTACGAGCACGATCAACTGCCCTGGAACCACGCCACCATCAACGGCTGGATCCTCGACCCCGACCGGAAGAAGATGTCCAAGTCGATCGGCAACGTGGTCACCCCGATCCCCCTCATCGAAGAGTACGGGTCGGAGGGGGTGCGCTACTGGGCCTGCAACGGGAGGCCGGGTACCGACACCGCCGTCGATTTCGGGGTGATGAAGATCGGGCGGCGCCTTGCGGTGAAGATTCTCAACGCTTCCCGGTTTACCCTCGGATTCGGAGACGACACCGACTCGGGAGCCATCACGGAGCCGATCGACCGGTCGATGCTTGCCGGGCTGAGCGACGTCGTGGACCGGGCGACAGCCGCCTTCGAGATGTTCGACTACGCCCGTGCCCTCGAGGTGGCGGAGGCGTCCTTCTGGACGTGGACCGACGACTACCTGGAGTTGGTCAAGGGTCGTGCCTACGGAGAAGGCGGGGACACCGCCTCGGCGCACGCCGCCCTGCAGTTCTCTTTGAGTGTCTATCTCCGGCTGTTCGCGCCGTTCCTGCCTTTTGTCACCGAGGAGGTCTGGTCGTGGTGGCGGGAGGGCTCGGTTCACCGCGCCCAATGGCCTTCTCCCGAAGAGTTCGCCGGGCTCACCGGCGATGCGAGGGTGCTGGCGGCGACCAGTGAGGTCCTCACCGCGGTGCGACGGGCCAAGTCGGACGCCAGGACCTCGATGCGCACCGGGGTCGCCTTCCTTCAGGTCACAGCGTCCCGGGAGGATCTCGAGGCATTGCAGGCCGCGGAGGGAGACCTGCTCGAGGCAGCACGGGGGAGCGAGGTCGGCTACGAGGTCGGGGAGTTCGCCGTCGCGGTGGTGCTGGAAGACGCATAAACAAAATTCTTGCGCTTAGAGCGCAAGTTCGATACACTTGCACCTATGACGCATAAATCCTATGCAGCTCTGGTCGGAGATGTCATAGCCTCCCGGCATTCTGGGGACCGTGAAGAGCTCCAGCACTATCTCGACGAAGCGATGATCCGGGGAAACTCGGTGGCCCCGGCAGTGCAGCCCCTGCGGATGACCATCGGTGACGAGTTCCAGGGCCTGTTCGACGATGTTCCGGCGGCGATTTCGGCCACTCTCCAGATCCGCCTGGCGTTGCAGCCGACCGTGGATGTCCGGATCGGGATCGGTTGGGGAACTCTCGACCTCGTGCCGCACGACCCGCCATTTGGCCAGGACGGGCCTTGCTGGTGGCGGGCCCGGGAGGCAATCGATGAGGTCAAGAAGTCGGAGTCGTCGAACGCAGTGCCCCGGTCGGTGCGGACCCTGGTGAAGACAGGCGATGGCAGCGAAGACCTGTTCAATGCCTATCTCGTCTCCCGCGACCACATCACCGCCGCCTGGGACGAAGTCGACTTCGAGATTGCCCGCCTCCACATCGAAGGCACCAACCAGACCGGAATCTCGAGACAGGTTGGCCTGAGTCAGAGCTCGGTGAGCCGGAGGCTGCAAAACCACGGCATCCTTGCCGTGCTCGGGTATCGGCCGGGGGCAGTCGAATGACCGAGGCTGTTGTCGTGACCGCGGTCGCCGTGCTTCTCACGGTCCCGGCGAATTGGGTGGTGCGCCTGGTGCTCCGCCTGGTCCGGGTCGAGACTCCCGAAGACACCAATCGTGCGGGCCGCTGGATCGGGGTCCTGGAACGGCTTCTGGTCTTTGTGCTGGTCATCTCCGGACAGGCTGCGGCAGCCGGAATCGTGGTCGCGGCCAAGAGCATCCTTCGCTTCCCCGAGATCTCATCGGAGCCCAAGCAGATCGCTCCCGAATACGTCCTCGTCGGATCGCTGGCGAGCTGGCTCCTGGCCTTCGCCGCGGGAGCCGCAGTCTTCGCCTGGATGAACTGAGTGGTGCGCTACCCGGTGTAGACCGTCACCTGATCCCGCTGTACGTAGTGGATTCGTCCCGAGAGACGGAGGTGCTCGAGATGGGAGACGGTCTCGAGAAAGGCGAGCCGCATCTGGAGCGGGTCGAGGTGGGGACGGAACGAGCCGACCATCACCTCCCATGCGGTGGTGTCAGCCTCGCGCACCAGTTCGGCCATGTCGAGAAGCCGGCGATCGTGGTGCAAGAGGATCTGGCGGGCTCGTTCGTCTCCCTGGTCGATGATCGTCCCGTGAGCGGGATAGGTGATGCCGATCTCCATGTCGACCAGCTTCTGCAGTGAGTGCAGGTACTCGCCGAGGGGATCGTCGAGCACGCCGTCGTACATGATCACCGGGGAGATCCGGGGAAGGACATGGTCGCCGCTGAAAGTGATGCCGGTCTTGGTGTCGCGGAGGCAGATGTGGCTTGGCTCGTGGCCCGGGGTGTGAATCACGGTTAGAGCCCGCCCGCCGCCGAGGTCGAGGGCTTCGCCGTCGACAACGGTGCGGTGCGGTTTGTAGATCTCCGGCATGTAGTCAGGCCTGCTGAAGTCGGAGATCTCGTCGAGAATCGAGCCGGGCACACCGTGGCTGTGCCCGATCTGGCGCAAGCTCTGAAGGAACCCCGGAGTGTCGTTGTACGAGTCGACCAGTTTCTCGGCACGTTCGTGCATAACGAACTCGCAGCCCCACTCGTCGATGAGCCGTTTCGACATCCCGACATGGTCGAGATGGAGATGGGAGACCACCAGGGTGTGCACCGCATCTTCGGAGAGCCCCAGAGCCGCAAAGCCATCGCGAATTGCGTCACGTCCCGGTTTCCAATCGGTCCCGCAGTCCAATAGGAGCAACCCGTCGCCTGACTCGACCGCGTAGGTGTTGACGAACGGGGGCGACTTGAAGGGCAGGGGAGCCGGGATCTGGTAGATCCCGTTCCCGAGATTGCGCGGGGGAGGGGCGACGTTCAGGTCGGCTCCTCGACATCGGCAAAGACGTTCTCACCGACCCACATCAGGGCAATCGAAATCGCGGTGGCAACGACCACCAGCAGGTATTTCTTCATTACTCGTGTTCGACTGTGTCTTTGATCCCGAAAGTGATGTCCAGGGTCACGGTGAACAGGGTGGGGGCACCGGAGTTGTCCACCTTCCCACCGACCTTGACGATCTCGAACTTCTGGATGTCGCTGATCGTGCTGGCGGCGCGCGCCAGGACCGTGCCCACAGCGTCTTCGATCGACCCGTCGGCCTGGCCGGAAAGTCGGATGGTCTTGGTAATTGAAGACATGGGTTGGCTTCCTCCTTTGCCGAACAGTACTAGTGCAGGACCTTCACCATCTGCGCGCTGTTCTCGTCCTGGCCGACCTCGGTATAGCCGAGTGA
>JBBDMR010000133.1:0-2349 GCA_040878225.1 Acidimicrobiia bacterium
GGAAAAGTCCCTGCCGGCCCGGAAGGGCCGGGAGGTAAGGGGGGCTGAGACTCTCAAGTTGAGAGCGGACGCGGCCCAAGCACAATTGGTGGGAACGGCCCACCCTCCCCTCCGACCTATCGGTCGGAGGTACTCCCTCCGTGAACGGAGGGAGAGTCCGCAGTCGCCCGTACCCCCTCCGTGAACGGAGGGAGAGTTGCAAGCGGTGGGAGAGAGAGTCGACCAGATGTCAACTGGCAGTATTGGCTTCGTCGACGCCGATGAGCCTGCGAATGGTGCTGGAGAGAACGCCCTGGCGGAGGTCGAACTTGTCCAGGTAGGCATCGACGCCCACCCGCCATGCTTCCTGTTTCTCCTCGGGGGTAGCGACGCCGGAGACCATGACAATAGGGATGTCGACGTCGGCTCCCCTGAGGGCACGGACCAGATCGGTGCCGCTGGAGCGGGGCATCGAGTAATCGACAACCAACGCGTCGAATTCCTCCTCGGCCATGGCCAGCACTGCCTCCCGTGCTCCCCCGGCGACCGTCACCTCGAAGCCGGCCCCGTTCAGGGTCGCGGAGAGAAGTTGGCGCACCCCGGCGGAGTCATCGACGACGAGGACTTTGGGCTTGCCGTCGATGGAGCGGGGACGGCGCCCTGCATACATTCCGAGATAGTTCGGGTCGAGCACAACGAGTATCTGGCCGGCGCCCAGCAGCGCGGCACCGGTGACATGGCCCGGACCTTCGAGGATCGGACCGAGGTTCTTCACAGCCACCCGCCGGCGATCGACCAGCTCGTCGACCGAGACGGCAACCAGGCCGAATCGGGTGTTCACGACAACGATCTCCTGCTCGTCGGTCTCGCCCTCGTGCCCTACCGCCTCGGCCAGCGACACATACGGCACATCACCGGAGGCGAAACGGATGACCCGCCCCGATGGGGTGGTCTGGATCTCGGCCTTGGACAGCTGCATCGAAGCTTCGACAGCGGCTTCGGGCAGGCCCCAGAACTGGTCGCCGGTGGCCACGATCACTGCGTCCTGGAGGACCATCGAGACCGGAAGCGTCATCACGACCGTGGTTCCTTTGTCCCGCTGCGACTCGATGCGGATCACCCCGCGCACCAGCTCCACGGCTTCCCGGACCGAGCTGAGGCCCTCTCCCGATCCCGAGAACTCGCTTGGCGGGTCGACCGTTGAAAAGCCGGGATGGAAGAGCAAGGGGGTCAGGTCGGTGGGAAGCGGGGACATGTCCTGCTCCTCGGCGGTCCTGGCCACGAGGCTCCAATCGATACCGCCGCCGTCGTCGGCGACCGAGATTTCCACCTTTCCGTCCACCGACCGGATCCCCACAGTGATCGTCCCGGTTGCCGCTTTGCCCAGGCTGATCCTGTGGTCGGCATCTTCCAACCCATGGTCGACGGCGTTCACCAGCAGGTGGCGCAGCGGCTCACGGAGCAGGTCGACGATCTGACGGTCGATGTGGATTGGCTCACCGATGAGTTCGAGACGGACGTCCTTGCCGATTCTCCGGCCCAGGTACCTGACGAACTGGTGGAAGGTCGAGGTGACCTCGGCGAAGCTGACGTCGGCGAGTGAGACGGCCTGGTTCTGGATTTCGCTGATCGAGCTGCTCAGCTTCTCCAGCTGCACCCGCCATGCCTTGCGGAACATCTCGGGGTCGGCACCTTCGATCGAGACCAGGGAGAGATCGGCAAGCGCATCGGCGTCGAGAGACACTTCGACGACCCGGTTGATCAGGCGGTAGAGGTCGCCGGTATCGACCCGGGTCACCCCGCCGAGCAGTGATTCGGAGACAGAGGAAAGAAGACCCCCGAGCGAGCCCGCCTCGGGGCCGGGAAGAGTAAGCACCTCGCTGGACACGCCGACCGTTAGCCCTTCGGCCAGCCGGCGGATCAGTTTGGGAAGTTCGTCGCTCTCGTCGTCAACGGCTGACGGGAGCCGGCCGGCAGCCGCCTCCATTGCAACCACCACATCGCCTTCTGGTGCCTTCCCCTCCAGGACGCCACGCCAGAGCTGTTCGAGACAGGTGGCGGCTTCGCGAATGCGAT
Source organism: Acidimicrobiia bacterium (assembly GCA_040878225.1). Taxonomy (GTDB): domain Bacteria; phylum Actinomycetota; class Acidimicrobiia; order Spongiisociales; family ZC4RG35; genus MA-ANB-1. Next base: position 2,056 of record JBBDMR010000133.1, read on the forward strand.
CGTGTCCGAGCAAGCCAGAAGAACCCTTGATGGTGTGTGCGTCCCGGATCAAGTCGGGAACATCAGCCGCAGCAAGAGTCCGGTCGCGCAGAGCTCTCGCCCCCGTGACCAGTCGATCGGATCGCTGTTGGAGCTCCTCGCGAAAGATGCGGGTGAGCTCCGGAGTATTCAAGTCCAAGTGTTCTTCCTGGCCGTTTTTTTCCTTATCGGCACGGCAGAAAGAGTCTTGAACAGAACCGGTGTCCTGTCCGGTGGATTCGCTTGCTATTTCGGCGAGGGCAACCCGATGAAATC
>JBBDMR010000134.1:0-12974 GCA_040878225.1 Acidimicrobiia bacterium
CCTCCCGCTTGCGGGAGGAAGGTTCCTGCGCCCGCCGTCAGGCGGGTGGAGGTAGGAGGGAGAGGTCCCTCGGGCTGGGAGAGTGGTCGCGTTGGTGGGGCATTGAGCACTGTTGGTGGGATCGCCCCACCCTCCCCTCCGACCTAACGGTCGGAGGTACTCCCTCCGCAAGCGGAGGGAGAGTTATTCAGTCGTGGCATTTCTGCCAGAAGCGGGTGGCCTCCAGGCATTCGGTGCCGGGGACCACTTCCCGGTCCGGGGGGACAACGAGAGTGGTCGTGGTGGTTGTGGGGGGAAGCGTTGTTGACGTTGTGATGGTCGTCGTGGGTTCTGGAGACGAGGACTTGGCAACGGTGGTCGTGGTGGTCGGGGCGGCAGCGGTGGTCGCGCCCTTCTTCATGAATACTGCGGTGACGTAGATGTAGCCGTCTGCGGTGGTGGTGCCGATCCCCACGTAGTTGTAGTCGCCGAGAATGTTCGCCTTGTGACCCGACGAACCCATGAACGCAGAGTGGAGTGCAGCGACACCCGGTCCCCGACCCACGTTTTCACCCAGGTTGCTCCAGCCCGACCCGGCTGCGGCAGCAAGCTGATCGCCGGTCGAGTGATAGATCTGGTTGGCGTTGGCCATGTCGACGCTGTGTGACCTGGCGTAGGTCTGGAGGCCGCCGGACATGGCGAGGGGGGCGAGGCCAGCCGCGGAGCGGGAGGAGTTGATGGCTGCCAGGAATTCGTTCTCCTGTCCAGCGTCTGCTGTGGCGGACAGGCCGAGTCCCATCACCGAGAGTGATATTGCGAGGAGGGCGGCGATCCAGGGCTTTTTGCTGGGCATCCCCCGCTATCGGCATTTTCCCAGATACTCTTTAGGTCTTCGGACCCAAACAGGATGTCAGATCCCGAACATGACCTCACGGAGAGAGAGCATGGTGACCGCGAAGGTTTCCGGGTCGAGACGCATCGATCCGAGGCGCAGCCCCTTCATCCCTTCGCCGACGTTGGTCATCACCTTGAGCCCGTCATCGTCATGTGCCAGCAAGCCGAGGCCAAGGCAAGCGCCCCCCTGGTCCTGAACCCCGACCAGCACGGAATCGAGGCGGGTGAGATTGAGACCGACGGGGAGGGTCGGGGCGAAGACAGTTGGCCGTACCTTCCATCGCTCCATGGGTGGGCTCAGCGCGGTGCGGAAGGAAGCCTTGCGGCGCTCGGAGCGCTCGTCGGGTGATACCGGGTTGACGTTGGGGTCGCTTGGGGCGACCAGGACCTCGACACCGAGGAAGCGTCGCAGCATTCCCACCACCGGTTCCATCTCCCCGCCGCGCTGCAACGCCACTACCCGGTCGGGGCGACACAACTCGGTCTTGTGGTACTTGAGGGTCTCTCCCGCCACACCCGACACGACCGGTGTGGTGTCGATGATCACGTGGTCTGCGAGGTTCCTCGCCCGGTCGGTCAGGGCCGCAGTGGCGACCACCTGCTGGAGCACCAGTCGCGACGGGCTGATGGTGCCGACGAAGTGCAATTGGTCGGGCGTGGCCATGTCGTCGAGGTCGGCGACCGTCCGGATCACTTTGAGCCCGATGCAGGCCGGGGGGCCAACGGTCGTGTTGCCCACATCGGCGTCGACGTAAGCCACGGTTCGCCCCTCGTTGACCGCGATCCGGGCGGCCATGAGCCCGAGGGTGGTCTTTCCAGTATCGACGACGCCCATGAGCATCGATACGTGGGTCCTGGCGATAGCCCTGGCGAGATTCTCATATGTCTGATCCGCCATAAGGGCAATATAGGGTTGCCGTCCACGCTTGCCACTACCGTTCCCGTCGTGACCTTTCCTATCAGCTTTCTCTCCGACTTCGGCCTCGAGGACGAGTTCGTCGGTGTTGTCCACGGGGTGCTCGCCAAGTTGGCGCCCGGATCGCCGGTTATAGATGTGACCCACCATGTGCCGCGCGGGGACGTTCGCGCCGGGGCCCTGGCAATGACCAGGGCGATCCAATACCTGCCCGACGGCGTCGCCCTGATGGTCGTCGACCCCGGTGTGGGCTCGGAGAGAAAGGCACTCGCCCTGGAGACGAATTGGGGGTTCTTTGTCGGCCCTGACAACGGTCTCCTGTCACCGGCCGTTGCCCTGGTGGGTGGTGCATCGAAGATCGTGTCAATCGAAAACCCGGAGGCAATGATCCCCTCACCCGGCGCCACATTCCACGGACGTGACATCTTCGCTCCCGCCGCCGGACTGCTGGCCTCGGGCGAGGCGGCAATCGACGATCTGGGCCCTGTGCTCGATGGCAATGATGTGACCCCGATGCTGCTGCCGCTGCCGGAGGTGGACGATGGGGGTATCTCAGGGCAGTGCTGGTGGGTGGACGGGTTCGGGAACGCACAGACGAACGTGGGGCCCGATGACCTCATCGAGGTCGGTGTGGCCCCGGGAAGCGACGTCTCGGTCAGCATCGGAGCCACGACTCATCACCTTCCCTGGGTCAGCGCATATTCCGATGCTTCACAAGGCTCAGCTCTGCTCCATGTCGACTCGGCCGGCCTGATTGCCATCGCCATAAACGGGGGGAGTGCCGCCGAGGAGCTGCGAATCGCCACGGGAATGAATGTGAGATTCAGCGCCTGACCGTCAGGTGTTGAGGATCTGGATCAACTGGAAGATGCCGGCGACGGAGATGATGACGAGCAGGATGACGATGATTATTGCTGTGGCCGGTCGCAGGGTCTCTCCTCGGTTGATTGGCGAGAGTACCCCTTCCGGGAGTGGTCGTAAATATGTTGGGGCCCCCGACGAGTCGAGGGCCCCAACTACATGTAGGAGGAGGTCGTTACCGTGGGGCGGGCTGGGAGGCTATCCATCACACCTAGGCAGAACGTGCCCGTGGTGTGAGGGGAAAACGACCGCCCTCCATCGCATGCACCCTGACTATCGACCACTGAGAGTGATCCCTTGAGTAAATTTGAAGTCCAATTTTTGACCAGGAATCGGTGCCCGCTTTGCGACGCGGCCAGGCCGTTGGTCAATGCTGAGGTCGCCAGGTACGGAGGAACAGTCCAGGAGCTCGACGTCGATGCCTCCGACAGTCTCAGAGAACGCTATGGGAGCCGGATCCCTATTGTGATCTACGAGGACGAGAGAGTCATCGCCGAAGGACGTATCGAGAAACGGGCTTTGCGTAGGGGTCTGCGCGGTCTGCGCCGATCAGCCCACTAGCCTCCGGAGCCGGTCTCCCCGTCACCGCCTTGATCGGGCACACCTTCTCCGGTGTCGGTGGTATCGGGGGGCTGGTCGACGATTGCGCCATCCTCTCCGGCACCTTCTTCACCCTCACCCTCCTCAGGGTCCTCAGCCAGGCCGCAATCGCTCAGGGCGGCCTCCGGCTCCTGTCCCCCGAATCTGACCCGCTCGAAAGCGCTGACGGCGGCGATCTGCTCTTCACTCAACAACGAGCCGAACCCAGGCATGCCGGCTCCGAAGCCGCCGAGCGGCTTGTTGGTGTCACCGTATGTGGATCGCCCCGCGGCCTGGAGCCCGGCCGTGGCCAGTGACACCCATTCGGTGTGGTCGGCACACGACCCGAAGACTGTCAGCACCGCGTTGAGCGCAGGTCCCGCACCTCCACCACCGCCGGCCCCGTGACAGCCGGCGCAGTTGACCCCGCTCAACTCGCTGCCCTGATAGATCGCCTCGCCGAGAGCGATGAAGTCGGTCTCGCCACCGCCAACAGCCGAACCTGTGAACTCCGACCCGTCGCAATTGACGATCTCTCCGGTGATCACGTTCGTCTCGAGTTCGGTGGCGGTCCCGCATTCACCGGTGGCCGAACTCCCCAGGGCGAACAGTGCAAGCAGGGGGGCAATGAAGAAGGTGACCGCCAGCCACTTCGGTACTGCAGAGTTGGTGCGCTCCTTGATCCCGCTGGTCGGAACCGTTATCACGACCGGCAGGTTGGCTGCTTCCGCCGCGGTGACTTCGGTCGGGCCAGGAGCTCTCGAGACGGCGACGGCGGGCACTCTGTCCGCCGGCCTCTCGTCGGGGATCTCGATGGTCACCTCGGGTGCGGCCGGCTCCACGTCGGGTTCGGCGGCGTCTTCCGTGGTCGTCCCGGTCTCCTCAGGCTGCGATGACTCGGGCTTCGCGGCTGGAGCGGGACCGGACTCGCCACCTGCCCATGCGGCAAGGACCTCTTCGACGCTGGCCCCGGTCTCGGCAGCCCGGGCTTCGGCGGACCTCTGGACCAACAACTCGGGGATGCCGAGTGCAGCGGCGGCAGCGGCCAGGTCGCTCATTACTGACCTCCCATCGTAGTCGACGACTCGAGCAGGTAGGCGACGAGGTTTGCCAGGTCGTCGCTGGAGAGGTTGTGACCCTGGTGGCCACCACTTCCCACGATAATCGACTCCAGTTGGGTCGCGGTGACGCGACCCCCCACATCCGACAGGTCGGGGCCGTACCGGCGTGTGCCGAGGATCTGATTGCTGTCACTCATCGTGACCGGGCCGAGTCCGACATCGGCGAGGACGGGCCGGACCATCTGGGTGTGACAGGAGGCACAGGCCAGACTCAGATATACCTCCTGTCCTGCGGAGGCGGCGTCGCTGAATGAGATCTCGCTCGTGCGAGCGCCGGGGGCGTCGACGGGGATCGATGGACCGACGAGCGCGAGCAGCGCCACCGCAACGAAGAGCCCAACTGCACCGACCACGTAAGCCAACGGGTTGTCGCTCGTCCCGACCAGGACCGGCGGGGTGGCGGGACGTGCCGGTGCCGGAGCTGGTGTCGGGGAGCCGGCCGCGGCAGGAATCTCCAGCGGCGCCTGCTCGACGGGCTCGCGGGTTGGGGCAGGGGTCGGTGGGGCCTCTTCGGCGGGAGCCGTGTCAGTATCCGCCGCCGGCGTGTCCTGCGTCGCTGTGTCCTCCGCATCTGGGGTCCTGGTGGCAACCGAACCTCCGCCACTCCAGGCGGCGAGGACCTCCTCGGTTGTGCTTCCCGACGCCTGGGCCCGGGCCGCAGCCGAGCGAGATACCAGCTCGGCAGGAATGCCCATCGACTCAGCGGCGGTGTTGACATCACTCATCGGAAGCACCACGGGAGACAAGGACTTCCTGGGGGACCGCTTTCCCGGTGGTCAGGGTCCCGAGAACCACGCCGGCGTAGGCAAACTGCGCCAGCAACGAAATGACCCCGAAGCCAACGGCGAGAAGGATGAGCACACTCACGGCCTGGTTGCCACCGCTTTGAGCCCACCCCTCCCCGACGCCGACGAATGCTGCGCCATTCGAGCCCCCTATCCAGGCGTAGCCGGAGTAGAGGCCGGCGGCGGCAAGGGTGAACAGGACCCCTCCGCTGCCGATGATGGTGTACCTGTTGAACGAGCGGACCCGATCCATCGACGGCACCGATCGACCCGAAAGCCGGGGCATGGCCGGGAAGACGAAACCCGCGGCGAGCAGCGGACCGATGCCGAGAAGCGCGGCGTACTCGATACCGTCCCAGAACGGCGTCAACGAGGCGGCCGCGCCGATTGACGGAAAGCCGGCGAAGGAGGCTAGACCGGCGACCACGACAGCGAAATAGCTCCCGATGACTCCTGAGCTGAGGCCGGGATGGTCGGGGAGGTCCCGCCACGAGCTTTCCAGGGTCAGCGAGTAGTTTGCGGCGTTGGCCAGCGCGCCAATGGGCAAAGCGATGCCGAAAGCGGCGGCGACTCCGTCGAGCCAGTCGGGCCCCGGCCCGAAGATCAGCTGGGAGACCCCCCACCAGACAGAGGCGAAGCCGAGCGACCAGAATCCGACGATGGCAAGCTGCCTGCTGGCGAGAGGGATATCTAGTTCTTTGACCACCGTGAAGTAGAAGAGGCCGAAGCCGATCACGAGCAGCCACATATTGACAAAACCTGCTGAGAGGAAGACACCGCTGAAGGCGGTGGCGAGTGAGCTGGCGAAGGGAAGGCTCCCCAGCGTCGACGAAATGTAGACGAGGGGCAACCAGACCACCCCACCGAGGATGAACCAGACCGTGACGTAGCTCCGCTTTTCCTCACGGGCCCGAACGGTCCCCAGTGTCACGACGAGGGGGACGGTGAGGGCGACGGCAAGGGGAAGGTCGAGCCACCAGGCGAGCCCGAGTGGCTGGCCCCCGTCGCCCAAACCGAGGGGGATGCTGATCACTCCGAGCGCGGTCAGCCCGGCCACCGCGAACAGGCCGACGCCGGCGAGGCCCGGGTTCGCCAGCCGGGTGCCGGTGAGTCGGGGAAGCACGTAATAGATGCCGCCGGCCATGGTCAGGACCCCGAAGCCGAGCATGAGAGATGTTGTCGCCATGAGGTCGACCTGTCCGTACGAAATCGGGGACTGGTCGGGGAACCGGAGCGAAAGTAGGGCAAATAAGGCGAGCACCCCTCCGAGGAGCAGATAGAGCGCGCCAACCACGATGTGGGCGACCGCGAGACGATCACCGTCTGCGCCTTTCCCCAACAGGGCTCGAATATCGGATGATTGGCCTATCGCCACTCTTGGTCCTCGTAAAACAGGGTCGGGCGGGAGCATAACTAGATCCTGTGGACCTTCATTAATTGAGCCAGAGGTTTTAATAGTTGTGTCTCGGTTCCAACTCCGGGGCATGTGTGTGGTAGAAACTTGGAAACAACAGGTTTGACGCGTCCCGAACAAGCGAGAACATGTACCGATTGGCAGAACTGAGCGATAGCCGCCGCAAGAGTATTGGTTGGTCGATGCTCGGTGTTGGCACTCTGCTCCTCGCCGTTGCCGTTTGGTGGATCCACTTCTCGAGCTTCCCGCAGACTGAAATCGTCGATGGCGTGGAGGTCGATGTGGTCCTCACGTCCTTCGACTGGGTTCCCCGGGGCTGGTACTGGAAAGCCCTCGGCTATGTCGCGGCCTTCGTCGCGAGCCAGCTGATACTTGCCGGGGCAGCTCTGATCTGGGTCCTCAATCAGAAGTTGACATGGTCCAGGGCGATGTTCGCCGCCTTCCTGTCGTGGATCGAGTTGGTGCTTCTCTTCGGGATCGTCCCTTCCGAATGGCTCAACCTGGCCCAGACCGACCTCGACTGGTCGTCGCAGCGGGTTGCGGTGACAATCCCTCCGTTCCTCGTGCTCGGAAACGAGATCGACATCAGCTGGGCCGTCGTCAAGGACCTGATCTCCACCGGCTGGCACCTGGTGATGATCCCCGCAGTGGCCATCTTCGCCCTCCAGGTGCAGCGCATGTACGACGGGCGGCCCGCATCCGCTGAGAAGGCGGAGCCGAAGTCCCCCTATGGCCGGACTCTGGTCAAAGGCGGTGGATGATGCCCAGAGGCGTGGTCGATGAGACCCCTCCCTTCCGCGACGACTACCAGCTTGCCCTTGTCGATGGTGATTACTTCACCGACAAGCTCCGGCCCAAGCAGTTTCTCCATATCGACCAATCGGAGTGCATCCTCTGTGAGGGTTGTGTTGATATCTGCCCGTGGAAGTGCATCCACTACCTCTCTTTCGACGCCATCGATGAGGCAGTCAACGTCGATCATCCGGGGGATGATGTACAGAACTACGGGTGGTTCGTCGTCGACGAGGACGAGTGCACGCGTTGTGCTCTCTGCATCGACCGGTGCCCGACAGGGGTCATCTCCCTGGGGAAGTTCGAGGGCTCCCTCGCCGACCAGGCCGAGGAACTCGGACTCGACCGCAGGCCCTGGGATTTCGACACGGGTCAGCGGGATTCGAAGAATGGTTACGCCTACGGGATTCGCTGGTAGGAGGCGAAGTGGCTGAAGGAAGAACAAGTCTCAAGGAACGGATAACCGAGGCGAAGGACAAGATCTGGGGCAGCCAGGCCCTCGAATCGATCCTCCGGCCCGGCTCACCGTTCAAGCAGGGTTACTCCGATAGCCCCCGCAACCGCTCCTATGTGGTGATGAACAACGTCCTCTACCACCTCCACCCGGTGAAGGTGAAGCGGCACGCCGTGAAGCTGTCGTACACCTTGTGTCTCGGCGGCCTCAGCTTCTTCTTGTTCATCCTGCTCACCATCACCGGCATCTTCCTGATGTTCTATTACACCCCGAGTGCGGAGACCGCATACGCCGACGTGCAGGCGCTGTCGACCAACGTTGCGTTCGGTTCGCTGATGCGGAACTTGCATCGCTGGGGCGCTCACCTGATGGTGCTATCGGTGTTCCTCCACATGAGCCGCGTCTTCTATCACGGCGCTTATAAGCCACCGCGCGAGTTCAACTGGGTGGTAGGTGTGGTGCTGCTCCTCCTCACCCTCCTGCTCTCCTTCTCCGGATACCTTCTTCCATGGGACCAGCTGGCACTCTGGGCGGTGACAGTCGGCAGCAACATGGCGTCGTTCGTCCCCGCAATCGGGGCCCAGGTCAAGTTCGGGCTGCTCGCCGGTGTCGAGGTGACAGCGGCGACGCTATTGCGCTTCTACGTCCTCCATGTCCTGTTCTTCCCGTTCATCATCGTGATTTTCATGGCAGTCCATTTCTGGCGTGTGCGCAAAGACGGCGGAATTTCAGGGCCGTTGTAAGGAGTATTGATGGCTGAGATACCAGAGAGCCTCCTCAGGAGATCGGCAGAAGCCAAGGCGAAAGCCCTGGGGGTGCCGGTCGAAGACGTGCTCGCGGAGATGAAGGGCGAAGGCCCTCCCGTGGTTGTGCCGAAGGAGGAGCCGGCCGACGCCCCCGAACTCGACGCAGTTGTCGAAGAGGAGCCGGAACCGGTGGAGGAGACTCCCCCGGCGGGTGATGACGCCGACGAGGAGGCGCCCGATGTCGAGAGTGACTCCGATCAGGACATTCAGCCCGAGGAGCCGAAAGAGGCCGAGTATGCGGATGAGGCCGACCCCGATCCGGTGCCTGAGGCCGAGGCCGGCGACGAGCCTGCTGTGGCTGAGACCGGGTCCGATGATGCTGCCCCGGAACCGGCATCCGATGATGCTGCGGCCGAGGATGCCGTTCCCGAGACGGCGCAGCCTGCAGCTGCAGTCGCCGTAGCCGAAAAGCCTGTCGAGGAACCACCCGCGTCGTCGCCGAACGGGTCCGGCAACGGGAAAGTGGCGTCGATGGTCAGCCCCCGCCCGTCGGTCCCGCCTGCTGGGACACCCCAGGGGGTTAGAACCCAGCGATTGCTCACGGTGGTCAAGGCCCGGGCGATCCAGAATGTCAAGGCCGAGCCGACCGACAAGGTAAACACCTGGCCCCATCTGATGCTGATGGAGTTCGGGGCCTTGCTCGCCATCACCGCCTTGCTGGTGATCATGTCGATCGTCATCCACTCCCCGCTCCTCGATCCGGCGAACTTCAACGCCACCCCGAACCCGTCGAAAGCACCGTGGTACTTCCTCGGGCTCCAGGAGTTGCTCTCTTACTTCGATCCACAGATCGCTGGCGTGATGATCCCGACCTTCACCGGGTTTGCTTTCTTCATCCTGGTTCCTTTCCTCGACAAGAACCCTTCGACGACGCCGTCGGACCGCAAGTTCGCCATCGCCCTCTACTCGATGTTCATGGCCGGTGCCGCAACCCTGACGATCATCGGCGTGCTATTCCGGGGCCAGGGCTTCAACTTCACCTATCCGTGGCGTGACGGTGTCTTCTTCGACGACCTCAAGGACTGGGTCCATTTCGAATGAGCGCCGAGAACCTCATCCTGATCGGTGTTGCAGTCGTGGCGATCGTTGGCGCCGTTGGAGCTTTTGCGATTGCGTTCAAACGGTCCCAGCCGGAGCGGGACCCGCTCGAGGGCCTTTCTGCTGAGACCCGGAAAGCCGACAGGTCTATGGCTGGTGTCCGTGTCGAGCCCATTGCCACCACGGCCGAGGAAGTCGAGGAGACCGATGAAGACGAAGCCGAGGTTGAAGTCGAGATCGAGGAACCCGATGGAGAGGTTCATGGGGTTGAGGTCGTCAAAGAGCAGCGGGTAGTCGAAGTCTCCACCGAGGAGGCGGGCGTCAGCCGGCGCCAGTTCTTCAACCGTGCCCTTCTCGCCACTTTCGGGTCGTTCCTGGCACTAATGGGTGTCGACTCGCTGGCCTTCCTCTGGCCGAAGCTTTCGGGTGGCTTCGGTGCCGACATCGACGCCGGAGCGATTGCAGACCTGCAGGCGCAGTCGGTTACCCCTGATGGTTCGATAATCCCGGTCTTCGTCCCCGAGGCGCGGGCGTATGTGGTGCCGGCCCCGACCTCGCTGAGCGAGCAGTATCAGGGACGAGGGGTGGAGGCCGCCGGGCTGATGGCGCTCTTCCAGCGCTGCGTCCACCTCGGGTGCAGGGTCCCATGGTGTGGCCCCTCCCAAGGGTTCGAGTGCCCGTGTCACGGTTCCAAGTACAACGCAATCGGTGAGTACTTCGCCGGGCCTGCCCCCCGCAACCTCGACCGCTTCGTCGTGGAGTCGGTTGGCGGCAGGTTCATCATCAAAACCGGCACCATCATCGAGACCCCGCGTGCGGCGATCCTTTCAATCAACTTCCCGCAAGGCCCCAGTTGCATCGGGACAACGGCCGCGAGCGGAGCATGACCGCGAATTTCATCACTGTCGTCGCGGTTGTGGTCGGGATCGCCTGGCTGGCGCTGCTCGGGGTCTCAGCCGTCCGCAACCGCGGCTCGGAGGAAATCCCCAACAATCTCGCTCCCGGTCTGACCAACGCTGAGATCGAGACCAAGCGGTTGGAAACCAACCAGAAGGCAGCAATCGCATTTTCGGCGTTCCTCGCTATCTCGTTGCCGCTGTACTTCCTAGGAGAACTCGACCGGCAGCAGGGGTTCGTCGAGGAGTTCTCGGCGGAGTCGATCTCCCGTGGCGAGAAGATCGTGACGGAGTTCGCATGTTTCAGCTGCCACGGTCCGGAAGGCGTTGGAGGGTCGGCCCAGTTCGTCGAGCAGAGATCCGGCGTCACGGTTTCCTGGACCGCCCCTGCGCTCAACGACATCTTCTTCAGATACGACGAAGACGAGGTCAACTACTGGGTTACCTACGGTCGAGGCAACACCCCGATGCCGCCCTGGGGAATCCCGGGTGGCGGGCCGCTCAACGACCTTCAGGTCGTCGACGTGGTCAACTACCTGAAGACGATCCAGGTACCCCAGGCCGCAGCCCTCGAGGAAGTGCAACCCGGGATCACGGTCCAGCTTGACCGGCTCGCTGGTGCCGAAGCCACCGTCGCGGCGGCGATCCTCAACCAGGAACAGACCATTGCAAACATCAGGTCGGCACCCGAAGAGTTCGAGCTGTTTGCCCCGCTTGCCGACCGGGCTGACGAACTCGAAGAGCGCGCCGGCGAGGGGGTCGACACCGACGGAGATGGAGTCTCCGATAGCGTCGAAACCGAGCTTTCCGCACTGACCGCCGAAGTCGCCGCCCTCTTCCAGGTGGTCGAGGCGATCGAGATGGATCCCGAGGTTGCCGACGCCGAGCTGGCAGCGGAGGCCGTTACTCAACTCGAAGCCGCCATCGAGCGAGACCCGATACTGGAGCAGAACCTCGCCGCGGTGGAGACCGCTATTGAGCGGGGCGCTGTCGGATCACCGATGGAGCTCGCCGAGTCGAGCCTGGAGATACTCGAAGTGGCACGCGGGGAGGCAGAAGTTCTCGGAGTCAGCGGCCTTCCTTCCGATGTGGAGACCGTGAGCGATGCCGAAGCTCTGGCCACCGTCCTCGAAGAGGCTTCGACGGCCGAAGGCGCCGACGCGGCAATCGCCGAGTTGCTCACCACGGTGCAGGCCGCGATCGCCGATGGTGCCGACCCCGACGGAGACGGGCTGTCGACGTCAGCAGAGGCGACTATCACCGCCCAGATGGCCGACGCCGCCGGTGTCACAATCCCGCCCCAGGTGACAGTGGTGAATCTCGACCCGGCCAACCCCGCATCTGTCGGCGGCGTCGACGATGCGACAACCCTGGACAATGTGGTGGGCAACCTCGATTCGCTTCGGGTGACCCTCCGGGTCGCCACTGAAAACAACCCCAGTCTGCTCGCCATTCAGGTGGGTGGTCGCGACTTCCTCCTCGCCGCCCAGGAGCAGCGTGCCTGGGAGATCGACATCGAGGGTGTGGCCGCCGCGATGGAAGTGTCGGAAGAAGAGGCGGCCCGCGCCGTGGGGCTCTTCAACTCGAACTGCGCCCGCTGTCATACGGCCGGCTTCTCAGCCGGTGTGCCTTACACCCAAGAAGTGGGATCGGGTGGTTTCGGGCCTGCCCTATGGGACGGCCGTCCGGTGGTCCAATTCGGCTCTGCTCCCGACGACCCCGAGTCGGAGGTCGACCTGCTGATCGAGTTCTTGACCAACGGGTCGGAGGCGAATGCCCCTTACGGTCTGAACGGGTTCGGATCCGGGAGGATGCCGGCATTCGGGGCGATCCTGGCGCAGGAAGACCTCGAGTTGCTCGCCGCCTACCTGCGCTCGGGGAATCTCGCCGGGGTCGGGGAGGAGTAGGCAATGCGTGAAATCTTCAGAGACCTGTTGTCGGCGAATCTCTTCGTCACCGGGATCATCCTGACCGCAGCTTCGTTTGCCCTCTTCTACGGGTCGATCTACCTGTTCAACTACACCAACCTCGGCAAACGACTCGGCCTCTTGGTCTCGGGAGCCGCGGTCTTCGGCTGGCTCACCATCAGCTCGATTCTTTTCGTGATCTACGCCCCCCGCGGCCCCAAGCCCGATGACATCGAAGGCCTCAACGCCTTTGAGATCAGGATCATCCCCATCACCTACACCGTGGTCTCCGCGGTTCTCTTCATCGCATTCCTGGTGGCCCTCCACCAATACGAAGAAGCCCAGGAACGAAGCACCGCCTAACTGTCCTCCCGTTTGCGGAAGGAAGGCGCCGTCGCTGTTCCCCCCCAGCGACCGGAGGGAGCGGCTGTTCCCCCCAGCGACCGGAGGGAGCGGCTGTTCCCCCAGAGACGAAGTCGAATGGGGGAAAAGTCCCTGCCGGCCCGAAAGGGCCGGGAGGTAAGGGGGACTG